>JAQBPK010000065.1 GCA_028287565.1 Vulcanimicrobiota bacterium
GCGGCGCTGCGCGTGCGCTACGCGCCGGCCCGCGCCGCGACGAAGCTCGCGGACGCGCCGCTCTACAAACCGGCGCAGGTCCACGGCAAGGACGCCGACACGCACAAAGGGGATGCGAACGCCGCGCTCGCGAGCGCCGCGGTGAAGGTCGACCACGTCTACACGACGCCGGTCGAGCACCACAACCCGATGGAGCCGCACGCCACGACCGCGCAGTGGGAGGGCGACCGGCTCACGCTCTACGACGCATCGCAGGGTGTCGTCGGCGCGCGCCGTAAGCTCGCCGCGGTGTTCGGGATCCCGCTCACGAACGTGCGCGTGATCTCGCGCTTCATCGGCGGCGGCTTCGGCTCGAAGGGATCGAGCTGGCCGCACGTGACGCTGGCCGCGATGGCGGCGAAGATGACGAACCGCCCGGTGAAGATCGTGCTTGCGCGGCCGCAGATGTTCGGCGTGCTCGGCTACCGGCCGCAGACCGTGCAGCGCGTCGCGCTCGGCGCAGGGCGCGACGGCAAGCTCACGAGCGTGATCCATCAGCTGACCACGCAGACGTCCGCGTTCGACGAGTTCGTCGAGCCGTCAGGGCTGCTCTCGACGGTGCTGTACGGCACGCCGAACCTGTTGGTGACGCACCGGGTGGGCCGGCTCAACACCGGCACGCCGACGTACATGCGCGCGCCGGGCGAGTCGAGCGGTTCCTTCGCGCTCGAGTCCGCCGTGGACGAGCTCGCGTACGCGCTCGGCATCGATCCCGTCGAGCTGCGCCTGCGCAACGACACCGACCGCGACGCCGAAGGCCTGCCGTTCTCGAGCCGTGCGCTCGCGCAGTCCTTGCGCGCGGGCGCGGAGCGCATCGGCTGGAGCCGTCGTAATCCCACGCCGCGCTCGATGCGTGACGGTCGGCTTTTGGTTGGCATGGGTGTCGCGGCGGCGACATACCCGATGAACCGCCGCCCGGCATCCGCGGTCGTGCAGCTGCACGCCGACGGCAGCGTGCTCGCGCAGAGCGCGGGCGTCGACATCGGAACGGGCGCGTACACGGTGTTCTCGCAAGTCGTCGCGGAGACGCTCGGCGTTCCCGTGCAGCACGTGCGCATGGAGCTGGGCGACACGATGTACCCCAACGCGCCCAACGCCGGCGGTTCCGCGCTGACGGCGAGCGCCGGTTCGGCGCTCAAGCTCGCCGCATTGAACGTGCGCGCCAAGCTCGCGGCGCTCGACGGCGTGGACGTCGCTGCGCTGAAGGATGCGAGCGGTGAGGCGCTCGTCGCCATCCTGCGCAAGCACGGCACCGACGTGATCGACGGACGCGCCGACGCAAAGGCCGGCGATGAGGAGAAGACCTACGCTATGCACTCCTTCGGCGCGCAGTTCGCCGAGGTGCGCGTCGATCCGGACCTCGGCACGGTGCGCGTCGCGAAGTTCGTCAACGCGTTCGGCGCGGGCCGCATCCTCAACGAGCGCACGGCGAAGAGCCAGTACATGGGCGGCGCGGTCTGGGGCATCGGGATGGCGCTGCTCGAGCACACGCGCTACGACGAACGGTCCGGCCGCATCATGAACGCGAACCTCGGCGAGTATCTCGTGCCGGTGAACGCGGACGTCCCCGCCATCGAGTCGATCATCATCCCGGAGGACGATCCGCACGTGAACGAGCTCGGCGTCAAAGGCATCGGCGAGATCGGCATCGTCGGCGCCGCGGCGGCGATCGCGAACGCGGTCTACCACGCGACCGGCAAGCGCGTGCGCGACCTGCCGATCACCCCGGAGAAGCTGCTGGCGTAGACCGGCGCATCGTCCGATCCTCGGACCCGGCGCTCAGCCTGCGACGAGGATCCCGTCACGCAGCGTCGGGACGACCTGCAGCGTGTCGAGCGCGGCGCAGCGCGTGACGTCGCGCGCGAAACCTTTCTGCGCCAAGGATTGCGCGTGGTCCGCGCTCGCCACCGCGTCCGTGAGGCGGGCGGCGACGGCGCGGTAGAGCAGCGCCGCGGCGCGCGCGCCGTCGCACAGCTCCACGTCGCCGATCAGCGTCAGCAGCGTATCGACCAGCGCGCCCGCGCCGAGCGCGTCTTCCAGCGCGAAGCCGTTGCCTTCGCCTGCGCAGACGATCACGATGTCGCCGTTCTCGTGCACGAGCGCGTCGGCGACCGCGGTGCGGTTCACCAGCGCGGCGGTGCGGACCGACGCCGCCGTCGCGACGGCGCGCAGCGCGCGCGTGCCGTTCGTCGTCGTGATGAGCAGCGTCTTGCCCTCGACCGCCTGCGGCGTGAAGGACGCCGGTGAGTTGTCGAGGTCGAAGCCTTCGATGCGCAGCGAGTGGCGCTCGCCGCACAGCAGCACGCGATCGCGGCCGAGCCGGTTGCCGAGCGCGATCGCGTCCTCGGGCTCGGCGACCGGGATCACGCCGGCCGCGCCGTTCGCGAGCGCGGTGGCGATGGTGGTCGTCGCGCGCAGCACGTCCACGACCACCACGTCCGCGCCGCGCACGGTATCGGAAGACCATGGCGGTCCGAGCAGCACCTCGACGCTTCGGCTCATTCCGGCGTCCGTACTCCGCACGGCAGCGGACGGCCTGGTCCGCCGGACACGCTCCGGCGGCACGTCAGGTTGCGCGATGAAGAGCGATCAGTTCGTGAAGTCCACGACGAACGCGTACTCGCCGCCGATGCGCGCGCAGTCCCGCACCTCGGCGCTGAACGACGACGCCTGCGCGGCGTGCACGGCGGCGCGGTCGATCCAGCGGTTCCCGCTGGAGCTCAGCACCGATGCGCGGGTGAGATATCCGCGCGGATCGAGCGCGATGCGGACCTCGGTGATGCCGGAGACGTTCTGACCGGATGCGATCGCGGGAAGATCGGCGGGCGCGGCGGCGGTGACGGAAGCGGGTGTCGACGGGACGTTGCAGCCGTTGACGGTGGTGCCGGCGGTCTGGCCCGCGAGCGGCACGAGCCGAACCGTGGCGGCCCCGGCGGCGGCTGACAGGGCGAGCATCAGCGCGCCGGCGACGGCGGCGCTGCGAAAGGTTGTGTGCATCATGACCTCGGGCGGAGCGGTGTTGCCGCTGGAACACGCGCACGGCGCGCGCGTTGCATGCTGCACGAAGCAGGACGGGGTCCGGCGTCGAATGCAAGGCGTGATGAGCACGAACGTCCTCGACCTCGTCGTGGAAGCGCTCCCGCACCTGCGCGGCGGGCTCGGTGATGACTCGGCGACGTTCACCGCGCGGCTGCTCTACGAGAACCTCGGGCTGGACGCGTGCGCCGTGATCGACACCGAGCGCGTCCTGGCGTACGTCGGCCGCGGCGAGGACCACCACCTCGTGGGCGGTCCGTCGCTGACGGGGCTCACGCACAAGGCGATCGCGACGGGGCAGGCCATCACCGCGCGCTCGCGCGAGGAGATTGACTGTCCCGTTCCGGGCTGTCCGCTCACGTCGGTGACGATCGCGCCGTTTATCGTGCGCGGCGCGGCGGTCGGCGCGCTCAAGCTCTACCGCGCGGGCACTCCGATCGCGGAAGACGACGAGAAGGTCGCCGTCGGGCTCGCGCGCGTGTTCTCCGTGTCGCTCGAAGCAGCTGAACTCGACGCGCGCTCGGCGCTCGTCACGCAGGCCGAGCTCGACGCGCTGCGCGCGCGCATCTCGCCGCACTTCCTGTTCAACACGCTCACGACGATCGCCGCGCTCACGCGCACCGATCCCGGCCGCGCGCACGATCTCGTCGTCGACTTCGCGGAGTACTTTCGCGACTCGCTCGCGCAGCACGCCGAGTTCGTGTCGCTGGACGAAGAGCTCGAGCACGTCGAGCAGTACTTGCATTTCGAGCACGCGCGTTTCGGCGAGCGGCTGCACGTGGCGTTTGAAGTGGATCCGCGCGCGCGGCTCGCGCTCGTGCCGGTCTTGTCGGTGCAGCCGCTGGTCGAGAACGCCATCGGCCACGGTCTTGCGCCGAAAGGCGGAGGCGGCACCGTGCGGATCTGCGCGCAGCCGGACGGGGACGGAACGGAGATCGCCGTGAGCGACGACGGCGTCGGCTTCGTCCATCCCAAACCGTCGAGCGGCAACGGGATCGGCATGGACAACGTGAACTCGCGGCTGACGAAACTGTTCGGCCCCGCGAGCGCACTGCGCATCACGAGCGCGCTGGGCAAGGGAACAACGGTCGCGTTCCGGGTGCCGTCGCTCATGCCGGCCGCCGCCCGGTGATGCCGTGCGCGCGCTAGTCGTCGACGACGAGCCGCTCGTGCGCAGCGAGCTGGTCTACACGATCGGCAAGGTCGCGGACGACGTCGAGGTCACCGAAGCGCCCGACGCAGTCGAGGCGTTGCGCGAGCTCGCCGGCTCGCAGTATGACGTGGTGTTTCTCGACATCAACCTGCCCGGCCTGAGCGGCTTGGAAGCGACGAAGGTCATCAACGCGCTGCCCTCCGCGCCGCAGGTCGTGTTCGTCACGGCGCACGATGAGCACGCGGTCGACGCGTTCGAGCTCGCTGCGTTCGATTATGTCGTGAAGCCGGTTTCGGAGGAGCGGCTCGCGCGCACGCTCGAGCGATTGCGCGGGATGCGCCAGAACAGCTCGCCGGCGATAATCGCCGGGAACGGTACGCTCGCGCGCGTCGCGCTGGAGGACGGCGAGCGCACGCGGCTGGTGAAGACGGCCGACATCCGCTACGTGCAGGCGAACGGCCACGTCGTCACCGCGCGCGTGTACGACGGCGATCTGCGCTGGAAAGGCTCGCTCGCCGAAGCGGCGTCGCGCTTCGAGCCCGCCGGGTTCTTGCGCGTGCACCGCGCGTATCTGGTCAATCCCGAACGTGTCGTCGAAGTCGAACCGTTCTTCAACGGTTCCTATTTGCTGCGCGTGGACGACAAGGCGCGCAGCGAGGTGCCGGTGTCGCGCAATTATCTCTCAGCGGTGCGAAAAGCGCTGGGATTGTAGCGAACCGCGTGTGCCCGCAACCGGCGCTCGTCAGCGGGCGCGCGGTTCGACTTGGACCAGCGCCTCCAGCGGGCGTCCGGCCGTGAAATTGGCGAGGTTGCGCTCGAACAGCGCGAGGATGCGCCGCGGCGCGACATCGCCGCCGTAACCGGCTACGTGCGGCGTGATCAGCACGTTCGGCATGCTCCACAGCGGATCGTCCGCGGGCAGCGGCTCGGGCTCCGTCACATCGAGTCCAGCCCCGCCCAGGCGGCCTTCAGCGAGCGCGTTGCGCAGGGCGGCATGGTCGATAACGCCGCCGCGCGCGATGTTGATCACGATCGCGTGCGGTTGCAGCGCGGCGAGCGTGCGCGCGTCGATGAGATGACGCGTCTGCGCGTTCAGCGGCACCGCGAGAACGACCGCATCGCTGCGTCCGAGCACGTCCAGCAGCTGATCGCTCGAGGCCGATTCGTCCGCGAGCGGGTCGGTTCGGCCGCTCCGCGTCACGGCGATGACGCGCGCGCCGAAACCGCGCAGCCGCGCGGCGATCTCGCGGCCGATGTTGCCGAAGCCGATCACCGCGACGGTCGCGCCGTGCATTGTGCCGATGCGCACCGCGTTCGACTGGTCCCATTTTCCGTCAGCGGAATTGCGCACCGCTTCGGGGATGTGCCGCACGAGCGCGAGCAGCATCGCGATCGCGTGCTCGGCGACGGTCGGCGCGTACGCATCACCTGCCGACGTCACAGTGACGCCGGGCGGCACGCCGTGCAGCTCGACCGGGTCGTAGCCCATCGTCGGCAGCTGCACCCAGCGCAGGCGCGGCGCGTGGCGTTCGAGCAGCGAGACGAGCTCGGCATTGTAGAAGTCCGGCCAGGTCCAGAGCGCGTCGGCGTCGGCCAGCTCGCGGTGCATCGTCTCGGTGTCGCTCACGGCGACGCTCTCGACACCGTGCCGGGCGGCGAGCGCCGCGAACTGGGGCGCTAGGACGTGGGTGCGGATCACGACGCGCATCGCGCGACCGTTCGCCACGCGCTTGCCGCTGCATTTCCGGCTGCAATCCCGCTGCGCCGGGTCGGCACGCGCGCGCGCGTCCCGCGGGCCGGGGGATAGTGTGAGCACCGTGCGAAGCCCGACGCATGCCGGCCGTCTCGACCCTGGCTCTCGCGGTCGTCGCGTCGCAATGAGCGACGCGGGATACATTCGCCGCTCGAAGCGCGTCGTGTACGAGAACGCCTGGCTCAGCTTCGAGGCGCACGACATCGTCCATCCGACCGGCGCGCCGGGCGTGCACGGCGTCGTCGTCACGCCGCGGGCGAGCGCGGTGGTGCTTGCCGACGGCAATGACGTCCTGCTCGTGCGGCAGCCGCGCTTCGCCGTCGACCGCGTCGTGCTCGAAGTCATCAAGGGTGGACGCCACGACGGCGAAGACGGCTTGGCATGCGCGCAGCGCGAGTCGCGCGAAGAAGCGGGCATGCTCGCGAACCGCTGGGTCGCGCTCGGAGAGACGTACGAGATTCCGTCGATCGTGCAGGAGCCTGTTTCGCTCTACCTCGGCATCGGTTTGACGCCGGCAGCGCTCGCGCCTGAGGATGTCGAACGCATCGATGTCGTACGGATGCGGTTCGATGACGCGCTCGATGCGTGCGCCGCCGGCGGCATCGAGGACGCGGTCACCGCCGTCGCGCTGCTGCGAGCGCGTCCGTTCTTGAAAGGTGAACGATGAGCAAGAAGAAGGGCCCGGCCGCAGTGCTGCGCGCGCGAGCGCTCGCGTATCCCGGCGCGTGGGAAGATCATCCGTGGGGCGACACCGTCGTCAAAGTGGGCAAGAAGATCTTCGTGTTTCTCGGTGAGACGACGCTGACGGTCAAGCTGACCGACGCGCACGACGCCGCGATGTCTGTGCCGGGCGCGGCGCCCACCGGCTACGGGCTCGGCAAAGCGGGCTGGGTGACGCTTCCGCTCGACGCGGGAATCCCGCCGGTCGACGTGCTATGCGATTGGCTCGAGGAAAGCTATCGCACCGTCGCGCCAAAGAAGCTCAGCGCGCAGCTCGACGGCCGCGTCACCGCGGCGGCAGCTCCGGCGGCGCGGTCTTCGCGTTCCACAGGTGCTCGGGCTGCTCGAGCGCGTGGTTGATCCAGCGCGACCACACGAACAGCGCGTCCGATAACCGGTTCACGTAACGCACCACTTCGGGCGAGATCTCCTCGCCTTGCTCGCGCGCGCCGATCAGCAGCCGCTCCGCGCGCCTGCACACCGTGCGCGCTTGGTGCAAGAACGCGCCCGGATACGAGCCGCCGGGATGGATGAAGTTCGCGAGCGGCTCGAGGTCTTGCTGCGCGCGGTCGATGGCGTGTTCCAGCGCGGTCGCGTCGGCCGCGGTGATCAGCGGCATGCCTTCCCAACGGTCCTTGGGCAGCGTCGCGAGATCGCTGCCGAGGTTGAACAGCGCGTCCTGCGTCCACGCTAGCCACGTGTCGAGCTCGCGCGCGACGTCGTGCGCGCGCTGAAGGTCCTGCACCGGGCGCGTGCGCTGCACGTCGGTCAGCGCGGTGCGCGCAAGGCCGATCGCGGACGAGAGCTCGTCGATCGTCCCGTACGCTTCGATGCGCAGCGCGTTCTTCTTGACGCGCTGCCCGCCGACCAGCCCGGTCGTTCCGTCGTCACCCGTGCGGGTGTAGATACGCGTCAGTTTCGGCATACCGGTCCCGGCGTTCGCCTCCGGGAACCGGCACCATGCCGCGGGCTGCGACAGGACGCTTGCCGACCTCCGCGAACCCCGGCCGGTTGTCTATGGAACGGATCCCGAGCAAGAGCGCCGATCTTTCGGAGTGGTATCAAGCGGTCTGCTACCAGGCGGAACTGGTGTCGCAGGCGCCCGTGCGCGGCTGCCTCGTGCTCCGGCCGTACGGCTACGGGCTGTGGGAGCGCCTCGTCGCCGCGCTCGACACGCGTTTCAAAGAGACGGGCCACGAGAACGCGTACTTTCCGCTGCTGATCCCCGAGTCGCTGCTCACCAAAGAGGCCGAGCACGTCGAGGGCTTCGCGCCCGAAGTCGCCTGGGTCACCGAGGGCGGGAACGAAAAGCTCACGGAGCGGCTCGCGATCCGGCCGACGTCCGAAGTGATCATCGGCGTGATGTACGCGGAATGGATTCAGTCCTACCGCGATCTTCCCGTGCTCATCAACCAGTGGGCGAACGTGATGCGCTGGGAGAAGCGCACGCGCCCGTTTCTGCGCACGGCGGAGTTTCTGTGGCAAGAAGGCCACACCGCGCACGCGACCGAGCAGGAAGCCGCCGAAGAGGTCGCGCGGATGCTCGAAGTCTACCGCGAGGTCGCCGAAGACGTCTGCGCGGTGCCCGTCTACAAGGGCGAGAAATCCGCGTCCGAGCGCTTCGCGGGCGCCAACCACACGTACTCGATCGAAGGTTTGATGCCGGACGGACGCGCGCTGCAGTCGGCGACGTCGCACGAGCTCGGGCAGAACTTCGCGCGCGCGTACGACATCACGTTCGCCGCGGAAGACCAGACGCAGCAGTTCTGCTGGACGACGTCGTGGGGGATGTCGTGGCGCATGCTCGGCGCGCTGATCATGACGCACGGTGACGACCGCGGCTTGCGCATTCCGCCGAGAATCGCGCCGACGGAAGTGGTGATCGTGCCGATCCCGCGCGGCGACACGACGCGGCTCGACGAAGCTGTGCGCGAGCTCTTCCGCAAATGCAAGGAAGCCGGACTGCGCGTGAAGCTCGACGACCGGCCGGGACAGTCGCCGGGCTACAAGTTCAACGAGTGGGACTTGCGCGGCGTGCCGGTTCGGCTGGAGATCGGCAACCGCGATCTCGACGCCGGCGTCGTGACGCTCGTGCGACGCGACAAAGCGGTGAAAGAAGAAGGTCAGAAGCAGCAGGTTCCGCTGGACGAGGTCGTCGCGTTCATTCCGGCGGTGCTCGAGCAGATCCAGCACTCGCTGTTCGCGCAGGCGAAGACGTTCTTGCAGGACCACACGATCGCGACGCTCGACCGCGACGAGTTCTTGCGGCTGCTGCGCGAGCGCGCCGGGATGATCGACGTGCCGTGGTGCGGCCGCCCGGAGTGCGAGGCCGCGGTGAAGGCAGCGACGAGCGGCACGACGCGCAACCTGCGCGAGCCGGCGCGCGCGGACACGTGCGTTCCGTGCGGCGAGCCGGCGCGGTATCAGGCCTATTTCGCGCAGAGCTATTAGCACGGCGGTCGCGGCGGTACTGGCAGCATCGGCGTTCGTGCCGGCGCACGCTGCCGCGCTCGAGCTCGCTCTTGACGATCCGCGCGTGGTCGCTCGCAGCTCGGGCACGGACTCCGCCACAGCGCGCCGCATTGCGGCCCGACTGCTCGCGCGCCCGCTCGCGGCGCAGCTGCTGCGCGTGCGCTGCGAGCGGGCCGGTCCGCATGTGGATTGCGGCCTCGTCGTCTCGGGTGTAAAGTTCCACCGCGCGCTCGACCTGGCCGCGTGGAACGCCGAGGTCGCGGCGCTGGTCGAGGGCGCGTACGCGGCCGCGCCGGAGGCCGACGAGGTCGACTGCTGGGCGACCGTCCCGCTCGACGCGGGCAAGGGCACGGTGGTCAGCGGCGACTACGCCAAGCCCACCGCCGCGACGGTCTTCTCGATCACCGTCCCGCGCGCGGCGCGCCGGGACGTCCGCGCCCGGCTCGCCGCCGGCACGGGCACGTTCTGGGACCCGGCCTTCCGGGCGTCCCTGTCGAAGGGAACCACCGGATGATCCGCTCCAGTACGCTTCCGAACGGTTTGCTCGTACTCACCGAGAGCATGAGCCACGTCCGCTCCGCCACGATCGGCCTGTGGTGCGATGTCGGCTCCTCCTTCGAGCCCGCCGAGCGGCGCGGCATCTCGCACCTGCTCGAGCACATGGTCTTCAAGGGCACCCCGCGGCGAACCGCGCGGCAGATCGCCGAGGAGATGGACGCGGTCGGCGGCGAGCTCAACGCGATGACGGACAAGGAGATGACGTGCTTCTACGCCCACGTCGTCGACCGCCATCTCCCGCGCGCCGTCGACGTGCTCGCCGACATGCTGCAGCACGCGCGCTTCGACGCCGGCGACCTCGCGCGCGAGCAGCAAGTTGTGCTCGAAGAGATCAAGATGTACGACGACTCGCCGGGCGAGGTGGTGCACGACCGCTTCACGCGCACGCTGTGGCACGGCGCGAACCTCGGCGACCCGACGATCGGCTTCGCGAACACGGTCACCGCCATCACGCGCGACGATCTGCTGGCTTGGCGCACGTCGCGCTATGCGCCATCGACCGTGTTCGTCACGGCGGCAGGCAACATCGAGCACGACACCGTCGTGCAGCTCGTCGCGCTCGCGTTCGCGTCGTTCGCCGGCGACACCGCGCCGCCGGTGCCGGAGCGGCCGCGCTTCACGCCGGCGCTGGACGTGACGATCGACGACACGGAACAAGCCTACGTGCTGCTCGGCATGCCGGGGCTCGCGCTGCGCGACGAGCGCCGCTATGCGTTCTCCGTGCTCGACACGCTGCTCGGCGGCGGGATGTCGAGCCGGCTGTTCCAGAGCGTGCGCGAGGAGCGCGGGCTCGCGTACGAGATCTCCACGTTCCAGCAAGGGTATCGCGACGCAGGCCTGTTCGGCGTGAGCGCCGGCTGCACGCCCGAGCGCGTGCAGGAATGCGTGGACGTCGTCTCCGACGAGCTCGACCGGCTGCTGCACGACGGCGTTCGCGCCGACGAGGTGGAACGCACGCGAGAGCACCTCAAAGGCAACCTGACGCTCGCGCTCGAGAGCACCTACAACCGCATGTCGCGCCTCGCGCGCAACCACATCGTTCACGGCCGCCAGATCTCGACGGAAGAAGTCGAAGCGGCGTTCGACGCGGTGACCGCCGCGGACGTCGACGCGCTGGCGCGCGAGCTGCTCGGCCCCGCGCAGCGCGGCTTGTGCGTGCTGGGCCCCGCGGGCGTGCGCGGCGTGCGTCTGCCGGGAGCCGCCGCTGCGTGAGCGACGTTCTGGTTGCGAACCTGTTCGTCGCGGCGGGGCTCAACTTCGTCACCCAGGCAATTCAAATTGGAGCCTATGCGGCTCGAATCGCCGGCGTCACGACGCTGCGGATCGCGACCGCAATCTCCCTGTTCTCGCTCGTGGTGACCGCGAGCCGGCTCGCAACCCTCTTCGTCACGCCGGCGCTCGGCGCCCTAGCCGACATTCCGGCGAACGCCGCGCACGACGCGCATCGTGCGGCCGTGGACGCCGGCGCGCTCCATGTCCTCGACACGCAGCTGCGGCTCATCGTCGCGTCGGGATCGCTCGGCGTCCTCGCGGGCGGCCTGCTGATGCCCGTGTTCATCGTGATGTTCGTGCGCGGCGTGCGATCGTTCGAGCGCAGCGGTTCGATACCGTCCGCGCTCATGCGGCTGCTCGATCCCCGCGTCCTCTTCGACCTCGCCCGCGCCGTTCGCATCCCGTCTCTGAGCGAAGCGCGGCGGCTGCCGTTCCGCGCGATCCCGCGCAAGCTCATCATCGGCAACACCGTCATATCGACGGTGTACGCGATCGGCGTCGTGGCGGCGTACTACGCGAGCGACCTGAACCTCGAAGCGCGGGGAACCGCAATCGGCTTGTCAGGGCTCGTCAACGGCATCGGGACGGTCGCGTTCTCGCTGTTCGTCGATCCGACGTCCGCGTACATCGTCGACCAGACGGTGCGCGACGAGCGTCCGGTGTCGCACGTCTACGCGATGGTCGTGGTGCTCGTCGCCACGGCGTTCGTCGGCACCGTTCTGGCGCAGCTCGTGCTCTACCCGGCCGCGGCGTACATCGCCGCCGGCACCCACCTCTTCGTCAAGCACTGACATGACACCGATCATCCGCGGCCGCGGCCAACTTCCACATCGCCCACTTCAAGCACTGATGCACCGCACGAGCCGATCCATCGCCGTGATCCTCGCCTGCCTGGCGCTCTCGCTGGGCACGACCGGCTGCGCCACCACCGTCGCGTCGTGGATCGTACGCGAGCGCAACCACCAGGGCGACGCGTCGCTGCAGCACGGCAACTATCCCGACGCCTCGGTGGCATACCAGCTCGCGCTCAAGATCGACCCGGCGAACAAGCACGCGCGCGACGGGCTCATCAACGTGCAGATTCGCCTGGCGCAGAAGTTCTTCGCCGCGTCCCGCTTCGAGGACGCGATCGACGCGCTGATGGTCGCCTCGCGCTACGCGCCGGGCGACGACCGCGTGCAGAGCCTGCGCAACGAGATCGTGCAGGCACAGATCAAGCGCGACATCGTCGTGTCCAACTATCCGTCCTACAAGCTGACGGGCGCCGGCATCCGGCGCGGCTACACCAACCTCAAAACGCTCAACACCGAGATCCTCAACTCGCTAAAGCGGTTCGACTACACGTACGACACAGCCGACCTGTCGACGGCGATTCGCCAGAGCTACGCGCTCAACGAAGAGGTCGCGCGCCTGACGAACCGCCTCCAGCAGTACCGCCAGCTCACCGAGTCCGGCGTCCCCGAGCACGCGGCGGAAAACCTGGGCCCACCCGCGAGCCTGCTGCCGCTCCCATAGAAGGTCCGCCGCGCCGTGTCACCAGATCTTGCAGCGATTCGCCGCCGGCCGGACCATCGGGTCGTTCGCCTTGCAGAAGAACGCCTGGGCGAACTCCGGCAGGTTGGCGACGGTTCCGTCGATCCGGTAGTAGTCGTTGGGGTGCGGATCGGTCGTGATGCGCTTGCGCGCTTCCTCGTCGCGGAACGCGCGCGTGAACCACTGCGCGTAGCCGAGGAAGAAGCGCTGCTCGGGCGTGAAGCCGTCGATCACTTGGCGCGGCTTGCCCGCCTGCGCTTTCTCGAACGCCTTGTAGGCAATCGTGATGCCGCCCAGGTCCGCGATCGCTTCGCCCAGGACGAACTTGCCGTTGATGCTCAGGTCGCCGACCTTGAACGAGGAGAACTCGTCCTCGACGCACTTCGCGCGCGCTTCGTACGCGATCGCGTCCGCCGGCTGCCACCAGTCGCGGTTGTTGCCCTGCGCGTCGAACTGGCGGCCGGTGTTGTCGAACCCGTGCGTCATCTCGTGCCCGATGACGGCGCCCATCCCGCCGTAGTTGATCGCGTCGTCGTTGTTCGGGTCGAAGAACGGCGGCTGCAGGATGCCCGCGGGGAACACGATCTCGTTGTTGACGGGGTTGTAGTACGCGTTGACGGTCGGCGGCGTCATCCCCCACAGCGTGCGGTCGCGCGGCTTGCCGATGCGGTCGATCGCGCGCGTCTGCGCCCACGCCGTCGCGCTGATGACGTTGCTTGCGTACGGGCCGGGCGCCACGTCGAGCTTGGAGTAGTCCGTCCACTTGTCGGGATAGCCCACCTTGACGGTGAACGCGTCGAGCTTCGCGATCGCCTGCTGCCGCGTCGGCTCGCTCATCCACGACAGCGTCGTGATGTCGTCGCGCAGCACCGAGCGGAGGTTCGCGATCATCGTCGTCGCGCGTTCCTTCGCCGCGGGCGAGAAGCGCTGTTGGACGAACGCCGCGCCGACCGCTTCGCCGAGGACGCCGTCGACGGCCAGCGTGCAGCGCTCCGCGAGCGGCTGCTGCGTCTTGGCGCCGGTGAGCTTGGAGTTGAACGCGAACGCCTCGTCGACGAACGGCTGCGAGAGCGTGTCGTCGAACGCGTTGAGCGCGTGCCAGCGCATGTACGCCTTGACGTCCGCAAGCGGCGTGACGTTGATCACGCCCACGACGTCTTTCGCGAAGTCCGGGTTGGTGAGGTTCACCGGCGCGGTCGCCGCGGGCAGCTTGCGCGCGGCGAAATAGCGGTCCCAAGCGAAGCCCGGCGCCGCGCTCGCAACGCCCGCGAGATCCATCTTGTGGTAGTTGAGCTTGGGATCGCGCAGCGCCACGCGGTCGCGCGAGAACTTCGCGATCGACGTCTCGAGCGCTAGGATCTTCACCGCGGCGTCGTGCGCGCGCGCCTGGTCCCAGCCCGACAGCGCAAGCTCATTTCCGACGTGCTGCACGTAGGCGTCGCGCACGCCCTGCGACTTAGCGTCGTCGCGCAGGTAGAAGTCACGGTCGCCCAGGCCCAGCCCGTCCTGGAACACGCCGACGATCGTCGCGTTGGAATCGTGCGTGTCGACGAACGGCGCCGCCCCGAAGAACGCGCCGGCGCCGTCGTCGTGCAGCAGCGCGAGGGCCGCCGGGAGGTCGCCCGGGCCGTTGACCGCGTCGATGCGCGCGAGAACCGGCGCGATCGGTGCGAGGCCGGCCTTGTTGCGCGCGTCCATGTCCATGCACGAGGCGTAGTAGTCGCCGACCTTGCGCGCGTTCGATCCCGGCGCAGGCTTCGATGCCGCCGACTCCTCGATGATCCCGCGCACGACCTTCTGGTTGTCCAGCAGCAGCTTCGTGAAGCGCGCGAAGTTCGTGCGGTCGGCCGGGATTGGATTGTTCGTCTTCCAGCCGCCGGTCGCGAACTGCGCGAAGTCCTTGCACGCCGGACACGTCGGGTCGAGGCTCGAGAGGTCGAAACCGTGGGCCGCCGATGCGCGCGCGGCGGCCGAATCGGGCGCGACGGGACCGCTCAGGCCGTAGAGGCCTTCGGCACCGGCGCCGCGCGCCGCGGAGATGCCGAGCGCGACGGCGGCTGCGAGCCCAAGCGCTCTAACGACCGGGCGATAAGGACGCATGAACAGGGACCTCCGGGGGAGAAGCTCGTACTACGCATTCGTACGTAGGTCGGCCGGCGCTGCGACACCTTCCGCGCCGCGTGGCGAACGGTACAGAATTCCGAACGGGCGAGCGAAACGCTCCGCCTCGCTCGTGCCGATACGATGTGAAGGAGGACTCCGTCACAGGCGTCCGCGCTTTCTCTTTGCCTGACGCTTCGACTGAGTTGCTGAAGAAGAACACGCCATTCGCCCGGCGCGCGACGGCCTTCGTGGTCTCGTTCGCGTACGCGCTCCTCGTCACATCGACCGTGCTGCGGCCGCTGCCGGCGCGCGCCGCGACGTGCTCGCTCGGCCCCGGCAAGGACGGCTCGCCGGGCACGCTGTCGGGCGTCTACAACACGTACTACCAGCCGCCGGCCGGGACGCTCGGCGCCGGCTCGACCGTGCTGCCGCTGGGCACGCTCGACACGGGCGGCGGCGGCGCGAGCACGGCGGTCACCGCCAACGACCTGCTGCTGATCGTGCA
>JAQBPK010000084.1 GCA_028287565.1 Vulcanimicrobiota bacterium
TCGTTCGTGACGCCGCCGGGCGGCGAAGCGATGAACGCGTACCGCAGCGCGCTGATCGCCACGTTCACCAACATCGCGCCGCTGCCGAACGAGGAGTTCCACCGCGTTCTCACCGGCGCGCAGAACGCCGCGCTCGATGCGGCGCTGCGCGACGTCCGGTCGGCGTTGCGCGACGCGCTCGAAGCGGCCGCAGCAAAAGCGTAGCGTGCTGGGCGTTCAGCTCGCGTACGGCGGCGAGTTGGCTTTTCCGGGGATCGTTCTCGGTGTCGTCGGGATCCTCTTGATCGGCTGGACGATCTTCTGGCCGCATTCGTCCAAACCGGTCGTAACGTCCGTGTCGCCGGTCGAGACGATACCGCTGAACCCGAAGGCGCCCGCGGCGTGGCAGTCGGAACAGACCGGCCAAGTTGCGATGTTCTCGCGCACGATCACGTGGCCGACGCTCGTCGACCCGGAAGCCGGCGAGCTCGACGACAACGAGCGGCGGCGCGTGCTCGACGGCCTGGGCATCGTCGGTGACACGTGGTGCGCCGGCATCCTCGCGAAGGCGTTCGACGAAGAAGAAGGCGATCTGCGCGTCGCCGCGATCGAAGCGCTCGGCCAGTGCGAAGGTGAGATCGTCGCCCCGACGCTCGAGCGCGCCTATGCCTCGTACGTCGTCGCCGAACGCTACGGCGCGATCGACGGTGCGTCGCGCCGCGCCGACGTCGCGCTGCTCGAGCGCGCGCTGCGCGACACCGACGCGACGGTCGCGCTCGCGGCCGCGTACGGCCTGCACCGCGCACGACGCGACGATCTGATCGAAGAGAACCTCGCCGGCCGCACCGACTCCCGCGCGAACGAGATCAGGCGCGTGCTGCCCATGCTCTCGGGCGTCTAGCGCAGCAGCGGTGCGAGCGCGCGCAGCGCTGCCGCGGTGCGCGCTTCGCCGGCGCCGGAGATTTCCGCGAAGGACACGCCCCGCGCGAGCAGCTCGGCGCGAAAGCGCCGCGTCATCCAGCCGCGCAGGTGCTCGCCGTCGCGCGTGCCGTCCTGCACGAACGGCAGGTCGTCGAGCGCCAGCAGGTACAGCGCCGGATCGCGCACCAGCGCGCGCACGTCCTCCGATCGCGCGCCGAGATACCGCTCGTGCCAGATCGACGTCGCGAGCGCGCAGGTATCGCAGATGAGGATTCCGGGCGCGGTCGCCGCCGCGGCGTCTTCGCGCGCGTTCTGCTCGCGCGCGATCGCGACGAAGTCCTCGCTGCGCAACGCGATCGGCGAACGGTACGTATGGCCGCGCGCTTCACAGAACTCGCGGCCGTATTCCGGCACCCAGACGGTGCCGAGCTCGCGCGCCAGCGCCGCGGCAAGCGTGGTCTTGCCGGTCGACTCGGCGCCGACGATCGCGACGCGCGGCACGAGATGCGCGCGCACGGCGGGCGTGAGATGATGCAGGTGCGCGAGCGGGTTCGCGCGCACCGCCGTGCCGGACACCGGAAATGTCGTGCGCTGCGGATCGACCGCCACGTGCCGTGCGCCGAGGCGGCGCGCCGTGGGTTCGCCGTACCATTCCGACGTGAACAGCACGTCGACCGGTTCGGGATGACGCGCGCGCACGAGCGCGACGAACGCGCGCCACGCATCCTCGTCTTCTTCGGGCCAGCTCTGCGGCCCGTCGTCGCGCACGTGGAGCACGCGAGCGTCCGGATGAGCTTCACGCAGCCAGCGCGCGCGCAGCTCGCCGCCGATCGTCTCGCGCGGGTTTGCGAGCACCAGCACGGTGAGCGCGTCGCAGCCCGCCTGCGCGGTGCGAATGAGGTGATGGTGCCCGGCGTGCGGCGGGTAGAACTTGCCGAACACCAGGCCGCGCGTCATGCGAGCGCGGGACGCGCGCGCAGCGACCGGTTCCAGGCGATCGCGCCGGCGACGCACATCGCGAGGAAGATCACGTACAGCAGCGCGGTCAGCGGCAGTCCTTTGACGGCATAGAGCGGCACGTAGATCACGTCCGCGGCGATCCAGAAGAACCAGTTCTCGAGCACTTTGCGGCTCAGCAAGAACTGCGCCGCCAAGCTCAGCGCCGTCGTGAGACCGTCCCACAGCGGCACCGTGGAATGAAAATTTGCGGAGAGCACCGCCGCGAACAGCCATGTCGCGAGCACGACGAACGCGAGCGCGGCGGCGATGCCGATGGCCGGCAGGCGCGTAACCGGCGCTTCATGGGCGCCATCACCGCCGCGCAGCCAGTAGACCCAGCCGTACGCGCCGAGAACGACGTACACGATCTGCAGCGCCGCGTCCGCATACAGCCCGACCGTCGCGAAGCTGACGAGGAACACGGCGCTGTTCGCGATGCCGACCGGCCAGTTCCAAACGTTCTTGCGCACGCACAGCCACACCGACAGCGCGCCGGTGACGAACCCGAAGACGTCGAGCAGGCTCACGCGTCAGATCGGCGGGATGTTCCGGTGGAAATATTCCGCGATGACGTGCTGCGCGATCGGCGCCGCGACCGACGCGCCGTAGCCGCCCGATTTCTCCATGTAGACCGCCAGCGCGATCTTCGGATGATCGCTCGGCGCGTACGCGACGAACCACGTCGTGTTCGCGCCGTGACCGCCTTCGGTTTCCGCGGTACCCGTCTTGCCGCCGAACGGGAGCTTCTCGATCGCAAGACCGTACGCCGTGCCGCCCGGATCGGTCACCTTGGACATGCCTGCGCGCACTTCTTTGAGCGCTTCCGCGGTGACGTCCACCTTGCGGATCACCTCGTGGTCGAAGCGCTTGAGCACGTGGCCGCGCGGCGAGCGAATCTCCTCGACGAGGTGCGGGCGGTGCAGGATGCCGCCGTTCACGACCGTCGCGGTGATGTTGGCCATCTGCAGCGGCGTCGCTTGCATCGCGCCTTGGCCGATCGCGAGCTGGCACACGTCGCTCTTCTCGAGGTGGATGCCGGCGCCGTACGTCTTTTGCGTCCACTCTTCGGTCGGCCAGTTGCCGGCGAACTCACCCGGCAGATCGATGCCCAGCCGCGTGCCGACCCCGTACTGCATCGCGTAGTACCGCAAGCGCTCGTGGCCGAGCCGGTAGCCGAGTTGGTAGAAGTAGCCGTCGGACGACGCGGCGAGCGCGCGCACGAACCCGACCGATCCGAGCCCGCCGGCCGCAATGTCGCGGAACAGCACCCCGTAGCACATCCACGCGCCCGAGTCGTACAGCACTTGGTTCGGCTGGATGACGCCGCTCGAGATCGCGCCGGATCCGGTGACCATCTTGAACGTCGATCCGGTGGGCGACGCGGCGCCGATCGCGCGGTCGTACAGCGGGTTGAGCTTGTCGTTGAGCAGCCGGCTGTACTTCTTCTCGTCGATCGGCGTGGCGAACTCGTTGGGATCGAACTCCGGCATCGACGCGAGCGCGAGCACGCCGCCGGTGGCCGGGTCGATCACGACCACCGCGCCGGACAGCCGCTGTCCGCGGCCCTTTCCCCACTTGGCGAGCTGCGCGCGCAAGTTCTTCTCGACGATCTTCTGCAGGCGCCAGTCGATCGTCGTCACCAGCGTGTTGCCCGGCACGGGATCGAGCGGCTTGAGCCGGCGCACCAGCGCGCCCGACGCGTTCACCTCGACCTGCTGGCCGCCCGCGCGGCCGTGCAGCCAGCGGTCGTACGCGTTCTCCAAACCGTCTTTGCCGGTGACGTCGTTGGGCGAGTACCCGTCGCGCTTGCGCGCGTTGTACTCGTCCTCGTCGATGACGCCGACGTAGCCGAACATGTGCGAGCCCGTCTTGCCGTAGGGATAGTTGCGCACCGGCTGCTCTTCCATGTCGACCCCGCGCAGATCGCTCTGCGTCTCCGCGAGCCGCGCGGTCTGCACCGGCGTGAGATCCGTGGCGAGGATCACCGGGCCGTACGGTTCGTAGGTTTGAACCTGTTCGAAGTTCTCGTAGTTCTTGCCGTGGTGGTGCAGCAGGCGCTGGCGCAGCTTCGCGACCGGGATGTCGAGCACGTCGGACAAGCCCGTGAGCGTCTTGTCGACGTCCCCGACCTCCGAAGGAATGAGCGCGCACACGAACGACGGCCGCGAGCGCACCAAGACGACGCCGTGGCGGTCGACGATCAGGCCGCGCGGCGCCGCGACCGGGATCACTTGGATCTGGTTGGCGCGCGCTTGCGCGGCGAAGGTCTCGCCCTGCACGAGCTGCACGTCGATTAAGCGTACCACGATCGCGACCAGCGCGATGGCGAGCACGGCAGCGAACCACAGCATGCGCGCGACGGAGCGGTCTTCTGCGGACGCGAGACGTTCGGTTGCCGCCATCAGGTGTACCCGTACCGCTCGATCGTCGTCTTGTCCGTCACCAGGCGGCCGCGCACGACGAGCCACACGAACGCGACGATCGCGGTGAGCAGCGCGCGCCACAGCGACGTGTGCGCGTGCGCGAGCGCGAAGCCGGCGGGGTAGCCTTCGATGCGCATGACCGACCAGAAGATGACATCGCGAACCAGCACGGCAAACCCGCAGAGCACGGCCGGCACGAACGCGCCGTCCGCGAACATGCGCCGCGAGAAGCCGCCGACGAGCAGCGCGACGACCGTCGTCGCGATCGTCCAGCCGCCGCCGGTGCCGGCGAATATGTCTTCCAGCAACCCCGCGGGCAGCGCGAGCATCGCGCCGCGGCGCGCGCCGGCGCGCGACGCGTACAGCACGACGGCGATCGTGACGAGCGAGGGCACCGCGCCGCGGAACGCGAGCAGCGGCACGACGACCGTTTGAGCGAACGCGAGCAGCGAGGTCCAGCCGAGCGCCGGCCAATAGGCCGGGCCGACCGTGGTCTCCATGCTCCTATATTTTCTGCGGTAGAACGACGACATTCGAGAGGGCCGTGAGGTCGGCGGCGGGTTGCACGATGGCGGTCTGGTCGAGCGCGCCCGCCGAGACGGGCTCGAGCTGTTTGATGGTTCCGATCAGGATGCCGGCGCGGAACGAGCGGCCTTCGCCGGTGACGACGCGGAAGCCGACTTTGAGCTTGGCGTCCTGCGAGACGTATTGCAGCTTCACGCGGGTCGACGTGCCGACCGCGATCGCCCACCAGCGGCCGCGCTGCACGACGGCGGGAAGCTTCGACGTCGCATCCGTGACGAGCAAGACTTTCGACGACAGCGGAGATACTTCGACGACGCGCCCCACCACGCCGCGGGCGGTGACGACGCCGTCGTCGCGGTGCACGCCCGCTACGGCGCCATGGTCGATCGTCACGACGTGCGTCGCCGCTTCGGGATCGTAGCCGATGACCGTCGCCGCGATGCCGTCGGGATGCGCCAGCTTTGCCGCGGCGATATCCTGCGCCGCGGGGATGCGCGCGAGCTGCTCCTGCATCTCGTCGTTGCGCTTGCGCAGCTCCGCGTTGTCCGCGCGCAAGCGCCCGTTCTCCGACGCGAGCCCCGGCGTGCGCACGACCGTGTCGAACCCGCCGCGCACGCCGTTGACGACGAGCGACGCGGCGAGCTGCAGGTACGCGCTGACCGACGTCACCGTGGCGGTGAGCGGCGAGGTCCTACCCGCGCGCGCGAAATCGAGCTGCAAGAGCGCGACGAGAGCGGCCACGATGACCGCCCCGACTATCGCGAATAGCTTTCTCTCATCCCGATTCGTAACGATTGGTACCACCTCGTCAGCCGGTCCGCGTGCGGCCGCAGCCGTTCGAGCAGACCAGGCGACGCAAGAATCTCGCCGGCGCCGCGCGCCACGCATCCCAGGGGATCGTCGGCGACCGTCGTCGGCACGTTCGTGCGCGCGCCGATCTCGCCTGCGAGTCCGGGTATCAGCGCGCCGCCGCCCGTCAGCACGATGCCCGCTTCGAGCAGCTCGCCGGCGAGATCCGGCGGGCACGCCTCGAGGATCGACCAAGCGGCGCGCGCGATGCGGTCGATTCCGTCGCGCATCGCTTCGCCGACCAGCGTTTCGTCGACCTCACGCCGTCCGGGGCGCAGGTTGCGCATGTCTGTTCCGGCGAGGACGTACGGGTCGCGGCCGGGCGCGCGGCCGGCGAAGCCGCGCTCGATCTTGAGCCGTTCCGCGCTGAGCGCGCCGATGCCGAAGTATTCCTGGCGCAGCCGCGCCGTGATCGCCGCGTCGAACGTGTCGCCGCCCACTTTGATCGAGTGCATCGCGACGACGCCGCACAGCGTCAGCACCGCGATCTCCGTGGTGCCGCCGCCGATGTCGATCACCATCGCGGGCCGCGGTCCGGTGATGTCGAGCCCCGCGCCGACGGCCGCCGCCACAGCTTGCGGGACGAACTCCGTCGTGCGCGGGCCGGCCGCGCGAATCGCTTCTTCGACCGCCTTGCACTCGATGTCGGTCGCGCAGCCGGGCACGCAGGCGATGACGCGCGGCGCGACGCGCGGGCGCGATGCCAGCGCGCGGTCGACGACCGTCTTGACCAGCGCGTGTGCGCCGCGGAAATCGGAGATCGTCCCGCCGCGCAGCGGCCGGACGACGCGGATGCGGCCGGGCGTGCGCCCGTCCAGCTCCTTGGCAGCCCGGCCGACCGCGATGATCGCATCGTCGCTGGTGCGATAGGCAACCACCGACGGCTCGCTGACGAGGATGCCCTCGTCGTGCGAGTAGACGACGGTGTTCGCCGTGCCCAGGTCGATTCCGATATCGGGACTGAACGTCGCCCGGAGCGTCCCGGCTAAGCTCATTTTGACGGCGCTCCGCCCCAGGCTGCGCGCCCCCCACGCTCCGCGTGGGGCCCCCGCTCCGACCTCGCAACGAGTTGGTCGGTATTTTTGCGATGCTGCTGCGCTCGGTCCATCACCATCTCCGGCGGTATCAGTATCTTGCCGATCCGTGGCAGCGCGCGGGCGAAGGCTGCCAACGGGAAGCCGACGACCGTGAAATAGTCTCCGTCGATCCGCTCGACGAGGGTCGCCGCGAAGCCCTGGATGCCGTACGCACCGGCTTTGTCCAGCCCGTCGCCGCTCGCCGCGTACGCTTGAACCGTCTCATCGTCTAGATCGGCGAAACGAACCCGCGTCGACACCACTTCGGATAGCGATGCGGCCGTGCGGTCGTCGCGCAGCGCGAACGCGGTGTGCACCACGTGCCAGCGGCCCGAAAGGCGGCGCAGCATCGACCGCGCCTCGGTGGGATCGCCTGGTTTTCCGAGCGCTTCGCCGTCAACATCGACGACGGTGTCGGCGGCGACGATGAGCTCGCCCGACGGCGTTGCGGCGGCCGCTTTGCCGCGCGCGTGGCGCAGCGCGATCTCGACGGGATGGACCCCCGGCAGCGGCAGCTCGTCGTACGCGCTCGGGATCACCGTGACGCGAAGACCCAGCGACGCGAGTAACTCGCGGCGTCGGGGCGATGCGCTTGCAAGCGCGACAGCGTCCAGAGGCGTAACGTGTGTGATGGACTCAGTGTACGTGCGCGTGCGCACGATGACAACGTTTTGCGCGTAAATCTGCGCGGCGTCACTCGACTTTCGTCGCGGGGACGGGCTTTTAGACGACGTCCAGGCGCGTCACGTCGTCGGCCGACTCGCCGCGGACGACGCGCCGGTGGTGGCCGTCGCGCACGAAAACGACCGGCGGTCGGCCGAAGCGGTTGTAATTGCTCGCCATGCTGTACGTGTATGCGCCGGTGTTGCGCATCGCGACCAGATCGCCGGCGGCGAGGTCGCGCGGCAGGACGTAGTCGCCCATCTCGTCGTTCTCGCACGAGCGCCCCGTCATCGTGGCGGGCTCGTCGGGACCCAGCGCGCGCGCCGTCAGCACCTCGGGCACGTGCCGCGCGCCGTACAGGATGGGCCGCGGGTTGTCGGTGAGGCCGCCGTCGACGACCACGAACCGGCGCCGGCCCTGCGTTTTCACGGCCATGACGCGATAGAGCGAGCTTCCGGCGCGCGCCACCAGCGCGCGGCCCGGCTCGACGGCCAGACGCACGCCCCGGCCCGCGGCGCGCTCGGCGAGCGCTGCCGCCAGCGCATCGAGATCGAGCGGGCGCGCGTCGCCGGGCCCCTCTTCGACCGCGATCCCGCCGCCGCAAATCAGCTCCTCGACCGGCAGGCCCAGCGCGGTCGCGGTTTGCGCCGCGGCGAGCAGCTCGTCCACGTTCGCGACGTACGGCGCGATCTCGGAGATCTGCGAGCCCATGTGCGAGTGCAAGCCGATCAGCCGCAGCCGCGGCAGCTCCGCGATGCGCGCGAACGTCTCGCCGAGATGGCCGAGCGGTATACCAAATTTTGTATTCTCGCCGCCGGTGCGAATGAACGCGTGCGTGTGCGCCTCGATCCCGGTGTTGACGCGCAGCATCACCTCGATGGGATCGGCGTTCCTCGAGGCGATCGCCGCGAGGCGTTCCAGCTCCTCGCGGTTGTCGATCACGCTGAACGCGACGCGCCCGTCGACGATCGCGCGCAGCTCCTCGTCCGTCTTGCCGCAGCCGTGGAAGTACATCCGCCCGGCGGGAAAGCCGCCGCGCTCGGCGGTCACGAGCTCGCCGAGCGAGCACACGTCCAGGCGCAGCGGCGTCGCGGCGAGATGCTCGGCGAACGCGGCGCACAGAAACGCTTTGCCCGCGTAGCCCACCGTGATGCCGCGCGGCGCGCAGGCTTCGGTGAAGCGGTGGATCTCCAGGTCGAGCTCATCGAGGTCGACGACGAACAGCGGCGTTCCGTACGTCTCGGCGAGCTCGCGCGCGGACACGCCGCCCAGGCTCGCGTCTACCGCGAGCGCGTTCGATGTCGTCATGTCGCGTACAAACCGCGTTCGCCGATGTAACGATACACCGGCTCGGGCACGAGGTAGCGCACCGTCTTGTCCGCGTGGAGGCGTTCGCGAATCGCCGTCGCGGACTCGTCGACGAGTGGCAGGTCGAGCATCCGTATCTTCGCGCGCCGCTCCGCGGAGAGCCCGTCGACCGCGGCATCGAGATCGCTTTGCGTGACGCCGAAGCGCGGCGCGACGACGAGCGCTTCCACCATGTCGATCACTTCGTCGAGGCGCTTCCAGCGCGAACGCGTCAGCGAGTCGCCGCCCACGATGAACGACAGCGCGGCGCCGGGGTGGCGCGCTTGCAGCCGCGGCAGCAGATCCGCCGTGTAGCCCGTCGCCTCGGGTGCGAGGTCGCTCTCGTCGAGCGCGAACGCGGCGTTGCTTGCGATCGCGAGGCGAAGCATGTGCGCGCGGTCCTGCGGCGAGGCGTTCATCGCGCCGTTGCGATAGTGCTTGCCCTCGCGCGTCGGAACGAACAAAATCCGGTCGAGCGCGCACGCTTCGCGAACCGAGTCCGCGACGAACAGATGCCCGTTGTGAATTGGATCGAACGATCCGCCGAAGACGCCCAAACGCATCTAGCTGTAGTCGAACTCGACGCCCGCGATGCGCACCGTGTCGCCTTCGGTGACGCCGAGCTCGCGCAGCTTCTTGTCGACGCCCATCTTCGCGAGAATCTGCTCGAACCGCGCGAGCCCCTCATCGGAGTCGAAGTTCGTCATGTGCGCCAACCGCTCCACGCGCTCGCCGCTCACGACGTACACGCCGTCTTCGACGTGAATGACGAACGGCTCGTCGGCCGTGAGCTGGATCTGCGCCGGCTCGGGCTCGACGATCTGCGGCGCCGGCGTCGCGCGAATCTGCTCCCACACCGCGTAGATCAGCTCGCGCACGCCTTCACCCGTCGCCGCGGAGATCGCGCGCAAGCCGGGCATGTCGTCGCGCAGCGCTTCGTACGTCGCGCGCGCGTCCGGCAGATCGATCTTCGTGATGACGACGATCACCGGGCGGTCGAGCAGCGCGGTGTTCCACGAGCGCAGCTCGTTCTCGATCGTCGTCTTGTCGGCGAGCACGTCGTCCCGCGATTTGTCGCCCGCGATAAGATGCACGAGCACGCGCGTGCGCTCGACGTGGCGCAGAAAACGGTCGCCCAAACCAGCGCCTTCGTGCGCGCCTTCGATCAAGCCGGGGACGTCGACCATCACGAACGACTCGAAGTCCGCGACGCGCACGACGCCGAGCTGCGGCTCGAGCGTGGTGAACGGATAGTCCGCGATCTTCGGGCGCGCCGCGCTCACGACCGACAGCAGCGTCGATTTGCCGGCGTTCGGCAAGCCGATCACGCCGGCGTCCGCGAGCAGCTT
>JAQBPK010000124.1 GCA_028287565.1 Vulcanimicrobiota bacterium
GGGGCGGCTGCCGCGGCCGGCCCCGGCGGCGGGGCCGCCGGGGCGTTGCGGTGCAGCACGTACGGTGACCAGGACCCCAGCGCGAACGCACCGGCGACGGCCAACGCGGTCAAGCCCGCGCTGCGGACGTCGCGCAACCACAGCAGCACGAGCGCGCGGACGACGGCGAACACGACGACGCACCACGCGACCGTGAACAGGATGTTGGCCAGGGTTCTCAGGGCAGCGATCCTCACGGAGCGGCGACGCAAGGCGGCACCACGGTCGGAGCGGTTCGCGGGAGGCGAGGGCGGTTCATGCGGCGCATACGGTCGGCCACGATGAGAACGGGTGCGTGCGCGAAGCGCTGACCGAAGCCGCCCGATACCGCAAGGACGCCCTCCTGCTGTCGATCGCCGTAGCGATCGCGGTGACGCTGACCTTCGCACCGTACGTGGTCGGCGGGAAGACGCTGCTCAGCAGCGCGGCGGAGGTGCCGAGCCTCTACGTCAGCGGCGCTCGCTACAGCACCGCTCCCGCGCCGCTCCGCTCGCTCGACGCGGCCGCGTCGGGGTTTCAAACCGAACCCTGGCTCGCGATCCAGCACCGCATCATGGTCGACGAGCACCGGCTGCCGTTCTGGGATCCGTACGACGGGTACGGACAGCCGTTCGCCGCCGCGATGCAGCCGCAGCCGTTCTATCCTCTCACGGCGCTGCTCGCGCTGCATCCCGCGCCGAGCACCTACACCTGGTTCGTGCTGGCGCGGCTCTTCCTCGCGGGATTCTTCGCGGCGCTGTTCGTTCGCTTGTTCGCCGACCGGTGCGCGGCGGCGACGGCCGGCGTCGCGACGGCGCTAAGCGGCTACTACCTGCTCTACTACGACATCCCGCATCTCTCGGTCGACACCGCGCTGCCGATGCTGCTGTGGGCGACGGAGATTGTCGTGCGCAAACCGTCCGGCCCACGCTGCGCCGCGCTCACGATTGCGGCCGGGCTGACGTATCTGGGCGGCATGCCGGAGACGGCGCTCCTCTCGATCACGATCGCGGCACTTTACGCGCTCGTGCGCGTGCGCGGTCTCGAGACCGGCCAGCTGCGGAGCTTGGCCGCCGTCGTGGCCGGACACGTCACGGGAATCCTGGCGGGCGCGATCGCGCTCGTCCCGTTCATCGACTTCGTGCACCGCTCGTTCAACGTGCACGAAGCATCGAAGATCGGGACGATCGCCGGCACGGCGCACGACGTCGCATGGCCGCGCGGCCTGCTGACCGAGCTCGCGCCGCTGGCGTTCGGTTATCCGTGGTCGTCGATCTTGACCGGCGGCGCCGGGCACAGCGGCGTGCGCGGTTTCTTCGGGTGCGCGATGCTGCTGCTTGCGCTGATCGGCATCGCAGCGTCGCTCGTGCGCCGCGGCGACCGCACGGCCGTCGGGGTGTTCTTCGGTTCCGTCGCGCTGTATTGCGTCTTGAAACGGTACGGGCATCCGCTGGTCGAGTGGACGGGGACGCTGCCCGGGTTCAGCCTCGTGCACTTTCCGAAATATCTCGAATACGGACTGGGCGACTCACTCGCGATCCTGGCCGGGTTCGGCGTCGCGTCGCTGCGCGAACGCGCGGCGACGCCGGCGATTGTGCTCGGCGCATTCGGCGCGGCGCTCGCGGCCCTGTCGTACCTGCACTTCGTAACGCGCGCGGAGGTTCCACCTGGTCCGTATGCGTGGCAGTACGATGCCGCGCTCGCGATCGCGCTCGTCGCGCTGCTCGTCGCGGCGGCGCTCGCACTGACCGTGGTGCGCGGCGCGGACGGCCGCGTGCGACGGCTCGCGAGCGCCGCGCTGCCCGTCGCGATCGCCGCGGAGATATTCGCGGGCTACGCGGGCCCCCAGCTGTGGCGGTTTCAGCCGCCCGCCGCTGCGAACCCGTACGGCGGCGCGCCGTACCTCGCGTATCTGGACACGCACGTGGACCGCACGCGCGAGCGCATCTTCGGCGTGTCCGGGATCTTGTTTCCCGATTGGCCCGGCGCATATGGGCTCGCCGATCCGCGCGCGCTCAACGCACTCTACCCGCAGGACTACCTGCCTTTCATCGACCGGTTCGTCACGACGCACAAGCCGCCGTCCGACGACCAGTTCGACCGTTTCACCGCCACGCGACCGCTCCAGCTGTCGGCGCCGCTGGTGCGGCGCTGGATGACGCTTTCATCCGTGGGCTGGCTGCTGTCGCCGGGTCCGATCGACTCGGTCGAGCCGCCGCCCGGCGGGTTCCTGACCGAGCTTTGGGCGCAGGCCGGGCCGGCGATCCCGAGCGAGCTTCAGGCGGCGGTGCACACCACCTCGGTGGAGATCGACGGCGTCGCGGAAGACGCGCTCTTCGAGCACCCGCCCAACGAGGTGCGGTTCGTCACGGCGATCCCCGCGGCACGGCCGCTGGTCGAAGCGGACATCGCGCTGGACCCGTCGTCGTACGCGCAAACGCCGGTCTGCGGCGGCCCGGTGACGTTCGCGATCGCCGCCGAGTCGCGCGGGCGGGTCGTCGCGAGCGCCACCCGCACGATCGATCCGAAGCACAAGCCGTCGGACCGCCACTGGATGCCGATGCGGCTCGATCTGTCGCGCTGGGCGAACCAAGCCGTGACGCTGCGGCTCGCGACCGCGGCGGACAATCTCTGCGCCGCGTTCGCGGTCTGGGGTGAGCCGCGTTTCTCGCCCCGGCGCGGGGGTGCGCGCAGCCGCGGAACGCGCCTCTTCCGGCTCGCATTTCGATCCCCCGGCGCCTACGTCTACCAGGTACCCGGCGCCCTCGCGCGCCTTTCGGTTTACCATCGCGCCCGCACGGTCGCCACCCCGCAGGAGGCGCTCAACGCGCTGACCGAGCCGGCGTTTGACGCGCACCGCGAAGCCGTCGTGCTGCAGCCCGGAGTCCTGCTCGGCTCGCCGCGCGGCGCGGAGCGCGTCGTGGTGACGTTGCAACGGAGCGACGAGGTCTGCGCCGACGTCGAGCTGACGGCGGACGCGCTGCTCGTGCAGAACGATACGTTCTTCGCCGGGTGGGAAGCGACCGTCGACGGACGCCCGGCGCCGATCGTGCGGGCGAACTTTCTCTTCCGCGGTGTCGCCGTCCCGGGCGGCCATCACACCGTCCGGTTTGCGTACCGGCCGCGCGCCGACACGCTCGGCATGCTCGCCTCGGCCGCTGGGTTGCTGATCGTCGGCGGCCTGTTCGCCACGATCGCGATCCGAGGGAAATCCTGAACGGGTTGGAATCGGGCGGCTTCGTGCGATGCGTCGTCACGGGCTGCGCGGGATTCGTCGGCAGCCTGCTCACCGACCGCTTGCTGCGGGACGGTCACACCGTCGTCGGGATCGACAACATGTCGACCGGGCGCGAGGACTTTCTCGGCGCGGCGCGGCGCTCGCCGGCGTTCGCGTTCCACCGGGTGGATCTGCTCGACACCGAGGCGCTGCCCGACCTCGTGCGCGGCGCCGACATCGTGTTCCACCTCGCGGCGAATGCCGACGTGCGGTTCGGCACCGACCACCCGACCAGGGACTTCGAGCAGAACGCGCGCGCGACGCTCAACGTCCTCGAAGCGATGCGCACCGGCGGCGTGAAGAAGATCGCGTTCTCGTCGACCGGTTCGATCTACGGCGAGGCGCGAGAGATCCCGACGCCGGAGTTCACCGCGATCCCGGTCCAGACGTCGCTCTACGGCGCGTCGAAGATCGCGGCCGAGTCGTTCATCGAAGCGTACTGCGAAGGGTTCGGCATGCAGGCGTGGATCTTCCGGTTCGTCTCGCTGATGGGCGAGCGCTACACGCACGGCCACGTCGTCGACTTCGTGCGGCAGCTCCGCACGCATCCGGACCGTCTCGACGTCCTGGGCGACGGCACCCAGCGCAAGTCGTACCTCTACGTCGATGACTGCATCGAGGCGATCGTGACCGCGCTCGAGCGCGCGGACGCCAAAGTGAACGTGCTCAATCTCGGGCATGACGAGTACTGCACGGTGAACGACTCCATCGGCTGGATTTGCGCGCGTCTGGGCGTGCAGCCGAAGCTCGTCTATTCCGGCGGCAACCGCGGCTGGATCGGTGACAACCCGTTCATCTTCCTCGACTGCTCGGCGATGCGCGCGCTCGGCTGGGCGCCGACGCTCACGATCCGCGAATCGGTCGAACGCACCGTCGACTATTTGCGCGAGTCGGAACCCGCGCTGCGGTGACGGCGGCGCTCGGCGGGCGTCGCGCGGCGGTCACCGGCGCGAGCCGCGGGATCGGGCGCGCGATCG
>JAQBPK010000152.1 GCA_028287565.1 Vulcanimicrobiota bacterium
GACGGCAACGACATCGTCGTCGTGCAGCCGCAGTAACGCGCGCTAGCTCGCCGGCCGCCCGACGCGCGTGCGCGCGTTGGTGTACCATACGAGACCCGGTCCGCCGTCGCGCTGCTTGCGGACGTACTTGCGCTCCGTGTAGTCGATCTCGACGCGCGGCGCGTGCTTGGCCTTGCTGTGCGTCGCGGCGAGGTCCGCGGCGGCGCTGAGATCGTCGTCCGCGGGATCGCCGCCGGGCGGCGCCTGCAGGATGACGTGCGAGCCCGGGATGCCGCGCGCGTGAAACCACAGATCGTCGGGGCGCGCGATGCGGAACGTCACTTCGGCGTTCTCGCGCGGCGAGCGGCCGACGTAGATGCGCGCGCCGGAAGGCCGTTCGAGGCGCAGCGGCGCGCGTCGCCGGACCGCGGACTGCGCGGCGCGCTGGGGCGGACGGCCTTCGAGCTCGTCGAGATCCGCTTCGAGCTCCGGCAGCGTCGGCGCGTCGGCGCGCTCCGCCTCGAACGCGAGCACGTCGAGCGCTTCGCGGCGCGCGGCGAGCGCTGCGCGGCGTTTCTCCAGATGGGGCAGCGCGTCGGCGGCTTTGCGGTAGCGCGCAAAATAGCGCTGCGCGTTCTCTTTCCCGTCGAGATCGGGGTCGAGCGCGATCGTGAGCTCCGGGTTGGTGGGCGGCACGTAGCTCGTCGCACCGGGCGCGATCTCGTGCGCGTGCGTGTACAGCGCGTCGCCGCTCTCGCGCAGGCGGTCGCGTTCGGCGACGTCCGCCATGCGTTTGCCGACGGAAGCCAGCTCGTCGTCGGTCGCGCGCGCGCGTTTGGCGATGCGCGCGAGCAGCGTGGCCCGCCGGCGTTCGGTCGCGTCGCCGCGCTGGGAGCGAAGCGCGGACGTGCGCGCTTCGCCGAACACGCCGAGCAGCGACGATGTCGTCGTGTGCGCGAGACCCGCGTACTGCGCGAGCGGGAACACATGCGCCGCCACGATCGCGCCGGCTTCGTCACGGTAGACGTGCACGTCGCCGAGCGCATCGGAGTCGCCCTCGGTCGCTGCCAGAACCGCACGGGCGCTCTGCTCGAGCCATGCCGCGAGCCGCGCGGCGGACAGCGGTGCAACGGCTTCGCTTTCGGCGATGAGCGACGCGGCGATCAGCCGCGGGATCTGCGGGAGGTAGCCGCCGAGCGCGCGCGTCTGTGCTTTCGCGTCCGCCGCGGTTTCCAGCGCGCGGGTGAAGGCCGCCAAGTCCAGCGAGGGCTTCGGCAACGGCGGCGGCTCGTAAGGCAGGCCGACCTGCACCGAGCGTGCCTCGTTCTCGGCGGGCGAGAACTGCTTGGCCGCCGCGACGACCAGCCGGTCGCGCAGCAGCACGACGTTGCCGTAGCGCGGCACCAGCTCGAGGACGAGCCGCGACTCGCTCTCGACGCCGAACCGCGACGCCGTCCCGAACGTCAGCACCAAGACGCGGTCACCGCGCCGAGCCCGCACGGACGTGAGCCGCATCCCGCGCAGGGTCGCCCCCGCCGAGCGCAGCCAACCCGGGTCGATCGCCAGTGCAAGCTCGGTGTCGTCGAGGGTCACGACCGGCGGCGACCCGAACGCCTCGACTGCCAGCGTCGCGGGACCGCGCTTCTTGAGCCCGCCAAAGCGCAGGGCGATCCGGCCGTCGTCGAGCAGGCCCGAGTCGGTCACGCGGCCGCCGCGCAGCGCGCGCTCGAGCTCGGCCGCCGCGCGGCGAATCAGAATCCAGTCCGTGGTCATGGGCGGGAAGGTGCTTTCCCGCCGTCTCCGTATTTATCCGTGTTTGAGGCTCGGTCTCGAACCGCTTGGTTGTCGCTGGAAGGCTGATCCGCGTCGTACGCGGATCATGCCGACGGTTCGGTGAGCGGAGCGAGACGAACCTGGAGGGAGGCGTTCTGACCGGGCCCGGTCTGTTGTTCGTCGTGTCGGGCCCGTCGGGCGCGGGAAAGGACACGCTGGTGGAGGGTCTCAAGGCCCGTCACGAGCGCCTTCTGTACTCCGTGTCGGCCACCACCCGGGCACCGCGCCCGGGCGAGCGCGAAGGCGTCGACTATTTTTTCCTCGAGCGGGCTGAGTTCGAGAAGCGCCGGACCGCCGGCGAGTTTCTCGAATACCGCGACTACAACGGACACCTCTACGGCACGCCGCGCTCGTTCATCGACAAGGCGCTTCGTGAAGGGTACGACGTGGTGTCCAAGCCCGAAGTCAACGGGGCGCTGGCGATGAAGTCGCAGTTTCCCGACGCGGTACTCATCTTCATCGTCCCCGACAAGTTCTCGCATCTCCGCTCGCGTCTTGAGACGCGGCGCACGGAAACGAACGAGCAGATCGCCGCGCGGCTCGAGATCGCGCACGACGAGTTCACCTTCGTTCGCCGCTTCGACTATCTCGTGATCAATGAGGAAGCGCAGCCGCAGCAAGCGGTCGACGACCTCGAAGCGATCGTGCGGTCCGAACGGTACCGCATCCATCGTTACCCCGAAACCCGGCTCAAAGAATTGGAAGACAGCTAAGTGAGTGACTCAGTATTCGGCGACCTCGACGGCCTGCTCCGGCACGTCGACTCGAAATTCTCCCTGGTCAACGTCGTGACCAAGCGCGCCAAGCAGCTCAACAACGGCGCACCGCCGCTCACCGAGCGCGTCAACCCGAACAAGCCCGTCTCGACGGCCTTCAACGAAGTCCGCCTCGGCAAGATCCCCTACAAGCGAACCAAAGAGGGGATCAAATAGAAGCGCCTGCGCGGTAGGAAAACTTCGCTCGACCGAGGAGCGTTAGTAGCACTATGTGCGGCATCGTCGGCTATATCGGGCAGCGCGACAGCGTTCCGATCATCATGGATTCCCTTGCGCGGCTCGAGTACCGGGGCTATGACTCGGCCGGGATCGCCGTCATCGACGGCGACGGGAAGCTGGCGGGGTCGAAGGCTGAGGGCAAGCTCTCGAACCTCGCGGCCCGCCTTGCGAACGGCGAGGCGCTGCACGGGACGACGGGGCTCGGCCACACCCGCTGGGCCACGCACGGCCGGCCTTCCGACGCGAACGCGCACCCGCACATGGACTGCACGGGGCGCTTCGCCGTCGTGCACAACGGGATCATCGAGAACTACGCGTCGCTGCGCGCGCAGCTGCTCGCCCAGGGCCACGTCTTCAAGTCCGAGACCGACACCGAAGTCCTCGCGCACCTGATCGAGACGCGCTACAAAGGCGATCTGGTCGAAGCGGTGCGCCAGACGCTCGCGCTCGTGCGCGGTGCGTTCGCGCTGGGCATCATCTCGTCCGACACGCCCGGACGTCTGATCTTCGCGCGCAACGGCGCGACGCCGCTGATCGTCGGCCTCGGCGACCACGAGATGTTCGTTGCATCGGACATCCCCGCGATGCTGCAGTACACCCGCAAGATCGTCATCCTCCAAGAGGGTGAGGTCGTGGACGTCGGCAGCGACGGCTACGCGCTCACCGCGTTCGACGGCAAGCCGGTGGAGCGCGAGGTGCAGCAGATCTCGTGGGATGCCACGTCGGCGGAAAAAGCCGGCTTCAAGCACTTCATGCTCAAGGAAATCTTCGAGCAGCCCAACGTCATCAAGGAGACGCTGGCGGGCCGGATCGACGAAAGCCACGACGTGCAGCTCGGCACCGAGCTCGGCATCGACGAGATCGTGCTGCGCGCGATGACGAAGATCTCGATCACGGGCTGCGGCACCGCGTACAACGCGGGCATGGTCGGCATGTACCTGATGCGCGCGCTGTGCAAGCTGCCGGTCGAGATGGAGCTCGCCAGCGAGTTCCGCTACGGCGACCGCTTCATGGACGCGCGCACGCTCACGATCGCAATGTCGCAGTCCGGCGAGACCGCCGACACGATCGAAGCGGTGAAGATCGCCAAAGAAGAAGGCGCGCCGATCATCGGCATCTCGAACGTCGTGGGCTCGCACCTCACCCGCATGGCCGACGCGACGCTCTACACGCGCGGCGGCCCGGAGATCTCCGTCGCCGCGACGAAGACGTACGTCGCGCAAGCGATCGCAGCGGTGCTGCTCGCGCTGTACCTCGCGCGCGTGCGCAAATCGGCCCCGCTCGAGCGCCTGCGCGAGATCGCGGAAGGCACGAAGCTGCTCCCCGCGGCGATCGACATCGTGCTCAACACGTCGGACGACGTGAAGAAGGTCGCGAAGAAAGTGCGCAAGGCGCGCTCGGCGCTGTTCCTGGGCCGCTACGTGAACTTCCCGACGGCGCTCGAAGGCGCGCTGAAGCTCAAAGAGATCAGCTACATCCACGCCGAGGGCTACGCCGCGGGCGAGATGAAGCACGGACCGATCGCGCTGCTCGACTCGAAGACCCCGGTGGTCGGAATCGTCACCGAAGGCCGCGTGCGCGAGAAGATCCTCTCGAACATCGCGGAGTCGAAAGCGCGCGAAGCCCCGATCATCCTGGTAGCAAATCACGGCGACGAAGAAGCCGCCGCACTCGCCGACCACGTCCTATGGGTCCCGCGCGTGGAAGAGCTGCTCTCCCCGATCGTCAACGTGATCCCGCTGCAGCTCCTCGCCTACCACATCGCAGACATCGACGGCAAAGACGTCGACCAACCGCGCAACCTCGCCAAGACGGTGACGGTGGAGTAGCGCCGCCGACGCGGTTTTTTCCGGCAACATGGCCGAAACGGTGAGGTTCACCGTAGGCGCCATGCTCTGCCCGTGCGAACGAAAAAGGCACGGGACGTGCAGAAGCGATTGGAATTCGAAGGTTGGGTCTGGCAGCCGCGGCGCGGTAGCGGGAGTCATCGCATGTTTTGCCATCCGCAGCGTAGCGGAATCGTGATCGTACCTTGGCATCGGAATGGCCAATCGACGATTTCTCCTGACGTATTCGGCGACATCGTGAAAAAAGCAGGTTGGAAGAAATGAACTATTATGCGATCTACGAGCGGTCGGAAGACGGTTCGATCTGGGGGTATGCTCCCGAGATTCCGGGCGCGTACGGCGCGGGCGACACGCTCGACGAGGCGAAGGCAAGTCTTCGCGAGGGCATCCGCCTCTGGATGGAAGTAGCTCGCGAAAGCGGTACGGAGATTCCGGCGCCGTCACACGCATTCGCGACCGAGCTGATCGAAGTACCGGCGGCGTAAGCCTCGCCGGACCGCCCGGCGCAACCTGCAAAGCTCGCGGAAAAGCGGAACGTGTTCGATGGGGACGAATCGTCGTCGGTCGTGCGTGCCGACGGTCGTGCTCCTGATGAATTGCGTCCCGTGTCCTTTCAGCCCGGGTATCTCACGTTCGCCGACGGGAGCGTGCTGATCTCCGTCGGGAACACGCGCGTGATCTGCGCCGCTACCATCGAGGACCGGGTGCCGCCGTGGATGCGCGGCCGCGGGACCGGATGGATCACGGCCGAGTACGCGATGCTGCCGCGCGCGACGCCCGAGCGCAACCAGCGCGAGGCGGCGAAGGGCCGGCTCGGCGGGCGCACGCACGAGATCCAGCGGCTGATCGGGCGCGCGCTGCGCGCCGTGGTCGACATGTCGAAGATCGGCGAACGCACGGTGATCGTCGACTGCGACGTGATCGGCGCGGACGGCGGGACGCGGACCGCGTCCATCACCGGCGCGTGGGTCGCGCTGGCGCTGGCGCTCGGCAAGCACTTCGACCCGGAGAAGAAGCAGAAGTGGCCGCTGATCGGCCAGATCGCGGCGGTCTCGGTCGGCATCGTGGGCGGTATGCCGGTACTCGACCTGCCGTACGCCGAGGACAGCACGGCCGAGGTCGACATGAACGTCGCGATGACCGATGCCGGCGGCTTCGTCGAGGTCCAGGGCACCGCGGAGCGCGAGCCGTTCAGCCGCGCGCAGCTCGACGGTCTGCTCGAGCTCGCGGACGGCGGGATTCGCACGCTGTTCGAGCTCCAGCGCCAGGCGCTCGCGCAGGTCGCGGACGCCGCGCGTGGCTGACCGCGAGCGCCTCGCCGCGCTCGCGGCGACGGTCGGCGCGTTCCACGTCACCGACAAGGCGATGCGCGCCGGGCAAGAGCGCATCGACCGCGCGCTCGCCGCCGGCGAAGTCGACGACAGCACGGCGCGCGCTTACTTGGACGCCGTGCGGCGCTACTTCGAGCCGTACGAGCGCGAGGCGCAGGGCCAGCTCCGGCACGTCGATCGGGAGCTCGAGCGGCTCTACCAACTGCAGTTCAACCTGACGGCAGAGCGCGGCGTCGTGGCCAAGCGCGTGGAGGCGGTGCGAGGCGTCCTGGGCGCGCTCGCTGAACTTCGCGGGGAATGAAGGTCTTCGACGAGGTCGGGCAAGGGACGATCAACGCCTTTGCCTACGCCGGAGGCATCGCCGAACTGCTCGCGGATGCCATGCGCTACATCGCGGCGCTGCGGATCCGCGTCCGCGAGACCCTCGACCAGTCGTACCTGCTCGGCGTTCAGTCCGTCTCGATCGTCATCCTGACCTCGCTGTTCACCGGCATGGTCTTTTCGCTCGAGAGCGCCGTTCAGGCGGTCGAGTACGGCGTCGGCAACCTCGTCGGCGGCGCGGTCGCGTTCACGACGGCGCGCGAGCTCGGGCCGATGCTCTCGGCGGTGGTCGTCGCCGGCCGCACGGGCGCCGCCATCGCGGCCGAGCTAGGCTCGATGGTCGTCACCGAGCAGATCGAGGCATTGCAGTCGCTGGGGCTGTCGCCGACGCGCATGCTGGTCGTGCCGCGGCTGCTGGCGCTGGTGATCATGCTGCCGCTGCTGACGATCCTCGCCGACGTGGTTTCCATCATCGGCGGCATGCTCGTCGCGGGCGCGTACGCGCACATCTCGCAGGAGTCGTTCATCGCGTCGGCCCGCTCGGCGCTGCCGTTCGGGGACGTCCTCAAAGGCCTGTTCAAATCAGCCGTGTTCGGCGTGATCATCGCGATGATCGGTTCGTATCAGGGCCTGCAGACGCGCGGCGGCGCGGCGGGCGTCGGCAAGGCCACGACCGGCGCGGTCGTGACGTCGATCATCCTGATCTTCATGTTCAACTTCGCACTCTCGTACATCTTGTACGGGGGCCACTAGCGGTGGCGCTCTGGGCACAGCTCGACGACGTCTGCGTTCGCTACGGTCCCAAGATCGTGATGCAGAACCTCACGCTCGACGTCGTCGAAGGCGCGATCACGTGCATCATAGGGCTGTCGGGCGCCGGCAAGTCGACGATCCTGCGCCTGCTGAACGGCCTGAAGAAGCCCGACACCGGCCGCGTCTTCGTGCGCGGCAACGACATCACCGACATGCGCGAGCGCGACCTGATCGATCTGCGCCGCACGATCGGGTTCGCGTTCCAGTTCTCCGCGCTCTTCGATTCGCTCACGATCGGCGAGAACGTCGCGCTGCCGCTGCGCGAGCACACGAAGATGCCCGACGCCGAGATTCGCAAGCTGGTCTCGGAGACGCTCGAATCGGTCGGCCTCGCGCACGTCGAGGACCGCTATCCGTCCGAGCTGTCCGGCGGTATGGTGAAGCGCGCCGGCTTCGCGCGCGCCGTCGTGACCAACCCGCAAGCGGTCCTTTACGACGAGCCGACGACCGGGCTCGACCCGATCATCACCCACGTCCTCACCGACACGATCGTGAAGCTGCGCCGGCGGCTCAACGGCACGGCGGTCGTGGTCTCGCACGACCTCGAGAGCATCTTCCAGATGGCGGACTACATCGCGATGCTGTTCGAGGGTGCCATCGTCGCCTACGGAACCGTTGACGAGATCAAGCGGTCACCGAATCCGATCGTTCAGCAATTCTTACAGGGGAGCGAGGTCGGGCCGATCCCGATTTAAGAGCGTATGAACAGACAAGCGATCGTCGGCATCTTCACCATCGTCGCCCTCCTCGGGCTGTTCGGCTTCTTCCTCGTGCTCGCGAACGTGGGCACCCAGGGCCGTTACAAGATCGGCGTGCACTTCAAGTCGGCGGCCGGGCTGCACAAGGGCGCGCTCGTGTACGAGAGCGGTGTCGTGGTCGGGGTGGTGGACTCGACGATCCTGCGCCCGGAGGACTTCACGGTCGAGGTCATCCTCGCCATCAACAACAACGTGGACGTCCCGCGCAACGCGCGCTTTTTGATCCAAGCGCCGCTCACGGGCGACTCGACGCTCGAGATCGTCCCGGCGGTCCCCGCCCCGCAGCCGTCCGGGCGGAGCGCACCGACCAACGCGCCGGCCGCCGTGGCCGTGCTGCCGCGCGAGATCCTGCCGATCGAGCAGCAGCCGCAGGGCACGAACCCCGCCACGGTCCAGGAACTGCTGGACCAGGGCCAGGGGGAGATTCGCCGGCTCGACACGATGCTCGCCGACCTCGCGAACCGCGAGCCCGCGCTGCTGAACTCCCTGCAGTCGTCGCTCAACAACGCGAACGCGCTGAGCGTCGGCGCGAACCGCGAGTTCGCGCGGCTCTCCGCGCGCGTCGACTCGCTGACGACCACCCTGCAAGTCGCGCTCGAGCAGAACAGCAGGACGCTCACCGACATCACGGGCCAGCTCGATGCGACCGTGCGGCGCAACTCCGGTCACTTCGACTCGATCATCGCATCGCTCGACGCGTCGGCGCGCGATCTCAACCGCACCGCCGACCACGTCACGGCGCTCGCCGGCGACCCGCAGCTGCGCTCGAACGTCCTGCAGACCACGCAAGGTATCGCCGAGACGGCGACCACGTTCGCGTCGATCGCGAGCGATCTGCGCAAAGTGACGGGCAACGTGCAGACGCAGGCGCAGCTGCGCGACACCGTCGCGAACGTCGACGCCGCGGCGCAGAAGGCGAACTCGCTGCTCGCGCAGTTCGGCGGACGTTCCAGCGTCTACGGCGTCGACCGCGGCGCGACGCCCGCGCCCGCCGGTACGCCGCGTCCGGACGGCACGTTCCCGCAGCGCACCGGCTCGCAGGTCGCCGGCGAGACGCCCGCGCCCGACTCGGTGCAGTCGAACGTCAAGAACAAGCTGGGCGCCCTGGTGAAGAACTTGGTCTCACTGCAAGTCCGCGTCTCCGCGCTCGACGCGCAGAAGGCCGGCACGAGCTCCTCGGCGCTGCTCACCAAGGACCGCGGGCCGCAGACCGACGTCAACGTGATCGCGCTCCCGAAAGGTCCGACGTACGTGTTCGCCGGCGCCAACGACATCGGCGCAAAGTCGTCGTACAACTTCGCCGCAATGCAGCACATTGGACCGAACTTCTCGGTCGGCGGCGGCGTGCTGTACTCGCGGCTCGGCGCGCGCGCGGTGTACTCCCCCGAGCTCACCAAAGGGCTCGGCCTAGGCTTGGAAGGGCGCATCTACGACCTGCGCCACCCCACGACCGATCTGTACGCGAACTTCGCCCTGGGCAACGGCGTGACGCTGTTCGGCGGCGAGCGCGACGCACTGCACTCCGGCCGCCGCACGACGTTCGGGCTCCAGCTCCAGTTCTGAGCGCGGGAACGTGATCCCGATCGGCGACGAGGCGAGGATACGCACGTTCCCGTTCGTCGTCTACGCGTTGATCGCGCTCAACGTCTACGTCTTCTTTCAAGAGATAAACGCACCGGACACCGACCGGTTCATCAACGCCTTCGCGATCATCCCGTACGATGTCGTGAACAACGTTGCGCTGGCGGCGCCCTCGCCGCCGATCCCGGCGCTGACGATCGTCTCGTCGATGTTCCTCCACGGCGGCATCCTGCACATCGCGTTCAACATGCTGTTCCTGTTCGTCTTCGGACCGGCGGTCGAGCAACTCTGCGGGCACGTGCGCTTTCTCGCGTTCTACGTGCTGTGCGGGATCGCGGGCGGGATCGCGCAGATCGCGATCGGTCCCGGCAGCCACGTGCCGGCGCTGGGCGCGTCGGGCGCGATCGCCGGCGTGCTGGGCGCATACCTGGTGAACTACCCGTTCGCGACGATCAGCACGATCGTCCCCATCGGCTGCTTCCCGCTGTTCCTGCGGCTGCCGGCGCTCCTCGTGATCGGCCTGTGGGCCGCAACGCAGTTCGTCACCGGATTCTGGACGGTCAGCGACCGCGCGGCGGAGTCACAAGGCGGGACCGCGTATTTCGCCCACATCGGCGGATTCTGCGCGGGGGTCATTCTCACGGCGCTCCGCCCCAGGCTGCGCGCCCCCCGTGCCTAGCACGGGGCCCCCGGTCCGACCTCGCAACGACATGACGGATATCTCACGATGACACTGTGCTCGGTCCATCACCGAAATCTCGTTGGTCACCGATGCGCATAGGCATCGTCGGTTCGGGCGCGCTCGGGACGCTGTTCGGCCAGCGGTTGGCGGCGAGCAATGAGGTGGTGCTGCTCGAGCGCAAGCGCGAGGTGGTCGCGGCGGTCGAGCGCGAGGGGCTGCGCGTCGACGGCGAAGCGCGGGCGGCGCATGCGACCGGCGAGCCGCGCGAGCTGTTCGGCGTGCAGGTGCTGTTCGTGTTCGTGCGCGCGACCGACACGCTGCGCGCGCTGCGCCCGTTCGCCGCGCAGCTCAGCCCCGCGACCGCGATCGTGTCGCTGCAGAACGGCCTGGGCAACGAAGAGGCGATCAAGACGTCGCTGGGCGGGATGATCTCGCTGGTGATCGGCGCGACGACCGAGTCGGCGCTCACCGTCGGTCCCGCGGAGACGCGCCGCGTCGGCGAAGGTAACACCGTGCTGGGCAGCGCGGGCGCATCGCCCGACACCGTCAACCGCGTCGTGCGGCTGCTGGTCGACGCGGGCTTCCGCGCGAGCGCCGCGTACGACATTCGCCCGCACCTGTGGGGCAAGCTGATCGCGAACGCGGCGATCAACCCGGTTGCGGCGCTGCTGGACCGGCCCAACGGCGTCGTGCTGACCGACCCGCACGCCGGCGACGTCGCGCGCTCGCTCGCGCAAGAGGCCGCGACGGTCGCGAACGCGATGCGGATCCCGCTGCCGTTCAGCGATCCGTGGTCGTACGTCCGCACGATCGTGGAGCAGACGTCGGAGCTCGACAACTCGATGCTGTACGACCTGCGGGCGGGCGCGCCGACGGAAGTGGACTTCATCAACGGCGCGGTCGTGTCCGCCGGGCGCCGCGCCGCGGTTCCGACGCCGTACAACGAGACGCTCACCGCGCTGGTGAAAGCGCGCGAGGCGACGCGCGCGCATCAGTAAATCGGGACCGCTGTTAGACGGCGATCCGCGCCCGAGCGCGGGGGAGCGCGCGCGCGAGCAGCGCCAGCGCGCGCAGCACGTCGTGCGCGCGCGCTGGATCGTCGAGCCCGTCCGGCGGCGCCTCCATGCCGGCGATCACGAACGGCGCGTCCTCGAGCTCGTCGAGCCAGCGCGATGCGGTGAACGCCGCCCGCGTGCGCGCGCGGCTCTCGACGTACATGTCCTCGAGCTGCTGCAGCATCGAGTGCGCCGCGTCGTTGGCCGCTTGCGCGGTCCGAATGCTGCGGCGCAGCGCCGGCAACTCGACGCGAAATTCGTCCAGCGCGGCGCGCATGCGCTCATCGAAGCGCTCCTGGCGCGCGCGCACGAGGGCGGTCTCGCGCTCGAACGCGCGCCGCTGCCCGCCGTACGAGCGGCCATGGCGCGCGTTGCGCACCGCGTCGAGCTCCGCCGTCTCGTCGGGCGTGTGCGCGGTCTCGCGCTCGACGTCCGCGCGCAGCGCGGCGACGCGCTCGCGCACGATCTCCTCGCACGACGCCATGCTTACCGCGACGGGCGGCAGTGCGCGGCGGCGCACCGCGATCGCCTCGCGCCGCTCGGCTTCCGCCTTGCGGATCGTGCCGAGCGCGTCGCGCATCATCCCGATCCAGCGGCGGTCGCCGTCGCACGCGGGCGCACGGTCGAAGCGCACGTCCAGCGCGAGCGGAAACGCTTCGTCGACCACGAGGCGCCACGCGGCCGAGACACCGGCCATCACCGCGCTGAGCCGCACCGCGCTGCCGGCGCGCGGCAGCGGCCCGAACGCGCCGACGGCGCCGGCGAGCCGGTCGCCGGTCTCGACGACGAGCAGCGCGCGCGTCTCGTCGACGGAGCATGAGTACACGAGGATCCCGGCGTGGTCGCGGTCCAGGTACGGCCGCACGCGGTCGACGTCGACGTGTCCGCGCGTGTACGCCAATCGCCACAGATCGTCGGCGAGCCCCGGCGGCGGGGCTCCCGTCGCGGCCTCCTCCATGAGTCTCGCGAGTCCGGGCATCATGCTCCTTCGCTTTCCCACCGAGCGAGCGTTCAGCGCGCGGACCGGCGTCACACTATCCGCGGCTCGGCCGGGCGGAAGAAGATGATTAAAACGCTTCCTCGCCGGGCAAGCGACGCTCGAAAGGGAGGATATTGATGTCCGGACTCATTTGGGGGATCGTCGTCGTTCTCGTAATCATCTGGCTGCTAGGCGGCTTCGTGGTTCACTTCGGCGGCGGGCTGATCCATCTGCTCCTCGTGATCGCCGTGATTCTGCTCGTGTACAACCTGATCACGGGACGCGGCGCGCGCATCTGACCGCGCCCGCAACGCCGGCCTGAAGCGGCGGAACCGAGGCCAATGCCTCGGTTTCGCCGCGTTGCCGGGCATTCGCTCAGACGTCGTCGCGCGGGTGGAACTGGTCGAACTCGGCGCGCA
>JAQBPK010000200.1 GCA_028287565.1 Vulcanimicrobiota bacterium
GATCGCCGCGTGCATGTAGCGGCAGCACGGGTATGGCTTGAACGCGGTGCGGTCGATCTCGTGCACGCCGTCCCACGTCTCCACTAGCGCGCGCGCATCGGCACCGTCGGAGTACGCGTGCAGCAGACCGCTGCGCCCTTCGAACGCCGCGCCGGGCCCGCGCACGCCGGCGGCCGCGAGCTCGCGCGCAAGCACCGCATCGTGCGCCGCAAACCCGACCTGCACGGGCTTGGTCTGCGCGCCGTCGACGCTGAACTGCAGCGACCCCGACGCCTGGCTCAGATTAATACCGAACGCGCTCTCCAGCGTTGCAACTTCGTCACTGTGCAGCAGCGCAACGGCCGCTGTGGCGCCGAACACGCCGGCGGTGGCCGTCGGATGAAACCCGCGCGCGTAGTGCGCCGCCGGGTCGAGCGCTAACCCGACGCGCACTGCAACGTCATACCCTGCGACGATTGCGGCGATTAGCCGAGCACCGCTTGCGCCGGTACGCTCGCCCGCGGCAAGCGCCGCCGCGACGACCGGCGCCCCAGGGTGCAGCGACGCATGCTCGTGCGTGTCGTGGAAGTCGAGCGCATGAAAGTTACACCCGTTCAGCAGCGCCGCGTACTGAGGCGAGAACGACGCACCGTACCCGACCGCGGTATAGCTCCCGTCGCACCCGAGCGCCGTGACGGCACGGTACACGGAATCGCCGGTCGAGCTCTCAGCCCGCGCGCGCACCGCGCTGCCGATGAGATCGAGGACAGCCTGTTTCGCATGCTCGACCGTACCGGTCGCGAGCGCGGCGCCATCGAGCGCGAGCGCACGCCGCGCGAGCCTCGAAGTCGGCCCCGCCGCATCGGCGCAAGCACCGCCGATCGTCTCGAGAACCTTTTGCACCTTACGATCGTACCCGGCGGCTCACGACGACGATCATGCGTGCACGAGTTCGCGAGCTTCGACCACCAAGTGTCCGTGCTTGTCGCGCCACTGCTCGAAGTGGATTTCAATTCCGAGCCGGTCGGCGATAGTCAGCAAGCGGTCGAGGGAGAAGCGAGTGATCCGCCCGTTCGCCAGTCGTGAGACGTCGGCTTGGTCGATGCCGGCGAGTTCGGCGGCAGCCTCTTGCGTTAGGCTTCGGCGCTTGATGACGTCGTTGATGACGTTGGTGACCCGAGCCTTGCGAAGGAGATCGTCCGCATTCGGCCGACCGAGTTGCGCGAAGATATTTCCCGTCTTACGGGTCACCGCAGGGGGTTTAGACTTTGCGCTGCTGCTTTTCATGGTGGTCCTTCGCCTGCTTCAGGCGGCCTTCGATGCGGTCCAGGTCGACCTTGGGAGTCTCGATGCCCTTCTTGGACTTCTTCTGAAACGCGTCGAGCACGTAGACGATGTCGCCGAGCGTGACGGTATATGCGGCTCGGAACGTGCTATTCCCGGTATCGTCACTGCTTCGAACCTCGATGACGTCCCGCAGACGGCCCTTCATTTGCTGCGCATAATCGGCTTGCGCCCCGCGTTGGGCGAGGTCCAACGCGTACCCAATGGCGTCTTGAACCTCGTCCGGCATCGCAATTAGGTCCTTGTACGAGGTCGAGATCCAGACCAGCTCCTTCTCCCCGGCGACGTTAGTATGGCACATTTGACATAAACTTGAAATACCCCTCGTACGGCGTAGCCAAGGGACGGGTCCCAGCCGAAGACCTATGCCGGTGGTGGTGCCAAGCTATCCGGCGTACAGTTTCAAAAATTGTAAAATCGCGTGCGCCTCGTTTTGTCGAGCGCTCGTGGAGAACGCGAACAAGGCATCAGTCGATCGACTCGAATAGAGCCGCCTTCATGGGCATGCTGAACGGGCTCCGCGTCATCGATCTCTCGCGCATCCTCGCGGGACCGTACGCTGCGATGATCCTGGGCGACCTCGGCGCGGACGTGATCAAGGTCGAGCAGCCCGGCACCGGTGACGACACGCGCACGATGGGTCCGCCGTGGTACGGCGACGACTCCGCCTACTTCATGGGCATGAACCGTAACAAGCGCTCGATCACGGTCGACCTGAGCACGACGGAAGGCCGCGAGATCGTGCTGGACCTCGTTCGCGGCGCCGACGTCGTGATCGAGAACTTCATCGACGGCGGCATCGAGAAGCTCGGCCTGGGTTACGACGTGCTGCGCGCGCTCAACCCGCGCATCATCATGCTCCGCATTTCCGCGTTCGGCACCACGGGCCCGCTGCGCGACAAGCCCGGCTACGACTTGCTCGCGCAAGCGATGTGCGGTCTGATGAAACTCACCGGCGAGCCCGGCGGCCCGCCCATCCGCGCCGGCTTCTCGATCGCCGATCTCGGCACCGGACTCTTCGGCACCGCGGGCCTGCTCGCCGCGCTCTACCACCGCGAGCGGACGGGCGAGGGACAGTACCTCTCGACCTCGCTGTACGAATCGCAGTTCGCGTTCCACATGCACTGGGCGCACAACTGGTTCGCAGACGGCGTGCATCCCGTTCCGCTCGGTACGGCCAACACGTTTCTCGTGCCGTATCAGGCGTTCGCGGCAAGCGACGGCCACATCGTCATCGCGATCGCCAACGACGCGCAGTTCCGCCGGCTGTGCCGCGCGCTCGGCCGCGAGGAATGGATCATGGACCCGCGCTACGCCACCAACGCGGCGCGCGTCGCACACCGCGCCGAACTGATCGCCGAGCTTGAATCTGTCGTCGCGCAGCACACGCGCGCCCACTGGACCGAGTTCTTCGGCGCGCGCGGCGTCGCGGCCGGACCGGTTCAGGAGCTCGAAGAAGCGTACGCGCACGCGCAAACGGCCGCCCTGGACATCGTCCGCCGCGTCGATCACCCGGTCGCCGGATCGCTGCCGCAGATCGCATCGCCGCTGTCGCTCGAGCATCCCGCGACGATACGACGCCCGCCGCCGCTCCTGGGCGAACACACGAACGAGATCTTACGCGAGCTGGGCTACGACGACGCGCGTATCGCAAAGCTGGCTGAAAGCGGCGTCACCGGCTAACGAGCCCACGTCGCCGCTGCGCACGTTCTCGTCGGCTTCGTCGCCGGCGCGGAAGTTTTCGTCGCTTTCGCCGCCGCGCGACGTCCTAGTCCGGCTCGCTGCTCGCGGCGCCCTTCTCAACGCTATAGCCCGTCAGCTCGAGCTCGACGCGCTTCGGTGTGCCGCTCGCGCGCGCGAGCGCACCCGCGCCTTCCGCCGCGAACGCGGTGAGCGGGATCGCAACGCGCACGTCCGCGCTGCGCCCCGGCGGAACGTCCGCGCTTGCGGAAAAGCTCGCGAGGCCGAGCCGGTGCAGGCCGGCGCCGCCGTACACGATCACGCCGCCGTCGATGCGCCGGATCGCGCGCACGCCGTGATTGGCTACGCGCACGACGAACCGCTCGACCATCGAGCTCGCCGGCGTCACGTCGCGCGCAGTCCCGGTCACGACGCGCGCGACGTCGGCGCGCCGCCGCGCCGCGCTCGCACGGTCTTGCTCCGCGAGCTGCGCCTGCTTCGCATGCAGCGCCGACTCGTACGCCGACGCGGGCACGGAGCCGGCGGATGCCGGGGCCGACGCGGCGGACGCCGGCGCGGCGGCCGAACCGTCATCGCCGCGCTGCGCACACGCGGCGAGCGCGCACGATAACGCGAATGCCGCGAGCGCTCGGCTCAGCATCCCGAGACGAACGACACGCTCAGCACCGGGTGGATCTCGATGCCGTTCGGCGCGACGCCCGTCTGGCCGTGCAGCAGATCGAACATCGGAATGCCGGTGATGTCCGCCACGACGGTTTTGCCGGGCGCGGTGAACGACGACGGCGGACTGCCGAGGCACGTCACGAACGCGCTGCGCGCGCTCTGGTACAGCGAGCCGTAGCCCGACGAGCACGCGCCCGAGCACGCCGACGACGGCGGTTCGACGATCATCGTCTCGCTGGGGTTCGTCATGTCGGCGACGACGATGTGGTAGTCGTTGTCGGCCTCGGTCTTCCAGCCGACGAGCGTCGCGCGAATGCGTACCGCCTTGAGCTCCCACGGCGCGAAGCGCACGTTGTCGGACGACGCCGAAAGTCCCGACGGAACGGCCGCGTGCACGAGCGTGTCGACCGTAACGATCTGCACGTTGCGGTTCACCTGCGACGCGTACGGATCGCTCATCGTCTTCACGTGCCAGCGCTCCACACCGCACGACGACCCGCACGACGTTCCCTGGCCGCCCGTCGGCAGCGGGATCGGCGTCGGCCCGCCGGTCGGCGTCGCGGTCGGCTGCGGCGTCGGCGTGGGAGCCGGCGTCGGCGTGTGCGTCGGTCCGGGCGTCGGGGTCGGGCCGGGAGTCGGCGTAGGACCGGGCGTCGGCGTCGCGGTGGGCTTCGGCGTCGGCGTCGGCGTGCTGCTCCCGGTGAGGCTCACGTCATCGACGTACAGGATCGTGTACGCGCCGCTGTACCCGTCGCCGTGCACACCGAAATACAGCCACAGCGTCTGTCCCGCGTATGCCGAGACGTTGACCGTGTGCTGCACCCAGCCGTTCGTCTCGTCCACCGCCTGCCACAGCATCTTCACGGTGATGCCGTTCACGTCCATGAGCTCGGCTTCTTGATACGAGTACGTCGTCGACGTCTCGTTCGAGAACGCGTACACCCAGAACGAAAGCGATCCGCTCGTCGGGATCGTCACCTGCTGGCACACGCCCGCGTCACCGTTGATCTCGCCCGACGTGCTGCCGGCCGAACCGGCTCGGCCCGAGTACGTCCCGGTATGCGCGCGCGTGGTAGACATCGCCGCGTTCACGTTGCCGCACTGCGACCAGCTCGCGAACCCGCCCGACTCGAACCCCGGATCGCTCAGCACGTTCACCGACTGCGTGCGCCGCTGCTGCCCGTTGGCCGCGCTCTGTGGGACCCGAATCTGCCGCATCGTCTGCGTCCCGCGCGGCGCGCTCATGTTCGGCGCGACATACGACTCGGGATCGCGAGCCTGCTGCGGGGGAACGCTCTTCCCGCCGGAACCCCCGCAGGACGAGAACGCCGTTGCGAGCGCGACGCACGCGACCGCCGAGAAGAAACGCCGCATAGGACCCCCGAATCCGCTGTGAGCGAGCTGCCGTTGAGATGACGGTGTGCTGAACCGCCTCCCTCCTCCTCTATGGAACGCAAAAAGAGAGGCGGAGCGCATACCGCCCCGCCTCTCTTTTGGATTACGCCGGCTGTTAGGCGGTTGCCGCCGTCGGGCGGATGCGTGTCGGGTCGACCTTCACGCCCGGGCCCATCGTCGACGCGAGGGTGATCGAGCGCAGGTACGTGCCCTTTGCCGCGGACGGTTTCGCGCGCACGATAGCATCGAGCAACGCGCCGACGTTCTCCACGAGATGCGTCTCCTCGAACGACGCCTTGCCGACGATCGTGTGGACGATGCCCGTCTTGTCGAGGCGGTACTCCACCTTACCGGCTTTAATGTCGCGCACCGCGTTGCCGATGTTCGGCGACACCGTGCCGGCCTTCGGATTCGGCATCTTCTGCGCGAGGATGCGCCCGAGCTCCTTACCGATCGACGGCATCAGGTCGGCGCGCCAACGCCGACCGAGTCACCTGTGTGTTCGCGTGTAGCGCGTATGGGTTATTTTAGCATGCGCACATATGTTCGGCAAGTGAAATTTGGAAGGTTTCACGCGGTGGCATTGCGCGAGAACGCGCGCTGCGATGTTCAGTTCCGCGCAGACGCTGCTGCGATGTCAACCGCCAGTTGCATATATGCAACCACGAATCCGCGCTGAATCCCCAGCGCGCGCTCGAAGCGGATCGCCGTGTCGATGGAGACCGCGCGCTTGCCGTGGATGATCTCCGAAAGCCGTGCCGTCGATATCCCGATGTGCTTGGCGAACGCGACCTGCGTCATGCCGAGCGGCTCGAGAAACTCACGTACGAGGATCTCGCCAGGCGGGATGGGGCGGCGATTCGTCGGAAGCGAAAGTGGATGGTTCAACATGAGAGTCCTTAGCGCCTAACCGCCGAGAGCCGCTCGTACGCCACTCCGCCGGACGCGATCTCGTAGTGCGCCGGATCGGCGGAGCTGCGGAAGGACGCGACAAAGGCTACGAGGATGCACCCTGCGCGATACCGTCCAGCGCGCGCACGACCGGCGCGGAACCCTGGAGGGCCAACACGTCGATCGGCCTCGCGCCTCCCAAGAGCGGTTCCGAACCGAACAGCCACCGCGCGGCACATCGTCCGGGAACAAACGGAGCATTCGCGTCAACACGGCGTGCAGGTCGACGAGCCGATCCGCATCGGGCTTGAGCTCGATTCCACGGGGACACGCTACCATCGACCGTGACGGACGCCATACCTCAATCCCGCTCGACAGCTTCTGTTGAAAAGCCGCCGAGGCGGGTTCACCGCCCTTCGCGTTGCGCTCCGATCAATAGCGTCGAGGTCGGTGAGGACTTGGGCTGCGTAGGCGCCGGTCAGGACAGCGGTGGGGCGGATCGACGAGACTCGAGCGGTGCGTCAGCTGGACTTGCGCTGGCGGCCGACGGCGTAGCTTTGGCGGCGCGCCGCTTCTTGCGGCCGCCGTGCCGGCGCTCCGTGACGGCGTCGTGCACGAAATGACCGCTCAGGAGGAACGTCGGCAGCACGAAGTCGAGCGCGTAGCGGGCGTTCACCGCGGCGAAGTACGCGCAGCAGAACGGCAACACCGCGAAGACGGCGAAATAGGCTAGCTTCTTGGAGAGCGACCGCACGCGCACGGATAGCACGACCAGGAACGTCCCGAGCGTCAGGTCGACGAGCCACGGCAGCCACCAGGGCGACGGGCGTTTCAGGCGTCGGCCCAGGATCGCCTCGATACGGTTCGCGTGGAGGTACACGCCGGGCATCGTGCCGATCGGCGATTCATGCTGGTCGACCCAGCCGCCGTGCTTGTTATGGCGGTGCCCGCCAATGATCGCGATCCGGTACGCGAGCAGGTCGAGCGCCTCTCGTAACTCGTTGGCGACGAGGTCCGCCGAGACGTGCCTGAAATGGTCCGGGCTGAGAAAGCCGGCATAGACGAACTCGCCGTGCGCGGTCGCGGCCTGGACCGCCGGCTCGAGCGTCGCAGCCGGCTCGATATGCCCGACGCTGTCGTACGCGTCCGCCGCGCGCAGGCTCAGCGACCAGAACGGAACGTCGTCGGACCGACCGGCGGGGCGAGCCGTGACGATCAGCGGAAGCTGTCCCGGCTCGCTCGGCGCATTGACGAATCCAACCAGCGGGCGGTTCGGAAGACCGGGGTTGCCGAACCGCGCGTACGGGATCGCCGAGTCCGGAATCGCGTTCGGCTGCTCGACGAAGCGACCGGAATCGTCGTGTAGCAGGACCGCCAGCACGACGGGAACGGGCGGCGTCCGCGCTTGCGCCTCGAGAATCGCTCGGAGCAGCTCGTCGTTCTGCGGTTTGCGCACCGTCGCGTCGGCGTTCTCGCGGGTCAGGTCGAGGTCGAGGACGACGACCGCGGCGCTCGCGCGCACGGCCGCGCGCACGAGGCTCGCCACGAAGCGCCGGTCCGTCGGCCCGCTCAGCTTCCGGTTATCATACATGGTGTCGTCGATCTCGATGACCGTGACGTGGTCCGCTCGGATCACGTCCGAGCCGACGATCGCCATCACGTTCTGAGCCCACGACTGCGGCGTCACGAGCCAAGGAAACTGATCTTTGTGGGTGTCGATGTAGGAGCCGAGCGCGGCGACCAACACGACTCCCACCAGCCGTGCCGGATGCCGGCGAACGAACCGCCAGACGCGTTGCAGCCGGTTCAGTGCGGCCACGTCACCGGCGGCATCGTCGGAAGACGGATCGGCGGCGCGGTCGGGACCATTCGCTGCACGTTCGGCGGGAGCGTCGCGGGCGCGGACGGCGCCGCGCCCGGCCGCCGCTGCACTTCGCTGAACTCACCGTTCGGCCGCAGCGCGTTGGTCGGCGGGCCGCGATACGTCCAGGCGGGCGTCGGCGTCGGCGTCGGTCGCGCCGTCTGCCCCGGAGCGATCGGCCACCTGTTGAGCCTGGTGTGCGCATGCTGCGGGGCACGGTGGTGCGGCACGCGATGGCGAGTGAAGTCCATGCTTGCGGTGTGCGAAGCGACCAGCACGGTGGCGATGAAAATGAGCGCGGTCGACATGGCCGTCCCTCTCGGCGCAGTCTGGCACGACGGCTGACAACGGAGGCCCAGCCGCGGATGCTGCCCTTTCGCCCCACGTGTTCCCCGGCCCTTGAGCCGCGCGGCAGCCCGACCTGCGCCGGCGCCCGGGCCGGCTGACCATAGCCTCTAGGCAAGAAAGGGCTGGTGAACTATACTCGTGGCCTACTCTCGTCACTGTTGGTGATTCGGAGGAGCCATGCGGATCGGCAGATGGATACGAACCGCCACCGTCTCGGTGGCGGCTCTTGGTCTCGTCTCTTCCAACGTCGTCCCGGCCGGTGCGGACGAGACGGAGCGGGCACTTGGGGCGAAGCTCTACGAGCAGATCAAGGCCTCCGGTCTGATCTTGCAAGGGACCCGCTACAACCGCATCGTGGACGAGATCGCGCCGCGGATCGCGCGCGCGGCGCAAGGGATGTACGACGAGCCATTCCGCTTTTACGTGATCCATGCCAGCCCGCCGAATGCGTTCGCCGTACCGGGCGGGTACATGTTCATCCACGACTCGCTGATCGATGCCGTCGAGACGAAGGACGAGCTCGCGTGCGTGACGGGGCACGAGATCAGCCACGTCATCCACCACGACACGATCGACCGTCTGCGCCGCAATCAGCGCAACGCGACGATCGCCTCGATCGGCGCGGTCCTGCTCGGCGGCGGCAAGAGCCAAGCCGTCAACACCGTCGCCTCGACGTACGTCTCCCTCGCGGCGCTTCACTACGACCGGCACCAGGAGACCGCCGCCGACATAACGGGCTCGGAGATCTGCGCGTCGGCGGGTTACAATCCCAACGGCCTCGTCTGGATGATGGAAAAGTTCGAGAAGATCTCGGCGGGCCGCTCGGGCGCTTCACTGCAAGCGATGGAGATGTTCTCGAACCATCCGCGTGAAGATCACAGAATCGCAGACCTTCAGGACCACTTCGCGCAAAATCCTACCGCCTTCGCGCGCTACTCGGCCGATATCGCGCGCGCGACGCCGATCTCGGCGTCCGCGGTTGTCGGCGAGCCGGACATCGACTGCCCGAGCGGTGAGCGAGTGACGCGCTCGGCGGACGACGCAGTCGCATGGCTGGACCGCGGCGGCAGTTCGTGGACCGGGCCGGTCCAGTCGTTCGCGCCGCTGCGTGTCACCGACACGATTGCCGCGCCGTCGCGCGCGAACTGGATGGCGTTCCCCGGCTCGGACGGCAGCGCGCTCATTGCGTACGATCCGTCCACGAAGCTCGCTGTCGCGTGCGTGCGACGCGGAACGACCACGACGTTCCGCGTGCAGCAGCAAGCCTCTCCGCCTTCGTTCTTGATCGAACCTTCGGATCTCGGGCCGATCGCGACGTCGCGCGGGATCAGGATCGGGTCGCCGTTGTCGTCGCTCTTCGCCGTCTACGGGCGTACCGCGCCGGTCGCGCTCGCGGACGGGTCGGCGCTGTACACGTACCGCAAACGCTCGGAGGGTGGACTCAACGTGGCGATGCGCTTCGTCGTCCGCGACGGCCGCGTAACGGCGTTCGCGCGCGAGACCGGCATCTGAGAAACCGCGAAGCGCCTACGCGGCGCTAGACGTTGAGACTACGCGCCTCGTTGACGGGCGGCCCAACTTGAACGGTGTGCTGAACCGCCTCCCTCCTCTATGGGACGCAAAAGAGAGGCGGAGCGCATAGCACCCCGCCTCTCGTTTCCGTTACGCCGGCTGTTAGGCGGTTGCCGCCGTCGGGCGGATGCGGGTCGGGTCGACCTTCACGCCCGGGCCCATCGTCGATGCGAGCGTGATCGAGCGCAAGTACGTGCCCTTTGCGGCCGACGGTTTCGCGCGCACGATAGCATCGAGCAGCGCGCCCACGTTCTCCACGAGATGCGTCTCTTCGAACGACGCCTTGCCGACGATCGTGTGGACGATGCCCGTCTTGTCGAGGCGGTATTCCACCTTACCGGCTTTAATGTCGCGCACGGCGTTGCCGATGTTCGGCGACACCGTGCCCGCTTTGGGGTTCGGCATCTTCTGCGCGAGGATGCGCCCGAGCTCCTTACCGATCGACGGCATCATGTCGGGCGTCGCGACCGCGACGTCGAAGTCGCTGAAGCCGCCCTTGACGCGCTCGATCAGGTCCGCTTCGCCGA
>JAQBPK010000219.1 GCA_028287565.1 Vulcanimicrobiota bacterium
CACGAACGCCGTCAGAAGCGGGGTGAGCGATGCGCTCGCCCCGCTTCTGCTATCATCGCGAAAGGAGGTCCATCACCGTGGAAGTGTTCGAAACCGCCGGCCGGCCGGTCAAGGCTTGGGTCGACGGCGTTGAGTTCGATGCCGGCGCGCGCCGCCAGGTCGAGAACATCGCGTCGCTCCCGTTCATCCACGACCACGTCGCGGTGATGCCGGACGTCCACGTCGGCAAGGGCGCGACGGTCGGCAGCGTCATCCCGACGATCGGCGCAATCGTGCCGGCGGCGGTTGGGGTGGACATCGGCTGCGGGATGATCGCGCAAAAGCTCTCGCTGTCCGCGGACGACCTTCCGACCGACTTGCGCCGCGTGCGCGACGCGATCGAAAAGGTGATCCCGGTCGGCAAGGCTTCGCACCGCGACGCGCCGGCAGCGGCCGATCGTGCGTGGGAAGCCGGGCTCGGCGAGCGCTATCAGGAAGTCGTGCGCCGTGCACCCGGCGTGTCGGCGCGCAACGCGCGCGAACAGCTCGGCACGATGGGCGGCGGCAACCACTTTTGCGAGCTCTGCATCGACGAGCGGGGCGGCGTGTGGCTGGTGCTGCACTCCGGTTCGCGTGGTGCGGGCAACCGCATCGGCCAGTTCTACATCGAGCGTGCGCAGCGCGAGCTGGAGCGTCTCGGGATCAAGCTGGTCGACCGCGACCTCGCGCACCTCACCGAGCACACGCCGCTCTTCGACGACTACGTCGAGGCGGTTGGCTGGGCGCAGGACTACGCGCGGACGAACCGCGAGCTCATGATGCGTCATGCGCTCGAGGCGCTCAACGGGAAGGCGGGTTTTCCGCGGTTCAAGCGCGCCGAGACGGTCGTGAACTGCCACCACAACTACGTCGCACGCGAGCGCCATTTCGGCGCGGACGTCTACGTGACGCGCAAGGGCGCGGTTCGCGCAGGGCTCGGCGAGCTGGGGTTCATTCCGGGTTCGATGGGCGCGCGTTCGTTCGTCGTGCGTGGTCTGGGCAACGCGGAGTCGTTCGAGTCGTGCTCGCACGGCGCGGGGCGCCGTATGAGCCGCGGCGAGGCGAAGAGCCGTCTCACGCTCGCGGATCTCAAGAACCAAACGCACGGCGTCGAATGCCGCAAGGACGCGGGCGTCCTCGATGAGGCACCGGCCGCGTACAAGGACATCGACGCCGTCATGGAAGCGCAGCGCGATCTCGTGGAGATCGTGCACACGCTTCGCCAAGTGGTCTGCATCAAGGGTTGATGCGCCGGCCGTGGGCCGGAAATCTCGGGTTATCCCACCTGGCGGAGAAATCCGCCGACGGAGGACCGCACCGCGTTCGTGCAAACGGCGCGGTGCGGTTGGCGGAATGGGAGTTCCGTCCGGCGCTCCACCCCGGGACACGTTTCGTCCACGGTTTTCATGGGCCGGAAGTTCGAGGTTATTGAGACCCGTACGCCCGCAAGGCGCCGGAGGCGCAAGCCTAGTCTCGGACATCACTCGCCCATCGAACCGATGCGGACGGCTTTCGGGCCGGACGTTCGAGGTTATCGTCTGGTAAACGAGAGGTCGCGGGTTCGAATCCCGCCGTGTCGCCCGGTAAGGGCGCACGTAGCTCAGCCTGGTAGAGCGCAGGGCGCAAGCCCGTCCTCGAACACCACTCGTCCGAAAGCTTCGTCTTCATCATCACGTCATCACGCGACCAGCTCGCGAACGAAAGGAGGGAACACATCATGAACCTGCTCGCACGCATCTTCCGCGGCCGCGCCGCGGGGACGCTGCAGACGCTGCCGCAGCCCGGCCGCGCGCAAGTGCGCGCGGACAACGGCGGTTACGTCTACCCGCTCGACCGCTGGGCGCGCGTCGACCGCTTCCTGATCCTCGGGTCGGAGGGCGGTACGTATTACGCGACCGAGGACCGGCTCACCAAGGAGAACGCGGTGAACCTGGTCGAGGCGGTTCGCGAGGACGGCCGCCGCGTCGTATCGCGCGTCATCGAGATCTCGGAGAGCGGCCGTGCACCCAAGGTGCAGCCGGCGATCTTCGCGCTCGCGGCGTGCGCCGGTTTCGGCGACGACGCCACGCGCGCGTACGCGCTCGGCGAGGGTCTGCGCCGCGTCTGCCGCACGGGCTCGCACCTGCTCACGTTCTGCTCGTACATCGAGCAGTTCCGCGGCTGGGGCCGCGGCCTGCGCAAGGGTCTGCGCGGCTGGTACGAGAGCAAGACGGTGCGCGACCTCGCGTTCCAGGCGCTCAAGTACCAGAACCGTGAAGGCTTCACGCACCGCGACGTGTTCCGTCTCGCGCACCCGCTCGCGACGGACGCGGAGCGCGCGGCGCTCTATGCCTGGATCGTCAAGGGCGACGTTCCGGGCGACGAGCACGCGTCGCTCGCGCTGCTGCGCGCGCATGCGCTCGCGAAGTCGTCGGAAGACGCGGACGCGGCGGCGTGCGCGCAGCTGGTGCGTGCGAGCGGGCTGCCGCGTGAAGCGCTTCCGAGCGCGTGGCTCAAGGAGCCGCGCGTGTGGGAAGCGCTGCTTCCGGCGCTGCCGATGACGGCGCTGATCCGCAACCTCGCGACGCTCACGCGCGTCGGTCTCCTCACGCCCAAGGGCGAGGCGACCGCCGGCGTGATCGCGCGGCTCACGGATCGCACGGCGCTGCGCAAGAGCCGCATCCACCCGATCGCGCTGCTCGCGGCGCTGACCACGTACAAGAGTGGTCGCAGCGCGCGCGGCTCGGCGACGTGGAACCCGGTGCCGGCGGTGGTTGGCGCGCTCGATGCGGCGTTCGCGCTGTCGTTCGAGAACGTCGAGCCGACGGGTGCGCGCACCCTGATCGGGCTCGACGTCTCGGGCTCGATGTCGAGCGGCACGATCGCCGGCATCCCGGGGATCACGCCGCGCGTGGGTGCGGCGGCGATGGCGCTCACGCACGTTCGCACGGACAGCGACGTGCGCGTCATGGCGTTCGCGGACGACTTCGTGCCGTTCGCGATCGGCAAGGACGAGAGCGTCGACTCGGTCGTGAAGCGCACGGAAGCCCTTCCGTTCATGGGAACGGATTGCGCCCTCCCAATGGTCTACGCGCTCGAGAAGCGGCTCGCGATCGACCTGTTCATCGTCATGACGGACAGCGAGACGTGGGCGGGCACCATCCACCCGGACCAGGCGCTGCGCCTGTACCGCGAGCGGATGGGCATCCCGGCGAAGCTCGTCGTGGTCGGCATGACGTCCAACGGGTTCACGATCGCGGACCCGAACGACGGCGGCATGCTGGACGTCGTGGGCTTCGACACGGCGACCCCGGCATTGATCGCCGACTTCGCGCGCGGCGCCTAACCTCGAGCCGGTCGGCACGAAACCCGTGCCGTCCGGCTCGGCTCAGGTAGAGGACTACCGCTCGCCGGGGCGGATACTCCGCCATGCGCTTAGCTCGATTTTTTGCCGTCCTCCTCGTGGCGCTGCTCCTCGGCGGGCAGCCTGCGCAAGCTCAGAGCGGGCGGGATGCCACCCGCGAGAAGCTTCGTCAGGTGCTGGATACGGCGGGGGCGCGCTCGGACGTGAACGTCACCTTCCGGCAGAGCACGAAGAACCCGTACAACTTCGTCGGAACGATGACCACGGGGATGCGGAACTCCGACAACCTGGAGATCGTCGTCAGCGTCACCAAGAGCGACACGATCGGCTTCCGCGTCTACCCGCACTACAAGGGCGGGTATATCAACCTCGGCAAAGCGCGCGACAACAATGGGCTGATGCGCCGGCTGCTGTACTTGAGCGATCAGAACTTTTTGTTCTGGGGAGCGGACGACACGGCCGACGTCTTCTGCGGCTACACGGTGACGCTGGAATCAGGATTTCCGCAAGACGCGATCGTCGTGATTCTGCGCAGCATCCGCAACACCGACAAGTACGTCGGCGAGATGCGCCCGTTCATCGACGGCACGGCGGCAGTCAGCTGAGCGCCGGAACGGCTTAAGCGGCGCCGCCCAAGTACGCCGCGCGCACCGCTTCGCTTGCCATGAGCTCTGCCGCCGGGCCCGAGTGCGCGATGCGGCCGACTTCCAGCACGTAGCCGCGTGACGCCACCGCAAGCGCTTGGCGTGCGTTCTGCTCGATCAGCAGGATCGTCGTGCCGCGCGCGTTGATGTCGCGGATCACCTCGAAGATCGTCTGCACGAGCTTGGGTGAGAGCCCCAGCGACGGCTCGTCGAGCAGCAGCAGCTTCGGGCGCGACATCATCGCTCGGGCGATCGCCAGCATCTGCTGCTCGCCGCCCGACATGGTTCCGGCCTTCTGCGCGTAGCGTTCCTTCAGCCGCGGGAAGATCGTCAGCACGCGCTCGAGGTCGCCGGCGATCTCGTCCTTCGCGCTGCGCGTGTACGCGCCCAGCTCGAGGTTCTCGCGCACCGTCATGCGCGGGAACACGCGCCGGCCTTCAGGCGACTGGCCGATTCCGGCGCGCACGATCGCGTCGGGCGCGAGGCGCGTCACGTCGCGCCCGGCGAACCGGATCGTGCCCGACGCTGCCTTCACCAGGCCGCTGATCGCGCGCAGCGTCGTCGTCTTGCCCGCCCCGTTCGCGCCGATCAGCGTGACGATCTCGCCTTCTTCCACGCGCAGCGCCACGTCCTGCAGCGCGGTGATGCGGCCGTAGCGCGCGACCAGTCCCTCGACCTCCAGCAGCGCCATCTAGCTCGCTTCCGCCGCCGGCGCGCCGAGGTACGCTTCGATCACGCGCGGGTCGTTGCGCACCTCGGCCGGCAGGCCTTCGGCGATCTTCTCGCCGTGGTCCAGCACGGTGATGCGCTCGCTGATCTCCATAACGACCGCCATGTCGTGCTCGATCAGGAACACGGTTACGCCGCGGTCGCGAATCCGCCGGATCAGCTCGACCAGGTCGCGTTTTTCGCTCGGGTTCATCCCGGCCGCGGGCTCGTCGAGCAGCAGCAGCTTCGGATCTGACGCGAGCGCGCGTGCGATCTCCAGCCGCCGCTGAAAGCCGTACGCGAGATTGCGCGCGTACGTGTCCGCATTGCGCTCCAACCCGACGAACTTCAGCAGCTCCATCGCACGGTCGTGTGCCGCCGCTTCTTCCTTGCGCTGTCCGGGGGTGTGCAGCAGCGACTGCACGAGGTTCGCGCGCAGCCGCGCGTGCTCGCCCGTCATCACGTTCTCGAGCGCCGACATGAACGCGAACAGCCGGATGTTCTGAAACGTCCGTGCGATCCCGCGCGCGGTGATCGCGCTCGTCGCGATCCCGGTGACGTTCTGCCCCGCGAACGTGATCCGCCCGGCGGACGGCTTGTAGATGCCGGTGATGAGGTTGAACACCGTCGACT
>JAQBPK010000243.1 GCA_028287565.1 Vulcanimicrobiota bacterium
AGACGTTCACCGCCATCAAAGGCGGAAGCGTCGTGGTCGGCCGGTCGAGGACGGACGCCAGCGCATCGCCTGCCGTCGTGGGCGGCTCGGTGAGCCGGACCAAGATGCGATACGGCCGCAATCCCCGCCGCGTGCGGACGATCGGAAGCCCCAGCTGCTCGAGCCGCTCCACCTCGTGCTCCGCGGTCGAGGACCCGCGGTGCAGCGCGAGACGAAACGCCTCGAACGCCGCTGCATCCTCGAAACCTTCGCGCTCCACGAACTCGAGGAGCAAGTGCCCGTTGCGCTCGCGCCAGTGCGTGAACGCGTCGTGCAGCGAACGGCGGTTCTCCGCCGCGTCGCGCACGAGCCAGCCCGACGCCAGCGGCCAGCCGTCGGTGTCATGGAGCAGTTGCACGACGTCATCGCGGTCGAACGCGACGCCGTGCGCGGCCGCGAGCCGTTCCAGCTCATCGGAGTCGAACGTCAGCACGTCGTCGCCGCACGCGCGCGCGAAGCCCCGCGCGATCAAGCTCTCGGCGCGCAGCCGCCGCCGCGACCGGCCTACCAGGACGAGCTTGTGGTCGAGCTCACCGTCCAAGATCGCGTCGCACAGCGCCTCGTAGACGGCCGCGTCCGCGCGGTCGACGTCATCGAGCACGATCGTGTCGACCCCGTCAGCAGCGCCGATCGCCGCGCGCAGCTCTGCCGCGTCCGCACGCGCCGGAACGCGAACGTACGCGGCCCGGCCGCCGCTGCGCGCGACGAACTGCCGCACGGCGAACGTCTTTCCCGAGCCGATCGGACCGCAGACGATGCGGACGGCCGTATCCGCCGTCGCATCGAACCAGTCGAGGGCGCGGCGGCGCTCGACGCCGTTCAAAACGCCTCGAGCACACGCGGACACGATCGACTCCGGACGACTCATAGCTCCTTCTTTGAGGTGCCGGGTGATTACGGAATCGTCACAGGAAACCACTTGCTTGAGCGTTCTGCCCGCTGCAATGCGCCGGTGTGGCGCGGCTCACGCGAGGGTGTTAGCGAGATCGCTTGTGTTCCGGAGGATCAGCGCGGGACGGCGCCCGCATATCCGGTCAGCTCGACATATCCGACGCCCAGATGCCGCCCGCTGACGGCATCGCTGACGTCCACGGCACCCTCCCAATAGGACACGCCGCCGGTCAAGTTCGCAAGCTCCTGATCCGGCACCACCGGCACGAGCACGAGATCGAGCCGCGCCGAAGGCACCCGCACGCGCCACCCGCTCGGATACGTCCCACCGGTATGCGGACTTTTCCACACGCCGGAAACGTCGACGCCGACATCATCCTTGCGCAAATACCGCACGCCTCCGCGCGCATCAACCAGCGACCCGCTCGACTCGGGCGTCAACGACCCATCCTTGCGCCGCAACCGGTAGTCCATGATCTCGCGCCGGTCATCGAGCTGAATGGAAAACCAATCCCACCCAACTTGATCCCCTTGAAGCTCGGCCGACGCAAACTCATGATCCATCCAAGAGATCCCGTCCACCCGCATAACATCCCCGCGGTACCGCAACGTCCCAGACGTGCGCAACCGCGTCATCGAATAATAGTGGGAAGCGCACGTAGCACAAGCCCCCTTTACCGAAACCCCCTCACGCCCATGAACGGCCGGAGCCTTCTCGGAAACCTGCACGAGATCAACGCCGACGTACTCCGAAGAAGCCCGCATCCGAAACGGCGCACTCCCACGCAAGACCCAGTTCCCAACAGCAACATCAAGTGCCACGGCTGAAGCGCGCCCCATCCCAAGCGCCTCCCGAGCAAACCGCTGATCGTAAACGAACCGCTTCCCGCTCTCATCGGTCAGCGCAAGATGCACGGGATACACCTGATTCCCGCGCCACCGAGACTGCCCGGCATGCAACGACGCTCCACCGGGCCGCAACCCATACCGAAAAAACGTGAGCTCATACCCAAACCGCCGCCCATCCCGAGCCCGCAAGTGCCCGGTATAATACCACCACTCACTCTGAAAAGAAAAATGCGCCGCATGATCCCGCGGAAAAGAGAACCGCCACGGCAAGCGAGCATTCGAAAATCCCAGCGAAGTAGTCACGGGAACGCCGCCCGTACCGGGCAACTCCACCACCCCGCCACCCTCACCCCGATGCGACCCACCGCCACGATCGCTCCCACGCGAGACGCCCATCGCGCCGGGCGGTGCGGCGTGCACTTCGTTGCAGAGCACTACGAGTGCGAGCGGAGCCAGGATGGCGAGAGCTCGCACGAGTGTAGCGAAAGCGCGCGCAGGAAGCGCGCGCCGAGCGGCCCGGCAACGAAGTGCACGCCGCACCGCTGCCACCATCCCAAACAAGCTCACTCGGTCCGAACCGCCTCAGCAGTCCGAATCCGAGCAGCAACCCCCGCCGGATACACCCCAGCCAACACCGCAGCAACGACAACAAGCCCGATCGTCTCTCCCAAAAAGACCCAAGGCACATGCAGCTCAATGAGCCACCCAAACGCCTGCCGATTGATCACGAAGATGAGCAGCAAAGCCAGCAGCATCCCAACAGCAACCCCAAGCACCCCACCAAGCACCCCAATCCCCGCCGCCTCCGTGAGCACGGTAACCCGAACCCCACGAGCCGTAACCCCAAGATACCGCAGCAACCCGAACTCCCGCCGCCGCTCCAACACGAGCGCGAACAACGTCGAAACCACCCCCATCACCGCAATCGCAATAGCAATGACATCCAGCGCATACGTGATCGCAAACGTCCGGTCGAATATCTGCACGACCAGCTCGCGCAGCTCGCGATTCGTCGCCACGTCGATCCGCAGCGGCAACACCGCCCGTACGATCGCCGACCGCAGATGCAGCAAGTCAATACCGGGCGCCGCATAGACCGACAGCGAGTTGATCGCATCGTCGTGGAACAGGCGCCGGTACGTCCGGATGTCCGCCAGCACGACCCCCGCATCGGACGAATAGTCGTTGTACACCGCCGCGACAATGAAGCTCGTCGTTCCGGACGGCGTCGGCAGCCGCAGCACGTCACCGCGCCGAACGGCGAACTTCTCGGCGAACGGCTCCGACACGAGCACGTTCGTCGTCCCCGGCACCGAGCGCCCGAGCGCGCCGGCATCCGCGCCGCCGAGCAACCGCAGATCGGAGTGAACGGCGAGCACCGAGAGATCCGTCGCGAAGAGGTTCGTGAGCCGGCCGCGGTACGGCAGCATGACCGAACGGAAGACGTCGACGCGAGCGACGCCGGGGACACGCGCGATGCGGTCGGCGACTGACGGCGAGAAACGCGCGTCGCTCGACGCATCGCTGAGCCCGAGCGGCCGTACGAAGAGGTCGGCCAGCAGCGTCTCGTCGGCCCAGGCAACGACCGTCGTGCGGAACGACGAGACGAGCACCGCCACCGACACCATCATCGCGATCGCGATCATCAGCGACGCAACCGCAACGGACGTGCGCAGCGGCGCGCCGGCCAGGTTCGCCGCCGCGAGGCCGAGCGTGGGACGCCGCGCCGCGAACGTGGTGCCGGCGCGAGCGAGCGCGTCAACTGCGAGCGGCGCGCACAGCGACCCGCCGAAGATGATCAGCAGCCCGGACGCGTAGCCAAACACCGGCACACCGTCGATCGCCGGCGCGCGGGTGCACAGCCACGCCAGCGCGAAGGCGACGATGCCCAGGAGCGCCGCGCGTGGCGCGAAACGCGGCCGGCGCGTCTCGAAACCTTGCGCGCGCATCGTGATCGCGGGCGGCGTCGACGCGGCGTCGAGCGCTGGGAACGCCGCAGCGACAACCGACGCGAGCACGCCGAGCACGAAGGCCTTCACGAAGAGTACCGGATCGTACGCGACGCGGTCGGCGTGCGAACCGAAGTACATCGTATCCACCGTGCGCGAAACCGCCGCGACGGAGAACGTTGCGAGTCCCGCTCCAATCGCGAGGCCTAGCAGCGAGCCGAGCACGCCGACCAGCGCGCCCTCCGCGACGAAGGTGCGGAACACCGCGCCGCGCGTCGCCCCGAGCGCGCGCACGGTGCCGACCTCGGGCCGGCGCTGCACCACCGAGATCGCAACGGTGTTGTAGATGAGATACATTCCGACCAACAGCGCAACGTACGCGAGCGCTTCTAGATTCAGCCGGAAGCTCTGCAGCATGCGCGAGATCTCGTCCGTGCGCGTCTTGGGCCGGATCGCGCGCGCGCCGGGCGGAATCGCCGCGCTCACCGCACGCTCGACCTCCGCAAGCCGCGCCGGCTCCACGACGAGGTCGATGCGGTCGAGCAGGCCGATCTTGCCGAACGTCTCCTGGGCCGTCGCGATATCGACGAAGACGACGCTCGAGTCGATCCCGACCGTGCCGCGCGGAATGATCCCCGCGATGCGCAGTACGACGTCACGGTCTCCGGCAAGCGCGTGCACCGTCGCGCCGGTTTTCCAACGCAGCCGGTCCGCGAGCGCGGCACTGACGAACGCTCCCCGCCCGTTCACGAGCATCCACGGGTCGGCGTTCTCCGGTCCGATGCTGCCGGGAGACGCGGCGGGCGCGGCGCTGTCGCCCGGCAGCGGCCGCAGCAGATCGACGCCGAGCACGCGCAGAATCTCGCCGGAGAACGGATCGCGGGCGCGCGCGCCGACGGTGAGCGCATCCTCGATCGCCGGGCTCGCGTAAGTTACGCCGCCGATGCCCTGCACGCGCACGATCGCGCGCTCGTCGAAGCCGCGCCCGACGCCGAGCACTTGCAGGTTGACCTTGTTCGAGACGACGTTCACGCTCGTCGCGAACGAACCGACCGCGGTCGCGTTCGCGAGATCGATCGCAAGCCCGATCGCGACGCCGAGCCCGACCGCGACGAGCGTGACGGCCGCGCGCAGTACGTTGGAGCGCAGCGGGCCGAGGACAAGGGCACGAAACAGCGGGAACACGCCTATACCATCCGGCCGTCGCGCATGTGCAGCACGCGGTCGCACACCGCGGCGGCGTCGGTGCTGTGCGTCGCCATGAGGATCGCCTGGCCGCCGTCCGCGAGCCCGCGCAACAGGCTGAGCACCGTCGCGCCGGTCTGCGAGTCGAGGTTGCCCGTCGGTTCGTCCGCGAGCACGACCGCCGGGCGGTGCACGATCGCGCGCGCGATCGCGACGCGCTGCAATTGCCCGCCGGACAGCTGCGCCGGATACGCCCGTGCCTTCTCAGCCAGCCCGACGCTCGCGAGCGCCGCGCTCACGCGCGCGCCGACCTCGCCGCGCGCGACGCGCTGCAGCACGAGCGGCAACGCGACGTTGTCCGATACGCGCAATGCCGGCAGCAGGTTGAAGAACTGGAACACCGTGCCGACGCGGTCGCGGCGCAGCATCGTCAAGCCGTCGTCGTTGAGCTCGTGCGTCGCCTTCTTGTCCACGTACACCGCGCCGGACGTCGGCAAATCCACGCAGCCCACGAGGTTGAGCAGCGTCGACTTACCGCAGCCGCTCGGGCCCACGAGCGCCACCATCTCACCTTCGCGCACGTCGAGCTCAACGCCGTCGAGCGCGCGCACCGCTTCGTCGCCCGCGCCGTACACCTTCGTGACGCTGCGAACCATGACGGGATTCCGCACCGCCTGCGCGACCGGATCGTCCACCGCCGCCTCAGTCGACGGCGCGAAAGACGAGCGCGGCGTTGATTCCGCCGAAGCCGGCCGAGTTGGAGAGAACGGTCCGGACCGGGCGCTCGAGGCGCTCGTGCGTGACGGCCAAGGACGAATCGACATCACTGCTATTGACGCTCCGAGGCACGATTCCGTGCGCGATCGCGGCCAGCGACAGCGCCGCCTCCCAAGCGCCCGTCGCGCCGAGCGCGTGCCCGTGCTGACCCTTGGTCGCGGTCACCGGCACGCGCGCCGCGCGCTCGCCGAAGACGAGCTCCATCGCGAGCGCCTCCGCGGTGTCGCCGAGCGGCGTGGAGCTGCCGTGCGCGTTCACGAGGTCGACGTCCGCCGCCGCGAGGTGCGCCTCGTCGAGCGCGCGCTGCATCGCGGCAGCGTTCATCGTCGCGTCGGGACGCGGCGCCGACATGTGGTGGGCATCGTTCGTCAGCCCGTAGCCGCAGATCTCGCCGTACACGCGCGCGCCGCGCGCCTGCGCGTCTTCGAGCCGCTCCAGCACGAGCACGCCCGCGCCTTCGGCCATCACGAAGCCGTCGCGCTCGCGGTCGAACGGGCGGCTGGCGTGCTCGGGATCGTCGTTGCGCATCGACATCGCGCGAATGATCGTGAACGCGCCGTACACCAGCGGCGAGAGCGGCGCCTCGACGCCGCCGGCGAGCGCGGCGCGGACGTCGCCGCGCGCGATCGCGCGGAACGCGTCCCCGATCGCGACGGCACCCGAGGCGCACGAGTTGCCGTTGGCGACGGTCGGGCCGCGCAGGTCGAACTCGATCGCGACGTTGCACGTCGCCGCGCCGCCGAACACCGAGATCGCCAGCAGCGGCTTCACCGCGTCGAGCCCGCGCTCGCGGAACACGTCGTGCTGCTCGTCGGCGAACGCGAGCCCGCCCAGCGCCGAGCCGAGATACACGCCGACGTCGTGCGAAGCGCCGTTGGGCCTGTACCCCGCGTCGCCCAATGCGAGCCGCGCCGCCGCAACGGAGAACTGCGAAAAGCGGTCGGTCCAGTGCAGGCGTTTGGACGAGAGGAAGTCGCGCGGCTCGAAGTCGTCAATCTGCGCCGCGATCCGCGAGCGGCCGCCCGCGGGGTCGAAGCGCGTGATCGGCGCAACCGCCGTGCGTTCCGAGAGGATGCCGTTCCAGAACGCGTCGAGCCCGATGCCAAGCGGCGTCACCACGCCGATCCCCGTCACGGCGACGCGGTGCTGCGCGGCGCGGCCGTTCACGCGCGTCCCTCCGCGAGCACTTTCATGCGCGCCAGCGTCTTCGCCGCGACGCCGTGCACGAAATAGCCGGACACGATGTGCTTGCCGATCCACTCGCTCGCGACCGGGAACTGGAACTTCAAGCGGTGCTCGAGCGTGACGCGCGTGCCGCGCGCGAACTCCTCGAAGACCCACTCGACGTCCATTCCGCGCGTCCAGCCGCGCACGTGCCGGAACGCGATATGCGGCGTGTCCGGATCGTTCGTCTGCTCCGCGACCCATCGGATCGGGAAGACGTCCTGCCACGCGCCCATCGCGACGACGCGCATCGCGCCGCGGTCTTCGAGCACGCGCACGTAGCGGTAGTGCGGCAAGATTTCGGGCCACTTCTCGGTCGCCGACGCGAGCGCGTAGACCGCGCGCGCCGGCGCGCCGATCTCGATGACGTTGCGCGTGATCGTCACGCCAGCAGCCTGCCGAGCACCGACGGCCGGAACGCGCGCTGCGGCGGCACGATTCCCGAAAGCGCGTCGATCAGCGCCGCGCCCGCATCGGGAAAGCGCTGGATGCGCTCGGCCGCGCGCCGCGCGAGCAGCGGGACGTCGACCAGCAGCGCGACGGCCTTCGACAAGCGGCCGCGCCAGGCGACGTCGCGCGCGCGCCAGCGGGCGTACTCTTCCAATGGATCCCAGAGCGGACCGTTCGTTTCGAGCGCGCACAGGATGGCCGCGGCCGCGCGCTCGGCGCCGGACAGCGCGAGAAACATCCCTTGCCCCGTGAACGGATCGAGGAACCCGGCCGCGTCGCCTACGAGCACGGTATCAGCTTGGTAAGCGACGTAGGTCGCGTACGCCAGCGGGCCTACCGACACGCGCGGACCCAGCCGCGTGACGCCCTCGAACGAGCGCACGCCGCGGCCCAGCGCGGCGGCCGCGCCGCCGAGCCCGGCGTCGACGTCGCGCGACCACTGCCCGAGCCGTTCCTTCGGTACCACGACCATGACGTTAGCACGAACGTCTGAAAGCGGATTAAGTGCGAAGTAGGCGCCCCCGCCGACGTACATCTCGACGTGCCCGTCGAGCCCTGCGAAGCCGGCGTAATGCCCACCGACCGCGTAACGTGCGGAGCGCGGCGGCGGTTTGGTCATCTCGCAGCGGCGCGCGATCACCGAGCCCACGCCGTCCGCGCCGACGACGTAGCGCGCCGGCCGTTCCTCCAGCTCGCCCTCGGGCGTGCGCACGTAGACGCCCGCGGCCCAGCCTTCGTCGACCATGACTTCCTCGACGCGCGCGTGCTCGACCACCGCGCCCGCCGCGCTCGCCGCATCGAGCAGGATTGCGTCGAGCACCTCACGAGCGCACGCCAGCGCGGGCCGGCGGAACGGCAGCACGACGGGCGGCGCGCCCTCGGCCACGAGCCGCACCCCGCGCAGCGGCGCGGACGCCGCCTTCACCGCATCGAGCACACCGAGGTCGTCGAGCGCGGCGACGGCACCCGCGTTGAGATACTCGCCGCAGACTTTGCGCCGCGGAAACTTCGCGCGCTCGACGACGCGCACATCGACGCCCGCACGGGCAAGCCGAAGCGCCGTGGCGCTGCCGGCGGGACCGCCGCCGGCGATGACGACGTTGCGTCGTTCGTTCACGCCGACGGTTCGTCGGTCACGGCGGCGCCTCGTCGGTGAGCGTCATGCGGAAGAACGGTTCGCGGCGCACGCGCGGTCTTTGCCAGCCCGCGTCGCGCGCGAGCGCGAGCGCTTCCGCCGGCGTGTACGCGCGGCGCACCGACAGCGGCGCGTCGTGCCGCGTGAGCCGGTTGCGCGACGTGCGCGACCACAGCCACGTCCCCGCCAACGCGATCGCGGAGCGCCGCAAATCGCACACGACCGGGCTCAAGCGGGCAACGCGCCGCAGCTCGCGCAGCAGCGCACGCGCCCCGTCCGGCTCGAAATGGTGCAGCGCAAGCGTGCAGGTCACCGCGTCGAACGCGCGCTCACCGTACGGCAGCGACTCGCCGTCGGCGCGCACGAACGCGAGCGCCGGATGCTCGCCGGTCGCGCGGCGCGCGATCGCGAGCATCTGCTCGCTCACGTCCAGACAGGTCACGTGCACGTCGACGCCGCGGCGCTCGCCGTCGCGAACGAGCGCCAGCGCAACGTCACCCGCGCCGCTGCCGACGTCGAGGACGCGGCGGGCGCCGAGCCGGCGGATAGCGCGCACGACGGGAGCGGTGCCGCCGAGGCGCGCGTTCGCGAACGCGATGTCGCGCAGGTTCGCCGCGAGCTCGCCGACGTCGTCGACGGGCTCGTCCATCAGCTCGCGGGCGATCGTGCGGCGCACGCGAGCCTCGAGATCAATCTATTTCTTGTACCACTCGGCGTTGATCTCGATGTAGTTTTTCCACTTCTCCGGCACGTCGGAGTCCGCGTAGATCGCTTCCACGGGGCACGCGGAGACGCAGGCACCGCAATCGATGCAGACCTCGGGATCGATGAAGAGCATCTCGTCCTCATCGTTGCCGTGGATGCAGTCGACGGGACAAACGTCGACGCACGACTTGTCCTTGGTGCCTATGCACGGTTCGGTGATGATGTAGGTCATCGCGAGGGGGAGGGTTCCAGAGGGGGCGGTTCGCTCCTACCGACAAAAGCCAGAAGCGCCCGCCCCGTTGCAGGACGAGCGCACCGGTTCCGTCGCTGTCGGCGAAAGGTTAGTAGGTTGCCCGGCGGCCGGTGAGGGCGCGCAGGACGAACAGCAGGATGACCGCGCCGACGAACGCGACGAGGATGCTCCACGGGTTCAGTCCGGTCGCGCCGCTGTGCCCGAACGCGTTGAAGACCCAACCGCCGATGAAGGCGCCGATGATGCCGATGATGATGTCGCCCAAAATGCCGCCCGGGCCCTCACCCGGCACGACGTACTTCGCGAGGAACCCCGCGATCAGACCTACGATCAACCAACTGATAATGCTCATGTTCGGTGTGTACCCTTTCCCTCTGCCCCTGAAGTAGGCGGCCCGTCGCCGCAGTGCTACCGAATCCTTCCCGGGAAGCATTTTCGCGAAACCGCACGCCCTGGCAGCAACCTGCGTTTCCCGCGTGTATGAGAAGCATCACCCTCGCCGCCGCCGCGCTGGCGGTGCTGGCCGCGGTGTCGCCGGCCGCCGCCCAGACGACCGCGGTGCCGCGTCTTCCCGCGCGCATCGAGGTCAGCGGGCAAGGCACGGTCGACCGCACGCCGGACCGTGTCGTCGTGGCATTCTCGATCGTCACGAACGACGACAACGCCACGCGCGCGACGTCGGCGAACAATTCGGCGTACAACGCGCTCGTTGCAAAGCTGCGAGGCGTTGGGGTGGAGCCTGCGTCGATCAAGACCACCGGATATTATTTGTCGTACAACGAGCGCCCGCAGCAGCCGAACCCGCAGTTCGCGCAGCGCTACGGTTACGTCGTCACGCGCAGCGTTTCGGCCACCAGCGACCGCACCGACCAAGCCGGCGCGATCGTCGACGCGGGCGTCGCAGCCGGCGTGACCACGGTCGGCGGCATCTCGTTCGGGCTGCGCGACAACCGGGCCGCGTACCGCGCGGCGCTCGCGACGGCAGTGGCCGACGCGCAGGCGCAGGCCGACGCGCTGGCCGCGGCAGCGCACGTGCACATCGTGCGAATGATGGCGCTCAGCGCCGGGGCACCCGCCTCGCCGCCGCGCCCGTTCGCGACGGGCCGCGTCATGGCGGCGCAGGTGGCGGTCCCGACGGACGTCCAGCCGAGCGACCTGAGCGTGAACGCAACGGTCTCGGTCACGTTCGAGATCGCTCCCTAACCTCGCCGGGAGCAGCCGGCACCGCGAAACCGCCTCTCTCCCGCGCGGGTAGGTGATGAGCGATGACCGCTACCTGCGAGGTCTGCCGGGCGAAGCCCGCGAGCGTGCGAGATTTTGCCCTGCGGGCCGGCCGCTGGGTGGAGGCCGGGGTCTGCGAGGAGTGCGCGCGCAAGCGCCGGCGCGCCCCGTTCGCCATCCTCGGTTTGGCGGCGGCCGCCGCCGCGCTGGTCGGCGGGGCCGCGGTCGCGATCGACGCCGTGAACCGGCGCAACAACCCCGAAGGCGCCGAGCACCCGGCGCCGGCGCCCCAGTCGTCCCAGCCGTTCGGGGATTTCGGCCGCGTGTTCCGCCCGGGCGCGACGACGCTCGCCCAGTACTCGCGCGACCTCACCGACGCCGCCAAGAAGAACGAGCTCGACCCCGTGATCGGGCGCGACGACGAGGTGGAGCGCGTCGTCTCGATCCTCGCGCGGCGCAGCAAGAACAACCCGGTGCTCATCGGCGAACCGGGCGTCGGCAAGACCGCGATCGTGGAAGGCCTCGCGCAGCGCATTGCGCGCGGCAACGTGCCGGCGGCGCTGCGCGACAAGCGCGTGCTGGCGCTCTCGCTCGGCCCGCTCGTCGCGGGCACGAAATACCGCGGCGAGTTCGAGTCGCGCGTCAAGAAGATCCTCGACGAGGTCAAGCGCGCGGGCCGCGACATCATCCTGTTCATCGACGAGCTGCACACGCTGGTCGGCGCGGGCGCAGCGGAAGGCTCGCTCGATCTGAGCTCGATGATCAAGCCCGAGCTCGCGCGCGGCGAGCTGCAGTGCATCGGCGCGACGACGTTCGACGAGTACCGCAAGTACGTCGAATCCGACGCGGCGCTCGAACGGCGTTTCCAGCCCGTGCAAATAGACGAGCCGACGATCGAGCAGACCGTTGCGATCCTCAAAGGCCTGCGGCCGAAATACGCGGCGCACCACGGCGTGCAGATCGACGACGAAGCGCTCGAAGCGGCCGCAACGCTCGCCGCGCGGTACATCGCCGACCGCTATCTCCCCGACAAGGCGATCGACGTGGTCGACGAAGCTTCAGCCGGCGCGGCGATGCACGGCGAGAAACGCGTGAACGTCGAGCGCGTCGCGGCGGTCGTATCGCGCTGGACGGGCATCCCGCAAGGCACGATCACCGACGCACAGCGCGCCGGATTGCTCGCGCTCGAAGAGCAGCTCACCACGCGCGTCGTCGGCCAGGACCCCGCGGTTCGCGCCGTCGCCGAAGCGATCCGCCGCGCCCGCGCAGGCCTCAAAGATCCGCGCAAGCCGGTCGGCGGCTTCCTGTTCATCGGACCCAGCGGCGTGGGCAAGACGGAGCTGGCGCGCGCGCTCGCGCACGCGCTGTTCGGCACCGACGACGCACTCGTGCGGCTGGACCTTTCGGAGTACACCGAAGCGCACACGATCTCGCGCATGCTCGGCGCGCCGCCCGGATACCAGGGCCACGAAGAAGCGGGACAGCTCACCGAGCCGATCCGCCGCCGGCCGTACTCCGTTGTGCTGTTCGACGAGATCGAGAAGGCGCACCCGGACGTCGCGGCGATCCTGCTGCAGATCCTCGACGACGGCCGCGTCACCGACGCGAAAGGCCGCACGATCGACTTCCGCCACGCGATCCTCGTGCTGACGTCGAACCTCGACCACGAGGAGCTCGAAGCGACGCTGCGGCCCGAGCTGATCGACCGCATCGACGAGATCGTCGTGTTCGCGGAGCTCGGCGCGCGCGAGATCGAGAAAATCGTCGTGCTGCAAGTCGCGCTGCTCGCCGACCGCCTCGGCGCGCACGCGATGCGGCTCGACCTCTCCGAACCCGCGCGGCGGTTCCTCGCACGCGAATCGTCGTCGCAGGGCAGCGGCGCCCGCTACGTCGCGCGCGCCATCGCCCGGCACGTCACGACGCCGCTCTCCGAAGCGATCCTGCGCGGACGCCTCGCGAGCGGCCACACGGCGCGCGTCGACTT
>JAQBPK010000268.1 GCA_028287565.1 Vulcanimicrobiota bacterium
TTGCGGCTACGTCAGCGTGAAGTGCAGTTCGCCTAGTTTCGAGATGACCGTGCGGATGCGGTCGCCTGGTTTTAGCCAGACTTGCTTGTCTTTCGGCATGCCGACGATCACGCCGCTGGGGGTGCCGGTGAAGAACACGTCGCCGGGGTGCAGCGTGATGTACTGCGACGTGTAGCTGAGGATCTTGGCGCAGTTGAAGATCATCTGCTTGGTGTTCATGTCCTGGCGCGGCGTCGTCTCGTTGTTGACGAACGTCTGCACTTGCAGCGTCTGCGGATCCGGGATCTGGTCGGCGGTGACTAGCCACGGTCCGATCGGCGCGAAGTGATCCGGCGATTTTCCGGTCATCCATTGCGACACGCGGTTCTGCGAGTCGCGCTCGGTGAAGTCGTTGCCGGTCGTGTAGCCGTAGATGTAGTTGAGCGCGTCGGCTTCGGAGACGTTCTTCGCGGTCTTGCCGACGACGAACACCAGCTCGGACTCGTAGTCGAACATCTTCGTCGGCAGGCTCGACACCGGGATCGTGCCGTTGTGGCGGTTGAGCGTCGTGTTGTACTTGTTGAACAGGTTCGGCGCGATCGGCGCCTTCTCGCCCGTCTCCGCGATGTGCGCGCTGTAGTTCAAACCGACGCATAGGATCTTGCCGGGTGAGCTGACGAGCGGGCCGAACTGCACGGAGGCTTCGCTGCGCACGGCGCTCGCCGGCGCGCTGGACACGATGCGGCCGAGCGATGCCACGTCGCCGCGGCCTTGGACGACGTCCTCGACGGTGCGCGGGGCGTTCGCGATGCCGAGTGCACTCGCCGACGCCGCAACGTCGACGATGCCTTTCGCCGTGCGAATGCCGAGATGGTCCGTCGTGCCGTCACGCAGCGTCGTGAGGGTCATGCCTTTCGTGGCGTTGGCGACGTCCGCCGGGCTTGCCGCGGCGACGAGCGACGGCGGGGCCACGGCGACGGCGGCGGTGCCGGCTGCCGCGGCGAGAAATGCGCTGCGAGAAGGTTTCATGCGGGGGCGCCTCCGTCGGAGATTTGTTTAGTGGGGGACGGGCTTCTCGGCCGCGCCGACGTACCCTGGGCTGCGATGGGACGGAAACGACACGTGCAGCAGGCGCCGACGCCCGAGATCTATCTGTCGGTCGACGTGGAGGCGGACGGGCCCGTGCCGGGGCTGTACTCGATGCTCTCGTTCGGGATCGCGGCGTTCTCGATCGACAAGGTGCTGCTCGGGACGTTCGCGCGCAATCTCGAGCTGCTGCCGGGCGCGGCGCAGCATCCGCGCGTGATGGCGTGGTGGGCGTCGTCGGCGGCGAACCGCGCTGCCTACGAGAAATCGCGCGAGGACGTGAAGCCGGTGCGCGAGTCGATGCTCGCGTGCGAAGGGTGGGTGAAATCGCTGCGCGCGTATGGGAAGCCGTGTGCGGTCGGGGCGCCGGCGGCGTACGACTACGGGGCGTGGCTGTATTGGTATTTGGTGTACGCGGTGGGCGAGGTGCCGGAGCTCGGTTTCGCGGCGCTGGATTTGAAATCGTTCGCGATGGGGCGGATGCCGGGGTCGCGGTACCGGAGTCTTGGGAAGAGTACGTACGATCCCGAGTGGTTCGATGCGGGCTTGCCGCACACGCACGTCGCGTTGGACGACGCGATCGAGCAGGGGACCATTATGGTGAACGCGATCCGCCAGCGCGATGGTTTGCCGCGGATCGAGGGGTATTCGTTGCCGGGCCGGTAGGCCGCAATCCGGCTACGTGCCCGGCGGCTTCGACTGCTGCACCGGTTGCTGCTGCGCGGGCGGGGTTTGCTGCGGCGTCGGAATTGCCAGCTTGGGCGCGGCGTTGATAACGGTCAGGGAGAGCAGAGCGTTGTACATGATCTGGTTCGAGCACGTGCGCCGCGACGCCGCGTCGAACGTCTTCGACGACTTCGTGCACTGCTCGAGCAGCTGGTTTGCGCGCGCCATGTCCCGCTGCGGGTCGCCGACGTGCAGCGGCTGCTCCGCCGCGGCGCGCCATGAGAGCAGCTGGGCTTCGTTGACCAGCCGCACCTGCGGGTTGCCGCAGGTCGTGTTCCACTGCAGGCCGGTCATCGCCGCTTCGTACGCTACCGGACGCGTGTTCGCGTCGTTGCTGGCGGCAAGGATGTATTTCCGTGCCGTCGTGCAAGACTTGTCCTTCGTCGCGTCGGCCTGTGCGATGAACGGCTTTTCCGCTTGCAGCAGCTTCAGCTTGCCGGCCGCTTCCGGAAAATTCGGTTTCGCGCGAAGCGCGCGCTCGTAGTCGGCGATCGCGAGATCGATCTGCCGTTCGCCGTTATAGGAGTCGGCGCGCCCGAAGTACGCTTGAGCCAGATCGGACGGAGTGCCGACGCCGGGTACCGAGAGCGCGCGAATGGCCGCGTCGTATTGACGAATCGCACCGGGATAGTCGCGGCGGGCGAGGAGCGCCGAAGCAGCGTTGTACGTCTGCAGAGCGCGAGCGAGCGCAACTTGCGAGTCGGCGCGGCGCAGTTTCGACTCGGCGTTTTTCGCCTGCTGGCGCGCATCGAGAGCCGCTCGCCGCGTAGCGTCCAGGTGGGCGGCGGCGATGCGCGACTGACGCTGCGCGTCGGTGCGCGCTTGCGCCGCGTGCACGGATTCGGCGCCGGCTATCGTTTCGAACTGCCGCGCGAGCTGATAGTACTCCCGCGCTGTCGCTTTCGCGGCTTGCGCTTCGGCGTTGGCTTGCTTCAGCCTCATCCCGTACAAGATCGTGAGAATCAGCACCGTTATGGCGACCGCGGCGATGCCGAGCCCCGCGTTGATCGTCCGCCGCAACCGTATCTTCGCCGCGAGCGCTCGGAGTCGCTCCGCATCTTCACGCGCGCGTTCGCGGAGCGGCGCTTCGATGCTGGCGTCCAAGAACGCCAGCGCCTGGGCGTAGCGCTCCGCAGCGAGCGCGCGGCGCTGCTCGCCTTCCACATGCATCTTCTTGAACTCGTCGTCGTAGCGCGCGGCCCATGCCGGGTTGATCAGCGTCGCGTTGTCGCTCTTCCAGGCTTGGCCAACGGCAAGCCGCGGATCGATCCACGGCGCCGCCCGGTCCATCGCGTCTTTGACCAAGTCGCGGTAGGTTTGACCCGCCTTTGCTTCGAGATCGACCCATTCGCGCAGCTTTGACCACAGACGCATCAAGCTCTCATGCGAAAGGTCGAGCACGGCATCGCAATACGGCGGCGGAGTGTTCGCGTGCAGGAATGAAACGCCCGGCGCGCTGTAGATGCGCACCAGCGCCGCGAGGTCGTCCTGGGTGGCGCCCGTGATTTCGAGCGCCGCGGCGAACGCGGTCGGACGGCGGACACCGCGGTTTTCGTTGTCCCGGCCGGTCAAGCAGCGAAACAGCTTTTCGGCGACTGCCCGAAGCCGCTCCGCGCGCTCGGGATCGTTCTCGTCGAGCGTATCGTAGATCGCATCGGCGTGCTCGGAGAGCGCGCCGGTCATGCAACCGATCTTCGTGTAGTGGCCGACGTCGAGCTTCTCGCCGTCGTCGTGCTCTTTCTTCCACTCGTCAAAGGTGCGCATGAGCGCGTGCTCGAGCACCGGAAGCTGATCGGAGTCGCGTCCGATGTCGTTGAGCAGGCGTGAGAGCAGCCGCGGCTCGATCCCCGCGCCGGCGACGCGCAGCGGCTCGACGATCGCGCGCTCGATCTCGTCGCGGGTCAAGCGCGGAACGAGGAAAAGACCGTCGTTGACCGCCTCGGGGAGATCGCGAAACCGCGCGCACTCGCCCAGGAAGTCGGAGCGCATCGCGATGGCGACGTAGATTCGCGGCTCATCGCGGGCCGCTGCGGCGAGCAGCAGCTTGACGAACGCGGCCGCCTCGGCGGCATTGGCGGCGCTTTCCGCGCTGCCCGCATAGGTGAACAGCTCTTCGAACTGATCGACGAACACCAGCACGTTCTCGTCGCTCGGCACGCGCGCGCAGAACACGGCGTCGACCAGGCCGAGCTCGCTGCGCAAGAGCGCGTGCCGGATCGTCGCGAGCCGCTCGGAAGCATCGGCGTTCGGCGCCTCATCGGCGAGGACGCCGCGTTTCCCGAGCGCGCGCGCGAGCGCCGAGACCGGCGACGCGCCCGGGCGCATCTTCGCGATGCGCCATTTCGCGCCGGCGTCCACGATCCAGCCGCGTTTGAGCGCGGGCAGCAGGCCCGCGAGCACGAGCGACGACTTACCGCAGCCCGACGAGCCCACGAGCGCCAGGAAGCGCGCCGAGCCGAGCCGTTCGAGGAGCTTTTCGATCTGTTCTTCGCGACCGAAGAACAAGCGCTCGTGCTCTTCGTCGAACGGACGCAGACCGATGAACGGGTTCGCACGCGGCGGTGCGGCGACGGCGCTCATCTCGGTTGCACCGCGGCACGAAGCTTCGCGATGAAATTCGCCAGCACGGCGGGGTCGAACGGGTCGGTCAACACGAGTCGCCGTACGTCGAAGTCGTTGAAGTCGCGCTTTGCCGGCGTCATCTGCGGCGCCAGCAGAACCGCGCATTCGTCGTATCCGCCCGCATCGAACCCACGGCCTTTCGCGGTGTCGTGCAGGTCGTCGACCGCGTCGGCTATCCAGAGCGGGCTTGCGTCACCGTAGTAGACCAGGACGCCGTCGCACTTGCGCAGCGCGCGCCTGTGAAAATCGGCGATGTCCTGCGGCGAACGCTCGGTGAGCGGCTTCGCGACGTTGAACTTTTGCTCGATCAGGTAGTCGCGGATGGCGGTGATGGCCGCTGCGCTCGCCGTGCCTTCGACGCCGTCGAATCGTGGATCGTAGAGCAAATAGACCGTTTTCGCGCTCACGCGCGCCGGGGCACGAGGTTTGAGGCCCCCGGGCCCCATGTGCTCCGCGATCACGGCGAGGCGGTCGTTGAGAGTCTCCTTGAAGTAGACGAGCTCCTCTTCGATGTGCTCCATGTTGCCGAGGGTGACGTCGTCGCGAACGACCTCGATGAAGCGCGCTTGGGCTTCGTTCCCAGGCAGCGTTCGCACCGGGCGCCAGCTGATGCGCCGGAATTCCGGGCGCCGTTTCGCCTCCTCGTTCGCCAGGTCGTAGGCGGGGCGGTCGACCGGCAAGTCCGAATTTTCGAGCCGCGCGTAATTGTCGCCGATCGGATGGATGGACATGTGGCAGCCGGCGAGCTGCGCGCGCACGCGCTTTTCGTACGTGCCGTCGTAGACGAGGTCCGTCTCGATGACCGAATGACCCGCCAGGAGCAAGGCGATGCGGAGGGCATAGCGCTGCTCGGCGAGATCGCTTCCGGCGCGTCCCAGATAGATTCTGATCCCCGTCATGCGCGACAGCCGGTTTTCGCCGCCCAACAGCTTGGTGAGCACTTGCGACACCGGGATGGCCACGTCGTCGATCGCATTGTTGAAGACGTCGTTCGCGTGACTGGGATCGATCGTGACGTCTTTCCTCTCGCCCTTGGTATAGAACGCAAAGCCCATCGTGTCGACGAGCTCCGGAATGGTCTTCGCCGCGATCGGTTCGACGCTGAGCTTGTAAACCTTGAAGACGCGCAGCGTGACGTCGACCTCGGCATCCACCTTGGCCGCTTCGTAAAAGGTGCGCAGCTCGGTGAGAGACCAAGGCGAGTTGAAATAGCTCGGCGAGATCACCGAAACGATGACGTACGCTCGTTTGACGGCGGCGAGAATCTTGCGCTGCAGAGCGTCGTTGCCTTGAACTTCGCGGCTGTCCGTCCACACCTTCGCATCGCCGCCCCAGCGCACGTCGACGTATTCTTTGAGGCGCTTTGCGAACTCATCGACCCATTGGCGCGGGACGACGTTGTCGTTGTGCGCATAGCTGATGAATATGTGCGGGATCGTTTGGTCGAAGTTATCCGCCATCAGTCCGCCGCCCCCGGGCCAGCGGTCCGTTGCTTCGGCAGAGTGCCAGGAATGCCTGGCGGGGCGAGCGGCGAAGTCTCGCGCTCCCAACGTGCGCTGTCAAGCGAGATAGTGCTCTCGTCCAGATGTTGACGCTTGTCGCGGTCGTTGGGCGGCGGGCCGGACGGTCTGAGAAACGACACGCCTTCCGCGTTGTACTTCAGGACGACGCGTTCGACGTCAGCCTTGTGCTTGGACGAGGAGTCTTACCGTCCGGCGTGATCTCGAGGACTCCGCGAACGGGGGTCGGCCGGCCGATGCCGCGCGCCGCGTCGCGCAGCGTCAGGCACCGGAACAGCTTCTGCGCGATCACTGCAGCGATCGAGCGCGTGCCGCATAGCGTCGCGCTCCAGCGCGGATCGCGCGTAGGTCGGCGAGCACGCCGGTGAGCTCGTCGAGCGGTGCGCTTCCGGGGTGCATCGGATGCGATGCGCCAGCGCGTCCTCGCGTGCTCGATGGAGCCGAGCTGCAGGCTCGCCTAAGCACGTGCCGGCGCGGCGCCATTACGGCGTCACCACCGCGGCGCCGCGGCCGCTGCGACGGCCGGCGCAGCACCGACGGATCGAACGGAACGGACATCGCGATGCGTCAGACGCAGCGGCCGCGGTAGTCGGTGCTCTTGTCGGTCGCCGACAGCGCCGGGACGACGATTTTGCGCGCATGGTACGATGGGGCCTGCGGGACGTAGCTCAGCTTGGTAGAGCGCTTGCTTTGGGAGCAAGAAGTCGCAGGTTCAAATCCTGTCGTCCCGATGTGTTCGCGCACCGTGCGACGAACACGCGCTCGCATCCAGCGAGCGCAGGACCGGTTCACCGGTGGCATCTTTTGCGCCCGTGGTCTAACGGATAAGGCATCCGCCTTCTAAGCGGAACGATGGGGGTTCGATTCCCTCCGGGCGCGCCATGACCGCCGGAGGCGATTGGGGTGCGGGCGTCCAATCGTCCGCAGTCCGCTCGTGGTGATTGTAGCTCAGCTGGTTAGAGCGCCGGATTGTGATTCCGGAGGTCGCCGGTTCGATCCCGGTCAGTCACCCAGCTTCGACGGCCCCGCGTCGCGTGCGCGGGGCCGTTCGCTTCTTCCGAGCCCGGAACGGTCACGCCCGGCGTCGAACGCGTACGACACGCGCCTGTAGCTCAGTCGGTAGAGCAGCGGACTTTTAATCCGTTGGTCGTGGGTTCGAGTCCCACCGGGCGCACCAGCTTTTCGCTCGGAGCCGGCAGACGCTTGACGAAGCCGCCCCGAGCGGGTAACCTTTCTGACGTCGCACCGCTAGCTCAATGGTAGAGCAGTTGACTCTTAATCAATTGGTTGAAGGTTCGAGTCCTTCGCGGTGCACCAAGTGACGAGACGGCCCGGTCGAGCAGACCGGGCCGTCGGCGTTCCTAGGAGACGATTCCCGCCCGCGCGATCGCGGCGACGAGCCCCGCGACGGCGATCGCGCGGTGGCTGATGCGGTTCTTCGCTTCCGCGCTCATCTCGGCGAAGGTCAGGCCGGCCGGCGGGTACAGGAACACCGGATCGAACGAGAACCCGAGCTCGCCGCGCTCCTCCGGCGCGATCTCCCCATCGACCGTCCCCATGGTCGCGAACTCGCGCCCGTCGGCGTCGATTAGATGGAGCGCGCAGACGAAGCGCGCCCGCCGGTCCGCCGAGCCGCTTTCCGCAAGCTCTGCCAGCAGCTTGCGGCGGCGCTCATCCCACGGCAGATCGACTCCGCCGTAGTACGCCGTTAGCACGCCGGGGCGGTGGGCGAGCGCGTACACTTCGAAGCCCGAATCGTCCGCGACCACGGCTGCCGGACGCCCCGCTTGCCGGAGCTGCGCGTGCAGAGCGTGCGCCTTGAGCGCCGCGTTGTCCGCGTAGGACGTGTCGCCCTCGACCGGATCCTCGTAGCCGTCGAAGGTCGCGAGCGCGATCGGCGCACCGGCGAACAGCGCTTCCATCTCACGCAGCTTGCCGAGATTTCTCGTTGCCGCGTAGAGCCTCACGCGCCCGAACCGGTGTGCGCCCGCGTACTTACCGGCACGCGCCTGAACGCCGCCTCGTTCGCGCAGCACCGCAGCGGAATGCGATCACGACTCGTCGAGCCGCAGGACCGCCATGAACGCTTCCTGCGGCAGATCGACGCGGCCCACGCGCTTCATCCGTTCCTTGCCGACCTTCTGCTTCTCCAGCAGCTTGCGCTTGCGCGTGATGTCGCCACCGTAGCACTTCGCCAGGACGTTCTTGCGCATTGCGCTCACCGTTTCGCGCGCGACGATCTTGCCCCCGATCGCCGCCTGGATCGGCACGTCGAACATCTGGCGCGGGATCAGCTCGCGGAGCTTCTCGGCCATCCGCCGGCCGTACACGTCGGCCTTGTCGCGGTGCACGATCGTGGAGAAGGCGTCGACCGGGATGGCGTTGAGGAGCACGTCGACCTTCACCAGGTTGGCCCGGTCGTAGCCGGCCTGGTCGTAGTCGAGGCTGGCGTAGCCCTGGGTGCGGCTCTTGAGCTGGTCGAAGAAGTCGACCACCACCTCGGCCAGCGGGATCC
>JAQBPK010000273.1 GCA_028287565.1 Vulcanimicrobiota bacterium
GGATGAGCCGCGGCGCGCCCTCGGGGTCGACCTTGCTGCGCACGTACGAGATGTACGTCTCGACGGTGTTCGGTGACAGATCGCGGTCGACGCCCCACACCATGTCGAGCAGCTCTTCGCGCCGGAACACGCGGTTGGGACGGCGTGCCAGCACCACCAGCAGGTCGAACTCGCGCACGGACAGGTTGAGGCGCCGCCCGCCGCGGCGCACGATGCGCGATTCCAAATCGATCTCGAGGTCGGCGAACGTGAGGTGCTCGACGCGGCGCAGCATCGGGCGGCGCAGCGCGGTGTGGATGCGCGCCGCCAGCTCGGCGAGCTCGAACGGCTTAGGCAGATAGTCGTCCGCGCCCGCGCGCAGCCCGTCGATGCGGTCCTGCACGTCGCCGCGCGCGGTCAGCATCACGATCGGCACCTCGGTCAGCCGCCTTAGCAGCGGGATCAGCGCCAGGCCGTCGATCTTGGGCATCATCACGTCAAGCACGATGCACTGCGGCTTCCAGTCGCGCACGAGCGCGAGGCCGTCGGCGCCGTCGACGGCGCTGCGCACCGCGAAGCCCTCCTGGCCCAGGCCGACCTCCAGCATCTCCCGGATGGAAGCCTCGTCGTCGATGACGGCGACCCGCTCAGCGCTCGATTCCATGCCGTTCATGGTGGCGGTCATTGCTGTGACGATTCTGGAGCCGCCTCCCAGCAACTGCCTAGCAAACCCGCTATGATCGGGTGCATGGACCAACCGAAGATCGTCAGCGATCGCCTGAGCCGCCGCGGCGCGCTGGGCATCCTGGGCGCGCTCGGCGCGGCGCTCGCGGGTGTCCCCGCCGCCACCGCCCCCGCCGCGGCCGCCCCGGCGCCGAGCTGCGTGCTGTCGCCCGCGATCGAGGAAGGGCCGTTCTTCGTGGACGAGCGCCTGAACCGCTCGGACCTCACCGGCGACTCGACCGATCCGGGCGTCGCCGGCGGCGCGCCGCTCCGGCTCGCGCTCACGGTGTACGCCCTGCACGGCGGCGCGTGCGCGCTGCTGCCGGGCGCGCAGATCGACCTATGGCACGCGAGCGCGACCGGGCTCTATTCCGACGAAGCGATGCTGCACACGAGCGGACAACGCTTCCTGCGCGGCTATCAAGTCACCGACGCGAACGGGACGGCGCGGTTCGCGACGGTGTTTCCCGGCTGGTATCCGGGACGCACGCCGCACGTCCACGTGAAAGTGCGCACGTTCTCGCCGGCGCGCGCCGTTACGTCCACGTTCACCTCACAGCTCTACTTCGACGACGCGGTCACGAATGCGGTCATCGCGCGCGCGCCGTACAACACCCGCGGCACGCGCGACACGACGAACGCGCGCGACCAGATCTTCAGCAGCGCCATGGTGGTGCCGCTGACGCGCTCGGGCTCCGGCTACGCGGGCACGTTCAACCTGGGTCTACGAATGGGCTGATTGCCGCGTAGCTCGTTCGCGCGCTGCGGAACCGTAGAGCCGCTCCAGAACGAGCGTGAGCGGCGCGCCCTGCACGACGATCGTCACCAGCACGACGGCGAACGTCGCGTCGATGATCTGCGGGCGCAGCGGCAGCGTGTCGGGGAGCGAGAGCGCCAGCGCGAGGGGCAGCGCGCCCCGCATGCCCGCGAGGAACACGGTGATGCGGCCCGGGCGATCGCGCACCGCGAACAGCGCGAGCGCCGCGCGCGCGAGCGTGACCGCGACGACCGCCACGATGACGAGCACCGGCTCGTGCAGGATGCGGTCGGGCCGGATCACGAGCCCGGTCGCGATGAACACCACCGCGTTCGCCATGAACGCGAGCGCGCTCCACGCGCGGTCGACGTCGTTCGCGTTGCTGATCGCGCGCGGCAGCCGCAGTGCCGCCGCGCGCAGCGCGATCGCGCCGGCGGCGGTCGCGAAGATCCCCGAGCAGTGCAGCGCGGTCGCCGCGAGATACGCGACGTACGCGAGCACGATCGTCACCGTCACCTCGTACTCGGCCGCGTCGGTCGCGTGCAGCACCGCCGCGCACAGCGCGCCGAGCAGCGCGCCGATCGCGACGCCGCCGACCACTTCGAGCACGCCGAGCAGCACGTCGGTGCCGATCGGCGACGACGCGCCGCTCGCGATCGCGAGCGCGAACGCGAACAGCACCAGTGCGACGCCGTCGTTGCTGAGCGATTCGCCCTCGACGAGCGTGCGCAGGTCGGCGGGGACCGTCACGCGCCGGAAAGCCGCCACGACGGCGACCGGGTCGGTGGCCGCGACGATCGCTCCGAACAGCAGCGCGGCACTCCACGGAAGCGCGTTCACCAGCACCAGCGCGCCCGCGACGATCCCCGCCGTCGCGAGCGTGCCCGGCACCGCGAGCAGCGTGATGCGCCACGCGGTGCGCCGCAGCGAGCCGAGATCGAGGTTCCACGCGGCCTCGAAGATCAGCGGCGGCAGGAACACGAACAGCAGGACGTCGCCGAACGCGAACGGCGGCTTCATCGGCACGAGCGCGCCGATCGCGACCAGCGCGACGGCGGCGGGGACGCGCACGCGCTCGGCGAGGATCGCGATGAGAACCGCCGCGCCGAGCAGCGCGACGAACGCACCGACGCCCTCGGCGACCTCGTTCACGTCGCGAGCTGCGGCAGCACGTCCGACGCGCGCGCGCGGATCGAGCGGTCCACTTCCGGCGTCAGCGCCGTCTCTTCGGGATTGATCTCCACGACGTACGCGCTCGTGACGCGCTTGGTCGCGAGCGACGCCGCCGGCTGCACCATCCCCGACGTGCCGACGACGAGCATCAGGTCCGCACGGTGCGCCGCGGCGAACGCCGCTTCGAGCACGTCCTGCGGCAGCGCTTCGCCGAACCACACGATGTCCGGCCGCCACATCCCCCCGCACTCGTGCTCGATCGCTTCGAGATCGAACGCGTCGTCGAACGGACGGCGCGCGTCGCAGCGCGTGCACTTCGCCTCGCGCAGCTTGCCGTGCAGCTCCAGCACGTTGCGCGACCCCGCCCGAACGTGCAGGGAGTCGACGTTCTGCGTCGCGAGCGTGAAGTCGGGAACGCGCTCTTCGATCCGCGCGAGCGCAGCGTGCGCGGGCGACGGCTCGACGCCTTTGTGCGCGGTGCGCCGCTCGTTGTACCACGTCCACACCAGCCGCGGATCGCGCGCGAATCCCTGCGGCGACGCGAGCTCCTCGACGCGGTGCGTGCGCCACAAACCGCCGACGCCGCGGAACGTCGGCAGACCGCTTTCCGCGGAAATTCCCGAGCCGGTAAGCACCGTGACGCTGCGCGCGGAATCGAGCCGCTCGCGCAGGTCGCCGAGGCCGGTCGCCGTCTCTTGCATCACCGCCCGTTCGACCGCGCGCGCCATCCGTCCGCCGCCTCGCGACGTTACACCGGGGGTGACGGCAATGACGACGCGAAGGCCCGCCCGATGGATCCCGGGGTCCGCCTGATGGAGCGAGTTCTCGCGCGCGACGCGAGCGCATTCGAAGCGCTCTACGACGGCTACCACCGGCTGGTCTTTGGGATCGGCCTGCGGATGCTGGGCGATCCGAGCATGGCCGAAGATCTGACGCAGAACGTGTTCTTGAAGATTTGGACCGCCCCCGACGCGTTCCGCGGCGGCTCGTTCGTCGCGTGGGTGTCGCGCGTCGCGCGCAACCGCGCGCTCGACACCCTGCGCTCGAAAGCCGTGCATCCCGAAAGCGAGATCCCCGCCGACCTGCCGCTCGAAGGCGCGCTCGACGACGACGTCTTTTCGCGCCTCGACGCGCAACGCGTGCGCGACGCGCTCGCCCAGCTGCCGCCCGAGCAGCGGGGGCTCATCGAGATGGGCTTCTTCGGCGGCGCGACGCACCAGGAGCTCGCGCGGCGCACCGACACGCCGCTGGGCACCGTGAAGACGCGCATCCGCAGCGGCCTCAAACGCATGCGCGAGTCGCTCGGCGAGCGGGTGTCGCGATGAACGCGAACGCGGACCGCGAGCAGATGATGGAGTCGGTCGCGCTCTACGCGCTCGGCGTGCTGCCGCGCGAGGAAGCCGCGCTCGTCGCCGCGTTCATCGCGAACGACGACGAGGCGCGCCGCGAGTACCTCGACCTGCGCGCCGCAGCCGACTCCCTGGCGCACACGGCCGAGGAGCCGGTCGATTCGGTCCGTTCCGCACGCATGAAGGAACGGCTGATGGCCCGCGTGCGGTCCGACGCCGCCGCCGGAAGCGTCGCGCGCCGCCGCATCGGCCCCGCGTACCCCGCGTGGCTGTGGGGGACCGGGCTGGCCGCCGCGGCCGCGATCGTGTTCTCGGTCGTCACCGTGGCGCAGGACATCAACGTCCGCGGCGACCTGGCCGCGGCCCAGCGCCGAGCCGCCCTTCTTCAGGGTCAGCTCGCGCAGAACGACCGCAACGCGCGCCAGGACCGCCGCACCCTCACCGACCTGCTGGCCCCGGACGCCAAGCGCTACGACGTCGCGGCCGGCACCGTCATCGTCCGGCGCGACCGCATCTACTTCGCCTTCTCGAAGCTGCCGCCGCTGCCGAAGGGCCGGGTCTACCAGGCCTGGGTCGCACCGAAGGGCTCCAAGTCGGTGGCTCCCAGCGTGACCTTCACACCCAACGCCGATGGGGTCGCCGTCGTCGCGCTCCCGGTCGACGCGACGCGGGTCGGGGCCGTGGCGGTCAGCGTCGAACCGGAGGGCGGGAGCAAAGCTCCGACCACCACGCCCACCTTCGTTCGCCCGCTGACCTAGCGGGCACCGCCCGGACCCGCTAGGAACGACCGCCGCTGCTCGAGCCCGTCACCCGCGCGACCCGCCGCGACGCGATTCGCTACGCCGCGCGCCGCCCGTACGAGAACGTCTACCTCCAATGGGTGCTCGAGGGCGGCCACGGCCCCGGCGCGTCCGACGCGATGATGCTCAGCCGCGACGCGCGCGGGCGGGTGAACGGCCTCATCTACTACGGCGCGCAGCTCGTGCTCGCAGCGGACGATGACCTCGCGGTGGACGCGTTCGCGGTCGAGACGCGCAAGCACCGCGGGCTGCGCAGCTTCGTCGGCCCGAAGGACGCGGTCGACGGGCTGTGGGCGCGCGTGCGCGGCTGGCATCCGCAGCCCGCGATCGTGCGCGACGAGCAGCCCTTGTACGCGATGTCGCCTGAGGCGTTGCGCGGCGCGGGCCGCGACGTCGCCGTGCGGCCGGCGCGCGATGACGAAGCGGAGCTCGTCGCCGACCACAGCGGCCGCATGATTCTCGGTGAGCTCGGCTACGATCCGCGCGCGAACCGCGCCGGGTTCGTCGCATCGGTGCGGCGCGCGATCGCGCAGGGCGTGTGGTGGGTGTGGATCGTGGACGGCACGCTGCGCTTTCAGCTCAACATCGGCCCGCGCACGGCGGCGACCGCGCAGCTGCAAGGCGTCTGGACTCCGCCCGAGCAACGCGGCAAAGGCTACGCGGCGCTCGCGCTCGCGTCGATCGCGCGCCGGCTCTTCGCCACGGAGAACACGCTCTCGCTGTACGTCAACGACTTCAACGGCCCGGCGATCGGCCTCTACGAACGAGTGGGCTTCACCCGCGTCGGCGCGTTCGAGACGCTGCTGTTCGCATGAAGATACGGCTCGTTTTTGCGCTCGACGCGCTCGCGGTCGTGCTCGCGTGGATCGCGACGTCGGCGCCGCTGCCGCGCGGCTGGATCGAGCACGGCTATGCGAACGGCATGTTCGCGGCGATGAACCGCGCGTTCGTGCCGCTCACCGACCGCGTGCCGTTCGCGATCGGCGATCTGCAACTGATCGCCGTGCTCGCCGCGCTGGTCGCATGGTGGGTGCGCGCGCTGCGGCGCGCGCCGCGCGGGAGCAAACGAATGACGCTGCTCGCGCTTGTTGCGCACACGGCCGCGTTCGCCGCGCTCGGCGTCGTGCTGTTCGAGCTGGTATGGGGCCTGAACTACCGCCGCGTGACGGTCGTCGCACGCGTCGACTACAGCGAGGCGCGCGTGACCGACGCAGCCGTGGCGCGGTTCAGCGAGCGCATCGTCGACACGCTGAATGCAAACGTTGCCGCGGCGCACGCGGAGTCGCTCGACCGCGCGAAGCTCCGCGCCGCGTTCGAGCCGCTCGTGCGGCGGCTCGGCGACCGCTGGGACGTCGCGGTGACGGTTCCCAAGACGACGCTGCTCGACCCGTATTACGAAGCCGCGGGAATCGGCGGGCAGTACTCGCCATTTGCGTTCGAGACGCTGCTCAATGCGTCGTTCCTGCCCATCGAGGTGCCGCGCGCGCTGGCGCACGAGTGGGCGCACGTCGGCGGCTTCACCAACGAAGGCGACGCGAACTACATCGGCACGCTCGCGTGCCTGCGCTCGGACGATCCGCTCATCCGCTATTCCGGCGCGTTCTGGACCTACGGCGATCTGCCCGAGTCCGAGCGCCGGCGGCTGCACCTCGACCCGCGCGTCGTCGCCGACTTCCAGGCCAGCCGCGAGCGTTTCTTGCGCCACTACCAGCCGCGGATCTTCGCGCTGCAGTGGAACGTCTACGACCGCTTTCTGCGCAGCAACGGCGTCGCGGGCGGCGTGGCGTCGTACGGGTTCTTCTTGAAGCTCTTGGTGGGAACGCCGCTGGATGCGGACGGTCTGCCGCTGGTGCGCGCTACGCGAGCGCGGGCGTGAGCCGGCGGGCGTTCTCGGTGGTGATCGCGCGGATCGTCGCTTCGTCGAGGCTCAGGTCGCGCAGGCCGCGCACCTCGCCGTCGTACGCGTACGGGATGTTCGGCCAGTCGGTGCCGTAGACGATCTGCTTCGCGCCGCGCTCGACGTCTTCGCGCGCGACGCGCACGCGTGATGGTGATTCGGGTGCGAACGCCATCGTCGTGTCGAGGAACAGCCGCGGCTCGCTCTGCATGAGATCGAGATAGCGCAGGTAGTCGGGCATGCCGAAGTGGGCGACGACGACGCGCAGCGCCGGATGCCGTTCGAGCACCTGCGCGACGCGCGCCGGACCGTCGTGCGTGTCGTTCGACCACGGAATGTGTCCGGCGTGCACGAGCACGAAGCCCTCGTGCTCCGCGACCGCATCGAGCGCGCCGGCGAGACGCGGGTCGTCGAGCTCGAAGCGCTGCACGTCCTCGTGCACTTTGAGTCCCGCGCAGCCGGCGCGCAGCGCGTCGCGCATGTCGCCGGCGGGGTCTGGGTCGTCGACGTGCACGGTGCCCAGCGGCACGGCACCGGCGCCCAGCTCGCGCGCGGTGGCGGCCAGCCAGTCGTTGAGATCGCGCGCGATTCCGGGCTTGTGCGCGTACGAGCAGAACGCGAACTTCTCCACGCCGTGCTCGCGCATGATGCGCGCCACGTCGTGCGGTTCCGTCGGGTGCTCCAGCATCCACGTGCTGCGCTCGGCGAACCAGCGGCGGATCGCGGCGAACAGCCGCGGCGGGTGCAGGTGCGTGTGAACGTCGATCACCGACCGCCATGAGCCCGCGCGCCGGGGGCCGGGTTGCAGCGCAACCGCGCGCGCGCCGCGCGATTCTAAGGACGCATGCAAACTCCCGACGACATCGTACGCAGCGCTTCGGTCCACTGGGACGGCAACATCTCCCACGGCAAGGGCCAGATCGCCACGGAGAGCGGTTTCGTCAAAGCCGGCTACTCGTTCGGGACGCGCTTTTCCGGCGATCCGGGCACGAATCCCGAGGAGCTGCTCGCCGCCTCGCACGCCGCCTGCTTCACGATGGCGATGAGCTTGGCGCTGACGCGCGAAGGCCACCCGCCCGAGTCGATCGACACCGTCGCGAAGGTCCATTTGCGGCGCGAGAACCAGGGGTTCGACGTCCCGAGCATCGAGCTCACGACGAACGTCAAAGCCACCGGGATCCAGGCAGACGAGTTCCAGCGGCTGGCCAGGGGGGCGAAGGAAAACTGCCCCATCAGCCGAGCGCTCCGCGCCGTCGAGATCACGCTTACGGCGAACCTCAATCCTTAACCTGAAGCCGACTTCTGTCGCCAGGAGTCGGCCCGTAAAGGGCGCACCTCCCGGAGTCATGCAAACCACGGCCGCGAAGCGGCGTGTTCCCGGCTGGGCCACCTTCACGGGGCTCGCCGTCGTTCACCTCGGAGCCCTAGGCGTCTTCATCCCGGGCACGTTCCACTGGAGCGCGCTCATCGTGCTGCTCGTGCTCTACTACACGACCGGCGCGTGGGGGATTTGCCTCGGCTACCACCGCCTGCTCACGCACCGCAGCCTGAAGGTCGCCAAGCCCGTCGAGTGGGCCACCACGATCCTGGGCGTTCTCGCGCTCCAGGGCGGTCCGATCGACTGGATCTCGACGCACCGCGCGCACCACGCGCATACGGATAAGGAAGGCGACCCGCACGACATCCACAAGGGCGTGCTGTGGAGCCACATGGAGTGGCTCTACAAGCGCAACGAAGCGATGCTCTCGCCCGAGGAGCAGCTGCGCCTCGCGCCCGATCTGGCGAACGACAAGTTCCACCAGTTCATGGAAGCGACTGCCGTGTGGTGGACCGTTGCGCTCGCCGTGGCGCTGTTCCTGATCGGCGGCTGGTCGTGGCTCATCTGGGGCTTGTTCGTGCGCATCGTGATCACGTATCACATCACGTGGCTCGTCAACAGCGCCGCGCACCATAGCGGCTACCAGAGCTTCCGCACCGGCGACAAGTCGACGAACAACTGGCTCGTCGCGTTCCTCGCCTGGGGCGAGGGCTGGCACAACAACCACCACGCGTTCCCGTTCAGCGCGCGCCACGGCCTGCGCTGGTTCGAGATCGACGCCACGTGGTGGACGATCAAAGTCCTCGCGTGGATGAAGCTCGCCCGCGACATCAAGCTGCCGACGCCGCAGATGCTGCAGCGCATGTCGCTGCAGCCAGTGCAGCGCGAACGCGCATAGCCTGCCGCATCGCGGCACCGTCGTTCAAGGAGCCTCGGCGAGACGCCGGGGCTCTTTTCGTATGCGTGCCGAAGCGCGCGGAGCGATGGAACTCACCGACAACGCGCGCATGAACCGTGCGCATTGGGACGCCGAGAGCGACGACTATCAGGCGCGTCATGCCGGGCAGCTCGCGCGCGAGCCGCTCGCGTGGGGCGTGTGGTCGATTCCCGAAGCCGAGTTGAACGTGCTCGGCGACGTGCGCGGCAAGGACGTCCTCGAATACGGCTGCGGTGCGGCACAGTGGTCGATCGGCCTGACGAAGCGCGGCGCGCGCTGCACCGGATTGGACAACTCGGCGAAACAGCTCGAGCACGCGCGGCGCGCGATGGCCGAGGCGAACGTCGGCTTCCCGCTGGTGCACGCAAGCGCTGAAGCGGTACCGCTGCCGGACGCGTCGTTCGACGTCGTCTTTTGCGACCACGGCGCGATGACGTTTGCCGACCCCGACAGCACGGTCCCCGAAGCGGCGCGTCTCCTGCGCCCCGGCGGCCTGCTCGCGTTCAACGCGGAGTCGCCGCTGCATTTCATTTGCTGGAACGCGGAGGCGAACGCGTTCACCGACCGGCTCGTGCACGACTACTTCGAAACCGTGCGCTCGCAAGACGAGGGCGCCGTGTCGTTCTCGCGGCCGTACGGCGAGTGGCTGCGCCTGTTCCGGCGCCACGGCTTCGCCGTGGAAGACCTGATCGAGCTGCGCCCGCCCGAGGGCGCGCGCACGACGTACGAGGGCTACGTGACCTACGACTGGGCGCGGCGCTGGCCGGCCGAGCAGATCTGGCGCGTCCGTCGCACCTGACGCCGCGGCGTTTCAGAAGGACGAAACGACCGTCCCGCGGGGGCCGAAGGACTCACGGTGCGCCCCTTGCCTTGGCGAAGCATGCGGGTCACCACGAACGGAGGCAGGGACGTGGAGGACCGTCGCAAGGAAGACCGCCGTAAGCTCTACGGCAAGCCGTTTCTCGCGATGCTGATCGGCGGGCTCCCGGAGGACCGCCGCAAAGGCGAGCGCCGCACGACGACCCAGCCGTGGACTGCCGCGGACGATGCCGCACCGGTCCCGATGCAGACGGTTCGCGGCGACTTCAGCACGGACGGGGTCGTCGAAGCGCCGCGCTAGCGGCGCTCATCGCGCTAGGACCGTTCCTGGCGGGAACGTGTCGGAATCGAACCGACCAGCCGCCTTACGACGGCCTCACCAGTTTTGAAGACTGGGCGAGCCACCAGACCCGTACGCTCCCACGATGCGCAGAAGTGTTAATCGCGGCGCCGGATCGTCCTCTGCGGGACTCCCGGTCGCCGCCTCATAACTCTGTCATGACGCCGAATCGTCCGATCGTGTATGCTCACGGCGGTTCCGGCCGTTTCGCCGGACGTTCGCAGTGAAGGAGATCCCCGATGCCGTTGATTCAGGTAAGCGTGATCAAGAACGTATTCTCGGCCGAACAAAAGACGCAGATGATCTCGCGTCTGACCGACGCGATGGTGTCGATCGAGGGCGAGAACATGCGCGGCGTCACCTGGGTGAAGATCGACGAGATCGAGAGCGGTGACTGGGGAATCGGCGGCCAAGCTCTGACGACCGAGGCAGTTCAGGCGCTCGCCGCCGGGAAGACGCCCGTAGCCGCGGGGTGACCGCGACCGAGGCGCGTGGCGACGAGCTACCGTTCGTCGGGCGAAGCGAGGAGCTGGCGTTCCTCGACGGCCTGACGACGGGGCCGCTGCCATCGATCACGTTCGTCACCGGGATCGGCGGGATAGGAAAGTCGCGCATTCTCGATGCGTTTGCGCGGCTTCGGCGAGCTACCGGCGCGACCGTCGTGCGCATCGACTGTCGGCTCGTCGAACCGACGGAGGACGGTTTCTTCCGGGAACTCAGCCATGCCGCGGGCGGCGATATCTCATCGTGCGACGACGCATCGCGGCGTCTCGGCAAGCTCGGAAGCGCCGTGCTCCTCCTCGACGACATCGATGCGCTACGCCTGCTCGACACGTGGCTGCGCCGGGTCTTCGTCCCCGCGTTACCCTCGAACGTCCACGTCGTCTTCAG
>JAQBPK010000276.1 GCA_028287565.1 Vulcanimicrobiota bacterium
GCACCGGCACCCGCACCGGGCGCGCCCGACGCGCCGGGAGCCGGCGACGGAAGCGCGGCGACGGTGAACACGTTCGCGCCGCTCTCGGTCTGGAAGACCGCGGTGCGCGGAACGACGATCGCGTTCGGATGATATTCCTTGCGCACGGTGACGCTCACGAGCATGCCGCCGCGCAGACGGTCGCCGGGATTCGGAACGCGCACGCGCGCGCGGTACGACAGCGTGCCTTGCGTCGGCGTCGCGTTGACGTCCATCACCGCGGCCTTGTACGGCTTGTTGCCGAGGCTCGACGTGGTGAACGACACCGGCGTGCCGCGGTGCACGTAGGCGAGATCGTCGTCGGGCACGTTGACGTTGAGGTACACCGCGTCGATCTGCGACACGCGCGCGACCGGCTGATTGGGGCTCGCGAACGCGCCGGGATCGAGCAGCCGCTGCGTCACGACGCCGTCGAACGGTGCGACGATGCTGGTCTGCGCGATCTGCGTCTCGAGCAAGTGCACTTGCGCCTGCGCGGCCGCGAGCTGGCCGCGGTTCACCGCGATCTGCTGGCCCTGAATCGGCATCATGTTGGTGCCTTGCGTCTGCGCGTACTTGAGCGCGGTTTGCGCTTGGCGCTCGCTTTCGCGCGCGTTGTTGTACGCCTGCTGCGCCTGCACGTACTGCGAGCGCGCTTGTTCGAACTGCGTCTGCGCGACGTAGCCTTGCGCGAGAAGCTGCTGGTCGGCTTTGTACGTCGACTCCGCGCTGCGCAGCGCGGCCTGCGCGGTTTGCACGCCGTTGCGCGCGGCCGAGAGGCCTTGCTGCGCGGTGACGACGGTGTTCGAAGCTTGCGCCGCGGTGACCGGCGCCTGCAGCGTCGCGGAGCCGAGCTGTGCGGACTGCTGCTGCACGATGGCCTGCTGCTGCGCGAGCGACGCGCGCAGCGTCGAGTCGTCGAGCTTGGCGACGATCTGCCCGCGCGAGACGTGCTGTCCCTCGTTGACGTACACCGCGGCGACGTTGCCGGACTGCGGCGAGCCGAGCGTCGATTCCTGAACCGGCGCGATCTGCCCGTCGAGCGTCACGTAGGTCGCGATGTCCTGGCGCTGCGCCTGCGCGACGTCGACCGCCAGCGGCGGCGGTCCCCCTCGCCCGGCGGCGCCGCCTCCGCCTTTGCCGCATGCCGTCACCGCCAAGGCGAGAACTGCCGCGGCCAGCAACGTGCGCCGACTCCGTGTCATGGTGCTCCTTCTACTCAAGTTTGCTTCGAACGGTCTTGGACGGCATACCTATACGCCGCTATCCGACGGTACTACCGCGTGGAACGTGAAAATGATTCGCCCGGTTGCCGGTCGTAAGGTCCCCCCGGGATGCGCGGGAAAATCGAGGCGGGGAGGACCTATCAGAGCCAGACCCGGGTCGAAGAATGGATGACGGCTGAGAAAGCCGGCAACAAAGGCGTCGCCGTGCTCTCGACGCCGATGCTTCTCCAACTGGTCGAGGAGGCGGCGATGCAGTGCGTCGCGCCGGTGCTCGACGCCGACGAGATCACGCTCGGCACCCACGTCGACCTGGCGCACGTCTCGCCGACCCCGGTGGGGCTGATCGTGCGGACCGAGGTCGAGGTCCTCAAAGTCGACGGCCGCCGGATCGAGTACGCGTTCACCGCGTTCGACGAGCGCGAGAAGATCGCCGAGGGGACGCACGAGCGCTACGTGACGTCCCGCGAGAAATTCCGCGAACGGCTTGAGGACAAGCTCGGATAAGGGAGCCGGGAACCCGCGCGTGTAAAGGCAGCGTTACGGCAATGATCGCCATCGCACCGCAGAGCGCCCAACCGGAACCCAGGGCAGCCGAGCGGCGTTGTGGTGATTAGAAGCGGAGCGGTGGCTCCGCTCCGTGATTAAGGCGCCCAACACGTGGGTAGGTCCCAGATGGCTGAGCAAGCGAGTACTCTCGTGCGCTCCCTTCCCCGGGCCGGCCACGCCGGCGCCAACGCCCTTCTCGACACAACACCTTAGCTAGGGAGTATTACGTGAAACGACTGAGCACCGGGCTTCTTGCCGCGCTGGTCGCGGTTGGAATCGGTACGACGTCGGTCTCGGCCTCGAGTTCTGCAGCGCAAGGCAACATCGGACCCTACGCGCCCACGCAGATCGCTCAGGCTGGCCCGGCCGCGCCGCCCGCTGACTTCGGCACGCCGCCTTCCGGCGAGGTCCCGATCCTCTTCAACGACCGGCATGTCTATTCGAAGCCGGATCGCCTGAAGGCGAACCGCGTCCTCGCTGCGTTGGTGCGCGGCAATACCATTCTGATCCCGCTCCGCTCGATGTTCGAGCAGATGGGCGCGACGGTCTCGTACGATCCGGCCTCGAAGACGGTGGACGTCTCCAAGCCCGGCTCGGACGTCAAAGTGACCGTCGGCCGTCCTGAAGTCGTCATCAACGGCGAGAGCCGTCCGCTCGACGTTCCTCCGGAGATCTACAAGGGCGCGGTCGTCGTACCGGTCCGTGTCATCTCCGAGGGCATGGGCGCGTACGTCCA
>JAQBPK010000287.1 GCA_028287565.1 Vulcanimicrobiota bacterium
ACGGCCTTGGTATTGGGCCGAATGGCGGCCTCGAAGTTCGCCGGATCGGACGGATCGACGAGCGTGACCTCGATCCCAAACCGCGGCAGCGTGTGCACGAACGCGTTGTACGTCCCGCCGTAGAGCGACGCCGAGCTGACGATGTGATCGCCGGCGCGCGCGAGGTTCAGCAGCGCGTAGTTCGTCGCCGCCTGCCCGCTGGCCACCGCAAGCGCCCCGACCCCGCCTTCGAGCGCGGCGATGCGCTGCTCGAACACGTCGGTGGTCGGGTTCATGATGCGCGTGTAGATGTTGCCGAACTCTTCGAGCGCGAAGAGCCGTGCGGCGTGCGACGTGTCGTCGAACGTGTAGGACGTCGTCTGGTAGATGGGAACGGCGCGTGACTTGGTGGCGGGGTCGCCGCCGTGTCCGCCATGCAGCGCGACGGTATCGAAACCGCGTGCCGCCGCCGGGTCGAGGGTGCTGCTCATCGTGGGTCTCCTTCACGAATGCGTCGAGCGCAGAGTGACATTGAAAGTACAAAGTGGCCTGAGAAAACGAACAGCCCCCGCCTGAGGCGAGGGCCGCTGTAGCTCGGTCGAACGCCTACTAAGGCGACGACGATCTACACCGACCCTCGCGGGCGGCACACATCGCCATAATCGCCATACAGCGGGCATCCATGCACGGGACCGTACCAGAATCCGCCCCAGGGGTCAAGGCCGGAAGTCCTACCCACCCTCAACCCCCGCCCCGAAGTAGAGCAGCTTGTACCCCCGGGTGGGATGCAGCTCGAGATACATGCCGGCATGTCGTGACGGGCGTTCCGCCGCCGAGATAGAGTCTCTGCGTGCGCAGCCAGGATGTCGCTCTAGCCTCGTCGCCGATCATCTTATTCGCGAGGTTGGTGACGCGCAAGGCATGGAGCGCGCTCGGATTCCGACGCGCCCGGCTGGTCCTTACGGATCATGGTCCATTTGCCGGCGCCAACCATGCGGGACGTCTCACGTAAGAATATCCACCTTACCGTTGACGCTCACCTCGAGCGACGTCCCCGGCTTAACGCGCGAAACGGCGCGCTCGATATCGGGCCACCATTTGATGAACGAGGCGACCAGATCGAAGATGTGCTTCCCGGTAAAACCTTTTGCCATGAAGATTGCGATGACATTCGCCTCCTCGAGCGCTTTGCGCTCCGGCGGCTTCTTCGAGATACGGCGATCACCCGTCACCACGACCCAACCTCTTCGCCCCACTTCAGGCAGCCAGTCGATGTCATCTGTATCGGGCGCGAAGTCGTCCTGAAGATGCCGTGCGTCCACCTTCAGGATCTTGAGGATATGCACGAGCTGCGGCGGGAACGTATTGTCGAAGAAAAACGTCACGCAGCTTTGCGGAGGCTCTCTTCGTACTCGATCGCGGTCTCGAGCTCGTCGCGTGTCACCTCGTACCACGCGGCGATGCGATCACGGTCCTCGCCGCCCTTGTGCATCGCGTATAGCGCGAAAGTCGGAGTACCGGTTCTCTTCACGATAGGTCGTCCAAACGACCGGCGCGCGTCCAGTAGCACAGCCCGGTCGCGTCCCATCGGCCAATACGTCGAGGCGAATCCGTTTTCGTAGTCGACATTCTCGCGAAAGAACGGTTCGACCGCTTGCGTGATGGCGAGCTGGCTCTTGGACAGTTCGAGCTTGAGCCGGCTCGCAGGGACATCATCGACCGGGAGGTCGGCGAAGACACCTCGTCCGTCCGTGTTCAGGCGCTCGGTCGCGAAAGGATATTCCGTTCCGAACACGATCTGCGCTCGAGCCCGGGCCGCACGTACGACCGGCATCGATACGCCCTCGCGCCGGAAAAATCCGATCACGAACAGCTCCATCAGCTCGTAGAAAGACAGGACGCGCTCTTCGAGTTCGTCCACCTCGCCCGGAACCACCGGCGCTGAAAAGCGGTCTTCGTCCGCCGCCGAGTACCAGTAGCCGGCAGCCCAGCGACGGAGCTTCGGATACGGGATATGCAGCAGCATCGCCGCATCGCGCAACGAGTAGGCGCCAACCCCGATCGCCGTCTTACGGCGTGGTGTACCCGCTTCCATCTCTTCACCGGAAAAGTGCGCCGCTGGCACCCGATAGGCCTTCGCAGGCTGCTGCACGCTCCTCAAAGAGGCGCTCACCCTAGTCGTCGAGTCCCGCCGAAGCGCCCCCGAATCGGTATCGTCCCGAGGACTACCCAGTGATAACGCGACTGCACTCGGTTGCCCTCCGCTGATTGACTGCACCTATGCCCTTTATCAAAGGCGGCCTCGCAATGTCAATAGCGCAGGCAGCGGATGGCTAAAGCGTTGTAACGTACCAGTCCTGCAGAGATCTATCTAACCTCGACGGCAACCGCATCGAGCTTTGCGACCGCCGCGAAGCGACAAGTAAAAAAAGGATTGGAACCGGCACTCGACGCCGAGGAGCGCCGGCCGGAAATCCTAGCTCTGCGATCCGGACTGCTTGGCAATGAGATCTTTCAGAACAGCCTCCAGCCCAACGTCCCCCTTGACCGAACCGGCCTCGCCATCTTCGAATTCAATCCAGCCTTCGTTGAAGCCATCGAGCATCTGGATGCGCGGGTTCGGGTTCGCCATGCCCTGCGAGGTGAACAACGTACTCCACGTCTCGCGCGGGACGGCATCCATGCGGACCTTGCGACCAAGAATCCTGGAGAACGCGGCGCCGATATCATCCGGCGTCACGCGGCTCGGCCCTTCCAGCTCGACGATCCGCCGGCCGGTCCACGTTTGCGCAAGCAGTTCCCCGGCGACGCGCCCGATGTCGACGGTCGCAACCATCGGCACCGGTTTGTCCAGCGGTTGCAGGAAGCTCGGAATCACGCCGTTCTCACGCGCAGGAGCGACGTCCCAAGCGGCGTTCTCCATGAACCATGCCGGTCGAAGGAAGACGATCGGCATCGACACCTCGCCGAGAACCTGTTCCATGATCGTAAGCTGCGTGAGCAGGTTCGGTCGTGTCCCCTGCGCACCAATCGTCGAAAGGCACACGACTTTGACCGGCCGCGCAGCCTCGAGCGCGATACGCAGCGCAGCGACAATCGCGCGTACCTCCGGGAAGCCCGGGGCAGGGTCGAAGTTCGACGGGAGCACGACGAAGACGCCTTCCGTTCCCTCGAATGCGGCCGTGAGCGCCGCGCCGTCATCGATGTTCGCAAGCGCGACCTCGCATCCACGGTCTGCCCACGCGGCGCCCTTGCTGGGGTTGCGCACTACAGCGCGAAGAGGTTGCTTTGCGGCCAGCAGGGCGTGCGCAACGGCACCCCCGACCTGACCGGTAATTCCGGTGATAGCAAACATGATCGTTTCAAGGATAGCCGCGGGAATCGCGGAGGTCCAACACCTTCTCAGTCGTCGCCGATACCCGCGAGGTATCGAGGAACCGGAAAGGAAGTCTCGCCGATGGAGATCGATCTCCGAAAGTTGCGATACTTCGTTGCACTCGCCGAGGAACGGCACTTCGGACGTGCAGCGGAGCGACTGTTCATCGCGCAGCCGGTGCTGAGTCGTCAAATTCACCAGCTCGAGCTCGAGCTCGGCGTCACGCTGATCGATCGGGGGGAACGTCAGTTTTCGCTCACCGCCGCAGGCAGCCAACTCGCGCTCGACGCGCCCCAGCTCCTCGCCGCATCTGAAGCCGCGTTCCGTGCCCTGCATCGAGCCGCGCGGGGTGCCCGCACGCTGAAGATCGGCTTCGCAGCTGGACTCAGCACGGCGCCGGCCCTTCGCATCTTCGAAGCCCGCGAACCCGCTGTGACGACCGAACTGCGGCAGATCGAGTGGCAGGAACAGGCGTCGGTACTTCTTGAGGGCCGCGTCGACGTCGCGTTCGTTCGCCTACCGATCTCCGAGCGGGGTTTGGTGCTCGTGCCGCTCTTGCGCGAACCACGACTCGCAATGCTCCCCGTCGATCACCCGCTCGCGAAGGAAGAACGGATCAGCGTTCTCCAGCTCGCCGACGACGCGGTCATCCGTCATGTCGATGCTTCGCCGGCGTGGGAAGCTTTCAGCACGGTCGATCCACGCCCGGACGGACGCAGGCCGCGTCCGGGACCTTTCGTACGAAACGTCGCGGAGAAGCTCGAGCAGATCGCCGCGGGCCGCGCGATCGCGTTCTCGCCGGCGTCGACCGCTGCGTCGTACGTCCATCCCGGCGTCGTCCTCGTCCCGGTGACCGACATCCCACCGGCCGAAGTCGCCATCGCCTACCGCGACACCGCAAACCTGGCGCTCATCTCAACATTCGTCGAGGCCGCTCTCACCGCCGTCCCCGCCGCCGAACAAGCTACACCAGGAGCGGCTTAGGAGCGACATACCGCAGTAGCGGCGGATCAAGGACCGCAGCCTGCGGCATACCGATTATTTGGATCTCGGCAAAGCGCCGATGGGCGGGGTTGATCAGATAGTTCGCTTCGTCGGGTACAAGTGCGGACGGCACGCGGAGCGCGAGCCAACTGTTCGTGCGCACCCACTGGTCCCCGATCTCCCGCAGATTCGCCGGCGGGGGCTCGGCCTGCCATCCCGGCTGCAGCTTTCGGACATCGAACGTCTCAACCGCATCGTCCGGAATATCCGCCTCAATGAACATGTAGTCGGTCGGCGCTTGCCCGCGATTGATGTGAACGAGAACTTCCAAGACCGCGAGCGCTCGGGAAGACGAAGCGTACGCGACATACGTCCCCCGACTGTTCCACCGGCCGCCGCCGCGCGCCGGACCGACGCCGTCGAACGGTGCGCGCGCGAACGGTAGCCGCGTTAGGCGCCAGACGCGCAACTACGCGACGCCACCGTACGCGATCGCGTAAAGCGACTCGAAGACGAGTTCAGTGCCGACTTCGGTATCGAGCATGGCGACGGGCGTTTCGCCCCCGAGATACGCACTTGGCGTTCGTAGCCAGGACGCCGCTCTCGTTTCATCGCCGATCATTTCGATCGCAAGGTCGGCAACGCGTGCGAGTCGGTAAGCGCGATCGGATTCTGTCGCAGACAACGGCGTACGCTGCTGCTCCTTACGAATCACGGTCCGTTCCCCGGCACCGAGAATGCGTGCGACATCGGCGATCGTGAGTCCGAGCCGTTCGCGCACGGATCGTAAGACACCGCCTGTGACCCCACTGTGGGTGATCTTGTAGCGAATGATTAGGCCATCACTCGCGCCGGTCAGTTGCGTTCGAAACGAGCCGGAAGAACTTGACGAGCCGACCGGAACGCCGCCTGCTTTCGGCCCACTCGGCACCTTGCGCTGTGTCATTTGGCAGCATCATAGCAAGATGAAGCCCGGAAGTCAAAGGTGTCGCAGGCGAGGCCCCAGCGTCTTCGGCGTCACGATGAACGACTCGCTCGACGTCGAGATGAAGATCAAGACACCGTAGTCCGCCGGATCAACAAGCTAAATTTCAGAAACGGGAAAATTCTGGCTCAACGCCCCCGACTTCCAGACGACACGTAGATGGACGGTGCCCGTGCCACGGTGGTACTTGTGATAGACGCGATACCACGCCTCGGCATACTGCAAGTCGCCCGAATATATCGGCCCGGCCGTCGTCAGCGTTGCGTCTGCTTGCGAGAAACGCACCGCTAAGGGCTCGGGTGGACGCTCGAAGGCATTGTGTGCAGCCGGCAGTCCCTTGTATTTGCGAAATATCTCCCGCGCGAGATCCAGCAATGCACGCTCTTCAGCCCTCACCACGTTAGGGGTGTCCCGGCACGCGAGCAATCCGGAACACGGCTCGTAGACGAGCAGATACGTGACGCGCGAGAAGAGCACCGCCGCGCCGACAACGGCAAGACCCAAGACCCTGCGACTCGATTTCCACCAGATGATACAGATCGCAGCACCTAGGACTCCGCCCGCCGCACCCCCGATGACGAATCCGGCAATGGGCCTAAAAACGATGTAAGCGCCGTACCACGGAAGGCCATGCCATCCGATCCCCGCGAATCCGCTCACCGCTCCGAACGTGACGAGCGGAAAGACGACCAAAAAGACGACCAAAAAGATTCGTGGGAAGAATCTCGCGCCCACATGCAAGGTCGTAGCGCGGCGGATTCGGATCGCCACGAGCACGGAAACGACGCCGGCGATGAGCACCACGATAGCGAGGGCTACGAGCAGGGCCCAGGTGTGCATCGTGACCGTAGTGATGTTCGAGACGGTCAATCCCTGTTTCGGGGAAGGACCGCCCCCGCGCTAGAGCGGCGCGATCAAAATAAGGCCGACTCTACGGATTCCCGCTTCCGCCGGCCGCGCCGTACACCTGACCCGTGGAATAGCTCGTCTCCGCCGATGCGAGCGCGACGTATACCGGCGCGAGCTCCGCCGGTTGTCCCGGCCGTCCGTACGGCGTCTGCTCGCCGAAGCTCGGCAGACTCTCCGGCGGCTGTCCGCCCGCGACTTGCAGCGGCGTCCAGATCGGTCCGGGCGCGACCGCGTTCACGCGAATCCCTTGCTTCGCGACTTGCTTCGCGAGCGACTTGGTGAACGCGACGATCGCGGCCTTGGTCTGCGAATAATCGAGCAGATTGGGCGACGGATCGTACGCCTGCACCGACGCCGTGTTGATGATGCTCGACCCGGCGCCGAGATGCGGCATCGCAGCTTTCGTGATCCAGAACATCGCGTAGATGTTGGTCTTGAACGTCCAGTCGAACTGCTCGGTCGTGAGCTCCGCGATCGACGCGTGCGACTGCTGCCGCGCCGCGTTGTTCACCAGAATGTCGAGCCCTCCGAGGCCGCGCACGGCGTCGGCAACGAGCCGGCCGCAAAACTCCTCGCTGCGAATATCACCCGGCAGCGCAACTGCGGTACGACCCGCATCGCGAATCAGCTTCACCACCTCGCGCGCGTCGGATTCCTCGGCGGGCAAGTAGCTGATGGCGACGTCCGCTCCCTCACGAGCGAACGCGATCGCGGCGGCACGCCCGATTCCGGAATCACCGCCGGTGAGCAGCGCCTTGCGCCCGGCGAGCCGCCCGGAACCGTGATAGCTGCTCTCGCCGTGATCCGGCCGCGGCGTCATCTTCGACGCAAGCGCAGGCCACGGCTGCGACTGTACCGGAAAGGGCGGACGCGGATACTCGTCGACCGGGTTGCGTTTGGTCGTTTGATCGGCAGTCCGCGACTGCGACGATTGCGCGCCTGCGGCCAGCGGGGCCGCTGCGAGCCCGGCCGCGATGCCCGTTCCAACCGTACCGACGAACGTGCGCCGCGACGTCTTGCTCGACTCCATCGGCACTAGACCAGCATCGCCTTTTCGCGATCGACCTTGCCGGCGATGAGCGCGCGCTTCTTTTCGTCGAGGATCTCCTTGAGCCGCGGAAACCACTGCGTCTCTTCCTCCGCGGCATGCCTGCGAACGTTCTCCACAAGCGCGTGCACGCGGGCCCGGTAGCGCAAGTCGTCCCCCGTCTCGATCGCTTCCTCGATCTCGGCGAGCAGCGTCTTGACGTCACCGTGTTCCTTGTACAGATGCTGCGCTGCGTCCACGGCGAGCAGCTTGTCTGCGATCAGCGGATAGATGATGTCTTCTTCCGCGACCGAGTGCTTCGCGAGATCGCGCTTGATCAGCGCGAAGAGCGCGAGCTTCTTCGGCCCCGTCTGCTCGACTTCGGCTTTCTCGAGCAGCGCCAGCACGCGCTTGTGGTCCGCCGCGAGCTCCTCGAACGCATCGCCCGCTCCCGCGAGCCCGCGCGTGAGCCCGACGGCCTTGCCGACAAGCGGGGCCGCGAACCGTCCAAGCAGCATGACTGCCGCACCGCCGGCCGCTCCCGCGGCAACCAACCCCGCATCTCGCAACAATCCATCTCGGTTTGCCATACGGCCGGTATCCCCACGCCACGGGTCGTCTCACACCAGCCCGCTCGGTGTGCATCAAAGCATCGAACGAACCGATCGACCGCTTCGCTCGCTACAGTTTCGGCGGCGTGACCTCGGGAACGTCGCGGCCGAGCACGAGCCGCACCATCTCGCCCCGCGTCGCCGTGTAGCCTTCGTCCCAATGGCGAACGAACGAATCTCCGTGCACCTGCCGTAGCCGCACGATCGCCTGTGCTTCCGCGTCACGCTCGCGCGGGTGGCGGAGCAGCGCGCCGTTCTCCTCGCAGCGCCTCGCGTACGCAAACAGCCGAATCGCGTCCTCGGGACGCCCGCCCGCCGCCTGAATTCGCGCGATTCGCGGCAAGCACGCATCGACCAGCGCGCTCTGCCCCGTGCCGATGGTGAGCGTCAGCGCGCGCTCCATGTGCGCGCGCGCGGCAGCGACGCCGCCGCGGTCGAACGCGATGGTGCCGAGCAGCTCGAACGCATGCGCGAGCTGCATGCTGTTGAACGCCTGCGAGTCCGCCGTCAGCTCGCGCGCGATCGCTTCCGCACGGTCGAGATCGCCGACGAGATACGACACCACGGCGATGCTGAGCCCCGTGTGTTCGGCGCGCATGGTCTTTCCGGCGGAACGGAACAGCCGCTGCGACGCCTCGAACTCCTGCAGCGCAGCCGCGAGATCGCCGAGATAATCGTTGATGAGCCCGAGCGCGAAATGCGCCTCGGCGGTCCGAGCCGCGTACCGCTGCTGCTCGGCGATGCGCAGCGACTCAAGAACGAGCGCGCGCCCGCGCTCGGCCGCGACGCGATCGCCCGGTACCGCGGACGACACGATCGAGTTCCCAGCGACGACGAGCGCACGGCACAGCGTGGCGGTGTCGCTCGATTCGCGCAGCGCAGGTATGACGGGCTCGACTGTAGCGAGAGCGTCGGCGAAGCGGTAACCGCGCCGGTACACCGCGGCAAGGCCAACCCGCGCGTGGACGCAATCCGGATCGAGCGCCGCGGCCGCTTCGAGCCACCGCGCGGCGACCGACTCCTGTCCGCACGTCAGCCAGAAATCCGCGAGCCCGCCTGCGATGGCGGCGCCGAGCTGCGGTTCGCGGCCCGCTCCGAGCGTGCGTTCGAGCGCTGCGCCGAAGTTGTCCACCTCCGCATACAGCGGCGGCAGCCATACGTCGTCGGACGCGTGCTCGTACGCGGCGCGCGCCTGCTCCGCGATACCGGCGAAGAACGTGCCGTGCGCGCGTTCCGCCGCGCTCGCGTCGCCGCTTTCGCCCAGCTTGCCGGCGGCGAACGCGCGCGTCGTCTCGAGCATGCGGTAACGCGTCTCGCCGCGCGCCTCCTCGGTACTGAGCAGCGACCGTTCCGCGAGCGCGGCGAGCAGCTGCCGCATCGCCAAGTCCGCGCCGCTGCGGTCGCATACGGCGCGTGCCGCGTCTACCGTGAAGCCGCCCCGGAACACCGCCAGGCGCAAGAACAGCCGGCGCAACGGTTCGTCGAGCAGCTGGAAGCTCCACGCGAACACCGCTTCAAGGGTGCGCTGCCGCGGGCTCGCGGTGCGCCAGCCTTCGCCGAGGAGATCGACGCGTTCGCCGATCGTCGCCGCGAGCGTCTCGAGGTCCGTCCCGCGAAAATTCATCGCGGCGATCTCGATCGCGAGCGGCAATCCGTCGAGCTTCGCGCACAGCCCGGCGATCGTTTTCGCATGCGGCGCGAGATCGAGCGATCGGTCGCGCGCCACGGCGCGATCGATGAAGAGGCGAACCGCCGGCCCGTGCAGCGCATCCTCGCCGCCGAGCCGCGATCCCGCCGAGACGAGCAGCGGCTGGACATGATAGACGATTTCTTCGGGCACGCGCAGCGCCGCCCGGCTCGTGACGAGCGCGCGCACGCGATCGGTCGACCGCACGAGCGTCTCCGCGATGTGCGCCACGTCGGCCAGCACGTGCTCGCAGTTGTCGAGCACCAGCAGCACGTCGCGCTCGCGCAGCTCCGCGAGCAGCGCGGCTTCCGCCGTCGTGCCGGGAGGCTGGCGAACACCGAGCGCCTGGACCATGCGCTCCGCGATCAGCGCGCCGTCCTCGACCGGCGCGAGATCGACGACGTGCACGGCGTCCTCGAAGCGCGGCTCCATGCGGGCCGCCGCCTCCGTCGCAAGCCGCGTCTTGCCGACGCCGCCGGGACCGGTCAGCGTGATCAAACGCCGTGATTCGAGCAGATGGCCGAGCATTTCGACGTCCCGTTCGCGGCCGTAAAAGCTCGTCGCCGGCAATGCGATAACGCCTCTGGGAGACGGTTTGGGGACCGCGCGCAACGCCGGATCGTCCCGTGCGACGAGATCGTCGTACGCGCGCGACGTTTCGGCGTCCGGCTCGACGCCGAGCTCATCGCGCAGACGGCGCACGAGATCGTGGTACAGCTTCGCGGCACCGGCGCGGTCGCGCGCCGTGGCGCGCACTTCCATGAGCCGGCGCACGTCGTCCTCGCGAAACGGATCGAATCGCAGTAACCGGATACCGTACTCCGTCGCGGCGTCCGCGTCGCCGTGCTCCAGACGGCGCAACACCAGACTGCGCAAGCGCTCGGCACACCGCCGGCGATAACGCTCGCGATACGGCACGATCCACTCGTCGTCGAACCCGGTCAGCAAATCGTCGCGGTAGAGCTCAACCGCGGAGTCGTCGTCGAGCTCGCCGCCTGCGTCGAACACGAGCGCGTCGACCCACGCCCGGCCGTTCCCGTTCCAAGCGACGGTGCGCCGGCCGGCGCGCAACCACACTGCCGCATCCGGCAACGCCGCCTGAAGCAGGTGCAAATGGCGCCGCAGGTTATCTTTTGCACGGTCTTCCGCGACGTCCGGCCACAGCGCGTACGCCACGCGGTCGCGCTGAAGCTCGCCCGCATGCAGCACCAGGTACGCCAGCAACGCCAGCGCGCGGCGCGGTGCACGGAACGGCAGCGCCGTGCCGCGATAGGACAGAAGCGGTTCGCCGAGGAGCCGGATCTCGAGCACGCGGTCTGAGTTCGGTCTCGCACCCATTGCCTGACGCGGCGGTGTTCCTTCCGCTCGGGCACGCGACCTCCGCGCTCACGTTATCAGCGCACGCACCCGCTCGGAGGGCTCCGCGTCGAGCTCGTCCCGCAGCGTGCGCGCGTAGTCGCGATACGTGCGCACCGCGCCGAGCTCGTCACCGAGCGCGAGCTGAGCGCGAATCACCAGCTCCCGCCCGAGCTCCTCGCACGGATCGAACGCGGCGAGCTGCAGGCCCGCGCCGGCCGCTCCGTGATAGTCGCGGCGCCGCCACGCGTCTTCGAACACGAGCGACGCGAGCTCGCTCGCAAGCCGCGCGAAATAGCGCTCGAGCTCCGCGACCCGGCGCACGGGCTCCGCAACGGCGGCGAGCCGCTCGAGCGCATCGTTCGCGCGCGGCCGGTCGGGGCCGAGCACACCGCGCGTCTTCGCGCGCGCGATCATCGCTTCGATGCGGTGCGTGTCGGCGCGGACCGCGATGCCGAGCTGGTATCCGCGCGGGCCGCACATGACGGCATCCCGTCGTCCGAGCCGCATGCGGACGCGGTTCGCATACACCTTCGCGCACTTCCGTGCCGCCTCGGGGTCGCGCTCGGGCCATAACGCCTCGGCAAGATTCGCCGCAGAACGGGGTCGCGGCGACACGGCCAAGAGCGCGATGAACGCATGCTCGCGCGGTGCGAGCGTCTCCGGTTCCCCGCCCACCGTAAACGTTCCATCGAGCACTCCGACGTCAACCGACGGACCACCGTTCGAGATCGCTATTTCCATGCGGCACGCTCCCCGTGTGCAACGTGCCGCCAGCGTATGCCACGCGCCGTCCTCGCAGCGTCCGGAAAGCGTCCGATCCGGTTTACGCCGCGCCGCGTGGGATATCGCCGCGCCCGCGCCAAAGCGGTGCACCACGATGCACGACGATTCGACCGTTACCGAGCGCGCGCGGGCGCTGCTTGCGCGCATCCGCGCGACCGGCGAGCTCCTGCGCTGCTACGTCGCGGTCGACGAAGACGCCGTCACGCGCGAAGCCGCCCGTCTCGACGCGCTGCCGCCTGCCGGGCGCGGTCCGCTCCACGGCCGCACGCTCGCGGTGAAAGACATCATCGACGTCGCCGGCCTGCCGACGCGCGCCGGCTCGTCCTTCTTCCGCCGCGACCCGCAGCGCGACGCGCCCGTCGTCGCGAAGCTGCGCGCGGCCGGTGCGCTCGTGATCGGGAAGACGAACACGCACGAGTTCGCCTGGGGCATCACCACGGAGAACCCGCACTTCGGCCGCACCGGCAACCCGTGGGATCCCACGCGCACCGCCGGCGGCTCCAGCGGCGGCTCCGGCGCCGCGGTCGCAGCCGGTCTGTGCGACATCGCGCTCGGCACCGACACGCTCGGTTCCATTCGCATCCCCGCGGCGCTCAACGGCATCAGTGGTTTTCGCCCCGCAACGGGCGCGCTGCCGATCGAGGACATCTTTCCGCTCGCCGTCGGGCTCGACACCGTGGGCCCGTTCGCCCGCGATCTCCGGACGGTCCAGCAGGTGTACGAAGTTCTCGCGGACGCTCCCGTTCCGCCCACGCCGGTTCGGCGCGCATGCCGTTTGCGCGGCGGCCGCTGGGACCGCGTCGACGCATCCGTTACCGCGGCGCTCGACGCAGCCGTCGAAGCGCTGGGCGCAGGCGGCATCGTGGTGGACGACGTGTCGTGGTGGGACGATGCGCTCGCCGGCGCGGTCGCGACGATCCAGCAGCGCGCCGCCGCTCTCGTCCACGCGCCGTTCTTCGCCGACCACGAGCACGAGTACGGTGACGACGTCCGCGCGCGCGTCGCATATGCGCTGGCCGTCGGCGAGGCGCAAGAATCAGACGCTCGCGCGGTCGTCGCGAACGCGCGAGCATCGTGGGCGGCGGCCACCGGCGGCTACGACGTCGCGCTCGCGCCATCGGTCGGCGCCGAAGCGCCGGTCATGCCCGCACCGCCGACCTTTCGCGACGAGACGATTCCGCTCGTCACCCCGGCAAGCGCGTTCGGACTCCCCGTCTGCGCGATACCGATCGGCTTCGGCCCCGCGGGAATGCCGCTCGGCATGCAGGCGATCGCGATCGGCGGCACGCCGGCGGCGGCATTCTCGCTGGGCCGCGGTTTTCAATCGCTCACGGACTGGCATCGCCGCCTTCCCGGTCTTGCGAGCGAAAGTCCCGCACGTTCACGCTGACGCGCCCGAATCAGCGCTGCCGCGGCGGCGTCGCGGCGGGCGGTGCATTCGGCTGCGCGCCCGGCGCCGCGGCGGGATTGGGCGGGTTCTCGCCGGCTTTCGCACCCTTCGCAGTCTTGGAGCTGCCGGACGCCATGGCGGCGGGCACGTTCACGGAAAGCCCGTACGCGAACCGCGCCGGATACGACTTCGCCGTCGAAAGCGTCGTGCCGGCCGGTACGCTCTGCCCGGGCGCGAAGCCGTTCGCGAGCGTCGTCACTTCGGTTCGCATCACGCCTGCGCTCAAAAACAAGAACCGGCTGAACGAGAGCGACGCACCGGCGAACTGCTTTTGAACCGAGAACGGCGCCCAGGTGAAATGCAGCGCGACGCGTTCCGAGTCCGGGGTGATGCGGAAATGCATCATCGCGGGCGTGGCGCCGGCGTCGTGGCCGCCGGCGGCCGACGCGTAGATCGTCTGCATCCCCGCGGAGCTGCTTCCCGCAGGCGTCGCCAAGCTGTAGTCCGTCGTGCCGCGCGGCGCGAGGATCGCTCCCTGCGCCACCGCGATGCGCGAGTAGCAGTTGACGGTGGCGACGTTGAGCGACACCGGCGCGGTTTTCGTCGTGTCCACCAGGTCCGTCGCCTTCCACGCGACGGTCGTGTGCTGGTCGAAGAGCTGGTTGTTGCAGCCGACGGTGAGCGGCGGCGTCTCGAACATGCGCAGCGTGCCGTCGCCGGCGACCGCGCTTATCCGCGTGAGCCAGTCGTTCTGCGCCTTGATCACGGTGTCGTAGGCTTGGCGCCGCTTACCGTCGTCGAGCAACGGGGCCAAAGCGTCGGAGACCTGCTTGAGCGCCGCGATGGCATCTTTGTTCTTGCCGGACGCTTGGCTCAAAGCGACGTTCTTCGCGAGGATCTTCGCACTGAGATCCGCCGCGCCGACACGCGGCCATGCGCTACCGAGCTCGCCTTGCACGGTGAGCTGCGCTGTTGCTGCGCTTGCGATGCGTCTCGCGGTTCGGTAGTCGGCCCTATCGGTACCGTTCGCTGAGCCGGGAGACGGCAAGCCTGCGTTGTGTAGCGTCGAATCCACGTCGAGAATCGTCTTGGCGATCAAGCGTCCGTCCTGGGCGGCTTGCGTCTCCGCCAGAACGACGCGTTCGAGCACCGTTCCGAAACACGCCGCGAAGGCTTGGGGCGGCTGCTCCACACCGAGCGATGATTCGCTGCAAGCGTCTGCTGCGCGTCTCATCACCACGACCATGTCGACATTCAAATCATTCGCTTGCGGCGGGTTCGTGCTCGACGTATTCGGCGCATTCGCTGCGCCGTTGCCGAAGTTGAACGCGCTAGCGAGCCCCTTGGCCACCGCGGCGGCGCCGCTTTGGTCGTCCGTCACGGTGGTTCCGGCCAAATGCGCTCCCTCGTACCGGAGCGGGTTGATCCGCGTGACGACCAGCGTCTTCGGACCCGTCAGCGATATGCCGGACTGGTCGATCTGTGCGAACGAGAACGCCGTGACCGCACGGCTCTCGCTCGTGAGCTGCGGTGATGTTTGCGCGAACGCGGTCGCCGGGACCGCGGTGACGGCTGCTCCGAGGAGCACGGCTCGTGTGAGCGACATACGAAAATACCTCCTGCCCTCCAGCAAGGGCCGGTCGAAGATCGTAAAGATCGAGAGGCAATCCGGCGCGCACCCGGCCGGCTTCGTCTACCTCTTCAGCGCGACCATATCGCCGTGACGGTAACAGCACGGTAAACGTGCGTAATGATCCGGCCCACACAGCCGCGAGAAGCTAACGTGCGCAGACGGGCCGGCCGACAACTCGTCGTACAGGAGGACCGGCCGTGAGGCTCCACCCGACCCGCGCATCCTCGACGTTTTCAAACGCCTGATATGATGCGCTCCACCGTTGCGCGCCACGACGAGATCGACGGCTCGAGCCTTTCTGCGCAGACGTTCGTCGACGAGCTCGTCGCCGCGCTGGCCGCGCTGCTCCCCGAAGTGCGCGTCGTGTATTTGATCAACGGCGTGCACCTCGGCCGCGGCGCCATCACCGCGGACCTGGCATGGCACCGCATGTCGACGGCAACCGTCGCGCTGTGCCACGGCGGCGAACGCGTGCTCAGTGCCGGCGTCCCAGCAACGCCGGACGGCCTCAACGAGCTCGCCGCCGACCTGGTCGGCTTCTTCTGCGGCGCGCCGCTCACGACGCTCGCGCTGTTCCCGCACGCCGACGGCGCGCCGCGCAAGCCCGTCGCGCGCCCGCGCCG
>JAQBPK010000334.1 GCA_028287565.1 Vulcanimicrobiota bacterium
TCGCGCGGTTCGGCTACATGGAGACGCCGCGCATCGATCCGATCCTGCGCGCATGCGACGCGTTTGGCTTGCAGCTCGACCGCGACGACACCTCGTTCTTTTACGCCGATCCGAAGATCGAGCCGGCACCCAAGCACGGGATGCCCGACTGGCGGCGGGAGCTGTTCGCCGCACTGCAGCGGAACGCTCGCCCGCTCCCTGACGATCTGCGCATCAAGGCCGAGCGCCGCATCGAGCTCGGCGTGACGGTCGAGATTTGATGCGGGCAGCCGTATGAACGGGTAGCTACCGGGAGTATGGATGCCACGCTGCCGGCGCGGACGCGCTCGTCCGAGCCCGGCCCGACGCACGAGATGCCGCTCGCACCGCTGGCGCTCGCCGCGCTGGGCGTCGTGTTCGGCGACATCGGCACCAGCCCGCTGTACGCGTTCAAGCAATGCTTCACCACCGGCCGCGGCTTCACGGCGGTGCCCGAGCACGTGCTCGGCATCCTTTCGCTGATCACCTGGGCGCTGATCCTGGTCGTGTGCGTGAAGTACGCGACGATCGTGCTGCGCGCCGACAACGAGGGCGAAGGCGGGACGCTCGCGCTCCTCGCGCAGCTGCGCCCCACCAGCCGCATCGGCATCCCGGCGCCGCTGACCGCCGTCACCTACATGCTGCTGTTCGCGGCCGGGATGGTGTTCGGCGACGGCGTGATCACGCCGGCGATCTCCGTGCTTTCCGCGGTTGAAGGGATCGGCGTCGGAACACCGGCCGCGCATGCGTTCATCGTACCGGTCACCGTGGCGATTCTCGTCGGGCTCTTCCTCGTGCAGTCGCGCGGCGCGGGGCGCATCGGCTCGGTGTTCGGGCCGGTGATGATCTTGTGGTTCGCGGCGATGGGGATCGGCGGCGCCGTCGCGCTCGCGCACGATCCGTACGTGCTCGTCGCGCTCAACCCGCTGTACGCGCTCGGCTTCATGACGCACAACGGGTTCGCCGCGATCCTCGTGCTCGGTGCGGTCGTGCTGTGCGTGACGGGCGTGGAGGCCATGTTCGCCGACCTCGCGCACTTCGGCCGCGCGTCGATTCGGGTCGCGTGGTACGCAGTCGTGCTGCCGGCGCTGCTGCTGAACTACTACGGACAGGGCGCGCTCACGCTCGGCGATCCGCACGTGCTCGGCAACCCGTTCTACGCGCTCTATCCCGGTTGGCTCCTGATGCCGATGGTGATGCTCGCGACGGCGGCGACGGTGATCGCGTCGCAGGCGCTGATCACGGGCGCGTTCTCGCTCACGCAGCAGGCCGTGCAGCTCGGCTATCTGCCGCGGTTGCGAATCGTGCACACGTCGCACACCGTGGAAGGCCAGATCTACATGCCGTTCGTGAACGTCGCGCTCGCCATCGCGTGTTTGACGCTGGTGGTCGTGTTCCGCAGCTCCGACCGGCTCGGCGCGGCATATGGCCTGGCGGTGACCGTGACGATGCTGGCCGACTCGCTGGTGATCGGCTGGGTGCTGCGCGAGCGCTTCAAATGGACGCTGCCGATGATCGTCCCGCTGGTCGGGCTCTTCCTGATCGTCGACTGCGCGTTCCTGATCGGCAACCTGCCCAAGTTTTTCGAGGGCGGCTACATCCCGGTCGGCATCGCGGTGATCGTGTTCACGCTGTTCACCACGTGGGTTTCGGGACGGCGGCGTCTCGCGAAGGCGCTCGCCGCGCTCTCGACGCCGGTCGAGGAGTTCGTGCGGCTCGTCGACGACAAGCCGGCTACCAAGGAAGACAGCACCGCGATCTTCCTCACGCCGCATCCCGACGGCATACCGTTCATCCTGCGCCATCACTGGCTGCGCACGCGGATGCTGCAAGAGGAAGTCGTGCTGCTCACGATCACGGTCACCCGGCGGCCGTACGTCGATCCGCCCAACCGCGTGAAGATCGAGCAGATCGTGCCGCGCCTCACCCGCGTCACCGCGTACTACGGCTTCATGGAGACACCGGACGTCAACGACATCCTCTCGCACTGCCGCCCGCACGTTCCGCCCGAGATCGACCTTGAGGACGCCGACTACTTCCTCGCGCGCCCGCGCATCGTTCCGGTCCACGCGTCGCGCGCGTTTCCGACCTGGCGCCGCTGGCTGCTCGCTTTCATGATGCGCAACGCCACGCCGCTCACCGACTCGCTCGGCATCCCGCCGGACCGCATCATCGAGTTCGGGATCAAGCTGCCGGTATGATTTGGGTGCGATGACGAACGGCGTCGACACAGTCCTGCGCGCGCACGCGGCGAACGGCGAGTGCCCCACCTGGTCCGCGGACGAAGGCGTGCTGTACTGGTGCGATACGTTCGGCCAGCTGCTGCACCGCTTCGACCCGCGCACCGGAACGGACGAAACGTGGTCGATGCCGGCGGACACGGGCTCGTTCGCGCTCGGCTCGAGCGATCGCATGCTGATCGCGCTGCGCACCGGCCTGTTCCGGTTCGACCGGCGCACTGCGGCGCTCGAAGCGTTCGCGCCCACGCCGTTCGACGCGCACCGGTTCTTCCTGAACGACGGCAAGACGGATCCGGCGGGGCGCTTCTGGGTGGGCCCGGCGTTCATGCCGCTCGACCGGCGCGGCGAAGGACCGAAAACCGGGCCGCTGCACCGGATCGCATCGAACGGCGAATGGAGCGCGAAGTCGGCCCCCGTGCGCATCTCGAACGGGCTGGCATGGAGTCCCGACGGGCGAACGATGTATCACGCCGACACGGCGGCGTGGGACGTGTACGCGCACGACGTGCTGGACATGGAGAACGGCGTGCTCGGCGAGCGCCGCGCGTTCGCGCGCGTGGAAGCGCAGAACGGCGGCCCGGACGGTGCCGCGACGGACACCGACGGCTGCTATTGGAGCGCCGTCTACGGCGCGGGCAAGATCGTGCGCTTCACGCCGGACGGGCGCATCGAGCGCGAGGTGCGCATTCCCGTTCCCAACGTCACGATGATCGCGTTCGGCGGCGACGATCTGCGCACGGCGTACGTCACCAGCGCCGCGAAGCAGTTCGGCACGGGCGATCTCAGTCCGGATCCGCTGTGGGGCGCGGTGTTCGCGTTCGAAGCGCCGGTGCCCGGCGTTGCGATACCGCTGCTCGACGACGAGTATTTCGCGTGATCGTGACGATCTCGCGCGTGTACGGCGCGGACGCGCTTGCGGTGTCGCGGCGCGTCGCGCAGCTGCTCGGATACCGGCTCGTCGACGAGGAGCTGCCGTCCGTCGCGGCGTGGCACTTGGGGACGTCGGCGG
>JAQBPK010000354.1 GCA_028287565.1 Vulcanimicrobiota bacterium
GCTGCGTTCCGGCGGGAAAGCGCGCGAGCGCCACGCGGCCGAGCACGATGCGCTCCGCGCCGCGCGCACCGGTACGCGGGTCGATCGCGGCGCGTGTGTAGGCGACGCTTCCGTCCTGCTCGATGCGCGCGCCGGCGGCGCGTCCGAGCGCGCGATCGGTGTCCGGCACGCGCAGCGGAACCGGCACGGCGCCGCGCGCCTGGCCGCCGGGATAGCCCAGCACGTCGGCGCCCGTCCGCGTGCGCAGCACGCCGTCTTCGAGCGAGAGCGAGCCGTCGCGCTCGTACGCCCGCACGCCGTCGGCGCCGCGCGTGACGAACCATGCGCCGGGCGGCGGAACGACGCTCAGCGGATCGCTCGACGCGGTGACGTACGGCGCGGTGCGCACGTCGTCGTTGAGTGGAACCGCGCCGGCACGGAACGCGTCGCGCAAGTCGTGCGCGCGCGAGAGGACGCGCTCGTACGCGTCGATCGGCGATGCGCCGATCATCACGCAACCTCCGCGCGCACGCCGCTGCCGGCAAGCAGGAACCGAACCTGCGCCAGCGCACGCTCGACGCGCTCGCGCAGCGGAGGCGCACAGACCGCGACGACACGCGTGCGCTCGCCGTCGCTGCGAACGACGACATGCACGCGCCCACCCGCGGCCTGTATGGTGAACGACGCCGCTCCGGCGGCCGGTCTGTGTCGGCCGGCGTTGCGCTCGCCGTGTCGCGCGAGCGCGTCAGAATCATGCGCGTCGGCGGCCGGATCGGCGTGACGCGCGGGAACTGTGGCCGTGCATGGCGCGGCTCGTCCGCCGCGTTCGTCCGCGGCCCGTTCACCGCGCGAGCTCGCGTCGTGTTCACCGCGCAGGTGCGCCCCGCGTTCGCCGCGTGCACCTGATCTGTGGTCGCCGCCCGCGGCGGTACGGTCCGGGGATCCGCCGCACGCGGCGCGCGCACGTTGCGCTGCATCATGCGCGCTTGAGATGTCCGCCGACGACGGTCGCGCGCGTGCGGGCGGCGTACGGTCGGCGAGGTGAAGCGCGCTGTACCAGGCTTGCGAGAGCGCGCGGTGATCCGTGTGGGCGAGATGCGTCGCGAGCACCGCGACGCCGTTGGTCTGCTGCATTTCGGTCGGTGCCTCCGCCCCGACCGTACCGCACGCCCGTGACCCGGGCGTTACCGCGGTATTGCCAGGGATGCTCTGAAGAAGTCGCGTCCCACAAAGCCGCCGAGGATTTTTCGTCGGATCGAGGAGCGAGGAGGGAGCAATGCCGTAGCATTGTGACCGACGCAGCGACGAAGAGTCCGGCGGAAAGACCGGCGGCGACTGGGGCGGGACTTCTTCAGAGCATCCCTAGTTGCGCGCGGTGCGGCGGCGACCGTCGTCGAACGACGCGCTCGGCGCGACGTACATCGCCGCGTTCCCGATGTCGAACGTCGTGACGAAGTTGCGCAGCACGCCCAAACCCACGTTGCCCGCATCGACGCGGTCGGCGAACGCGCCGTCCTTGGCGAGCACGACGTCCACGTTGCGGTGGAACAGGTCGTAGCCGCCAAGGCGCAATGTGTCGAGCGAGGTGTGGTACGTCGCGTTCGCGCCGCCGATGCCGTAGTTCCACGACGACGACGCGGAGAACGGGACGATTCCCGGATGCGCTTCCAGGAACGGGCGGTACAGCAGCATCTCGCCGCTGTTGCCCGTGTCGACGATGAACGGCGCGTCCAGCCGCCCGTTGACGCGCAGCGTCGCCTCGGCGAGCTCGCGGTCCACGTCGAGCCCGACTTGCGTTCCCTGCGGCACGAACGAGCCCGGCGGTCCGAAGCGCATCTGGTGCTTGGCGAAATCCATCTCGACGACCGCCGACGCGAAGAACGGATAGCCCAGAATGCCGTCGAGCTTCAGCCCGCCGCCGAGGTTGCGCGCGATGTCGAGCGACGAGACCACGACGTCGTCCATGCTCGCGCCGTCGATCTCCAGATGCGGCAGCGTCGCGACGGTGAGCCCGCCGCTGCGCGCCGCGCCGCGCACTTCCATCGCGCCTTGTCCCGCGATGCCCGCCGCTTTGAGCACCGCGGTGTCGAGCAGGATCGACTGCGCGCCCGTGTCGAGCAAAAAGAACCAGTCCTTGTTCGCGATGCGCACGTTCACGCCGACGTGCGAGCCGCGCTCGATCAGCGGCACGACGTGAATGCGGTCGCCGGCGAGCGTGCGCGGCACGAACGGTGCGAAGTTCGACGCGTCGACCGGCTCGTCCACGCGCACCGAGCTCGTCTGCTGCACCGTGTCGAAGCGGCGGTCGCCGTCGGTGAGCGTGTTGCGGAACGCGATCTTGCGGCCTTTGACGTCGCGCCAGTCGGCGTACTCGATGAACGACGGGCCGTCGCCGTCGAGATATTCCATGCGCAGGGGCAACCCGCTCGACGGATCGATCCACAGCGTCTCGGGCTCGCCGCCGGGCGCTTTCACTTCCAGACGCCACGCCTTCATCGCGTTGAAATCGGCCCAACCGGCGAAGCGCGTCAGCTCGGGATGCTTCACGAACGCACCCGAGTCGATGATCTCTTCGGTGAGCGCGCGGCGGCGCAGATAGCCGCGCAGCTCGCGCACGTTGCCGTTCGCGTTGCGCACGTACAGCCGGTCGCCGACGCGCATCGACGTCTCGTGGCGCGGGCCGAGCACGTCGTCCTCGCGTTCGTTCGTTCCGTCGCGCACGATGCGAAACGTTCCGGTCAATCCCTGGCCCGTGAGCGTTCCTTCCGCGGCGAACGTCTTCACTTCGTCGGCGTGCGTGGCGCGGTCGTACGCCGCGATGACCGTCTCGACGGGCACGTCGGGATCCGCCGCGCGCTTGGCAGCGGCGGGGAGTGCTGCGAACGAAAGCAGCGCAGCGCTAACGAGCGCTGCTGTACTTGTCGAACGAAGCCAGGACGTTTTGGACGTAGTTGCGCGTCTCGGCATACGGGGGAACGTCACCGTACTTCTCCACCGCGCCGGGACCTGCATTGTACGCGGCGACCGCCAGCCGCTTGTCGCCGTGAAAGCGGTCGAGCAAGCCGCGCAGATAGCGCGCGCCGCCGGCGACGTTCTGCGCGGGATCGTACGAATCGCGCACGCCCAGACCGGCGGCCGTCTCGGGCATCAGTTGCATGAGGCCGCGCGCGCCGACCGGCGAGGTCGCGTTCGCGTTGAAGCCCGACTCGTTCGCGATGACCGCTTTGATCAGCGCCGGATCGACCTGCCAGGTCGCGGCATTTTGCTCCACCAGCGCGTCGATCTGCGCGGGCGGAACGGGCGCGGACACCACGGCGGGCGCGCCGCTCCCGGGCGCATCCGGGCCGCCGGCCTGGAGACCCAGCGCGGGGTTCGCCGGCTTGAGCGCGTCGGCGAGCGCGCTGGCGAAGCGCGGAGCGCCCG
>JAQBPK010000363.1 GCA_028287565.1 Vulcanimicrobiota bacterium
GCGTGATCGTGCGCGCGCTCGAGTCCGGCGGCTACGACGTGGTCGCAGCGGCTTCGGGCGCGAACGGCGACGCGCACGCGGCGGACGGCGGATTCGACCTCGCCGTCGTGGATTGGAACTTACCGGATATCTCGGGCATCGACGTGGTGCGGCGTCTGCGCGAGGCGAAGGACGATACGCCGGTGCTCATGGTGACGGCGCGCGATGCGGTGGACGATCGTGTGACGGGGCTCGATTCAGGCGCGGACGATTATCTCGTGAAGCCCTTTCACGTCGACGAGCTGCTGGCGCGCGTGCGGTCGATCGTGCGCCGCCGCGGCACGCAAAGCGCGGCGCGCTTCCTCGAAGGGACGCTCACGCTCGATACGCAGGCGCGCGCCGTGTGGGAGTCCGGACGGGAGATCACGCTCACCGTGCGCGAGTACGCGCTGCTCGAGTACTTGGTGCGCAACGCGGGGATCGCGCTGTCGCGCGAAGACATCGAGGAACGCGTGTGGGGCAACGCGTTCGCGGCCAGCTCGAACGTGCTCGACGTCATGATCGGGCGGCTGCGGCGCAAGCTCGGCGCGAAGACGTCGGCGGCCATCGAGACCGTGCGCGGTTTCGGATACCGGTTCAGGCGAGCAGCGGCAGACGCACGATGAACCGCGCGCCGCCGGACGGTGCGCTATCCACGGCGATTGAGCCGTCTCCGACGGCGACGATGGCGGCGGCGATGGCGAGACCGAGCCCGGTTCCGGCATGATGCTCGTCGCGCGGTATGCGCTCGAAGCGGCGAAAGAGCCGGCTGCGCGCCGCTTGCGGAATGCCGGGGCCGTCGTCGTCGATCGTCACGACGGCGTCGCGGCCCTCGCGCGCCGCGGTGGCGGTGACGCCCGACCGCGCGGCTTGCACCGCGTTGCGCACGATGTTCCCGAACAGCCGGACGAGCAGCGGGGCGGGAATCGCGACGGTGAGCGGTTCGTCGCTGACCTGCACCGTCACGGTGACGTTCGGATAGAACGGGCGAACCGCGTTGCACGCCTCCGCTAGCGTTTCGCTGACTTCGCCGGTCCCGGTGCCGAGCGCACGCGCGTCGGCGCGCGCGAGAACGAGCAGATCGTCGATTAGCGCGTGCAGCGACGAGGCGCGCTCCTCGATGCGCTGGAGCGTTTCGCCGTCGTGCGCCGGGTCGCGCGGCCGCTGCAGCGCCAGCTCCGCTTCGCCGGTGATCGCGGTCAGCGGCTGCCGCAGCTCGTGCGAAACGTCGCCGATGAACGCGCGCTCGCGCTCGTACGTCGTTTCGAGACTCTCGAGCATCGCGTTGAACGTGGCACCGAGCCGCCCGAGCTCGTCCTGCGTCTGCACCGCGAAACGCGCGGAGAACCGCCCGGTGCGCGCGACGTCGGCCGCCGTGCGCGTCAGCCGGTCGATCGGAGCGAGGGAGCGCCGCGCCAAGAACCATCCGGCGAAGATCGCCACGATCGCTAACGGCACGCCGATGAGGACGAACGTCCGCCGCAAGCGCGACACCTCTTCCCGCACCGGCTCCTCGGACGCGAAGGCGGCGATCCGCAGCGATGGCGCGTCGCTGGCGGGATGGACGACGACCCGGTACGGACGGGGCGACGCGATGGTGGCCGGCGTGTCGAGCGGAAGCGCCGCGGCGGCGCGGAGGACGCTGCGCGGCGGAGCATCACCGGTGACTTGAGCGGGGACGCCGTTCTTGTAGACGACGAGTGCCGACTCCGCGAGCAGCGGCTTTGGCAAATCGGCGTCGATGCGCGAGTGGCCTTGGTCGATGCTCCCCGCGGCAAGCGCGGCTTGCGCGAGCAAACGCTGATCGAGCGCGTCTTGCGCCGAGCGAGCGACGAACTCTGCTGCGAGCGCCGCGGAGAGCACGAGCGCGACGAGGAAAAGCGCGCTCCACAGCAGCGTCAGGCGCTGCGTTATGCCGAGTTTCACACGTTGGGTCATCTTAGGAAATTGGTCCTAGAGCAGCGGAGCCGTAGAGACCTGCGTAACGAACCGAGCGCTACGGTACACTGCAACCGCCGAAGCCGCTAGAGAAGGAAGCGACTGACGGAACCTGCCGGCCACGGGCCGATCGTAACGGAGAATGAGCACATGGATTACCTGGTTGACTGCCAGTGCGCCCACGATCTCACCCGCCACGATGAATCAGGATGCCACGGAAACGGCCTCCCGTGCGGATGCAACCGCACCAAGCTCGAAGCACTGGACGCCGCAATCGAACAAGCCCGCATCAACCCGTGGAGCACCTACGCCAACACGAGGAACGCGGAAGCGAGCTGAATCTCCGCCGTTCGACGGCCGCCGCGCCGGGACGCCCGCGATCACGTATCGACGCTTGCCGGCTCGCGCTCGTCGACGCGCTCGCGCTGCGGTTGCACGACGTATTTCGGGTCCTTTGCCGACTGCGTTCCCGCCGCGCTCACCGCGAAGCGCTCGAACACGCCGGATGCTGCGACGCACACCGCCGCGCCGCGCAGCGCCGTGCGGTTTTTCCCGCCGAGCAGGCCGATCGCGCCGCCGGCGAGGGACAAGAACTCCGCGACGCGGCGGAAGCTGCCCGCTTTGCCCGTGCGGTACGGTTCGGCCATGAACCGCCCCAGCCGCTTCTCCATCAGGTGGCCGACGATCGGTACGCCGAATGCGCCGGCGATCATCAGCCGCCGCGCGAACGCGGTCTGGTCTGCCGGTGCGAACGCGCTGCCGATTGCACCCGCTCCGCCGACGCCGCTGGCCGCGAACAAGAACGGCAGCGTGTCGTACGCCTCGTGCCACACCGGCGTCGCGGTGTCGGCGATCAGCACCGCGGTGTAGACGGTCAGTCCGGGACCGAATGACGCCGTGACGACTTCCAGCGCGCGCGACGTGCGCTCCCAGCCCAGCAGCTCCGCGAGCGTGGACGCGGTGACCGCTGCGCCGAACGCGCTGAGAATCCACGAACCCACGCTCATCGGGGATGTCGGCTTGAACACGCGCAGCATGTTCATGAAGCGCGCCGGTACGCCGAGATCGGCGATGAGCAGCACCGGTGCCGTCATCGCGCCCGCGAGCGCGGCGCGCTTGTACACGACGGCAAGGTCGTGTTCGCCGCGTACTCGCGCCGCGACGCACTGAACGCTCGCCGCGCCCGCCATCCCGCCGATCCAGAAATACCACGGAATCATCGGCGTCCAGACGTGCGGCTTGACGACGGGCCGCCCGTAATACGACGCGCTCGCCGCACCGTTCGCCTGCGCGGTCACTTTCGCGCTCCCAGCGCCGCGAGCGCGGTCACGCCGACGAGCGCCAGCGCCGCTTTGCCGGCGACGCGCCACATCGCGCCGAGGTCGCGCGTCGTGACGACGGGGTCCGGCGGCAACCCGTACACCTCCGGCTTGTCGAGCAGCAGAAAGAACGCGCCGCCGCCCCCGATCCCGTCGTCGTCGCCGCGTAGGTACAGGCTCGCATCGCGGAAGTGGGCGTTCGCGCGCACCTTCTCCAGCCGCGCGTCCGCGCGCGCTCGCAGCTCGTCCAGATCGCCGAATTGGATCGACTCGGTCGGGCACGCCTTTGCGCACGCGGGCGTCTCGCCGTCCGTGAGACGATCGTAGCACAGCGTGCACTTCCCGGCGTGACCGTCGGTCTGGCGCTTGTCGATCACGCCGAACGGGCATGCCGGCACGCAGTAGCCGCAGCCGTTGCACACGTCTTCCTGCACGACCACCGTGCCGAACTCCGTGCGGATCAGCGACCCGGTCGGACAAACGTCCAGGCACGCGGCATGCGTGCAATGCTTGCAGACGTCCGACTCCATCAGCCAGCGCCCCGCCTGCGCGCGCAGCACCTGCTCGTCGCCGCCGCCCTTGCCGTTGCGCAACTCTTCCACGAACGCGACGTGCCGCCACGTCGTGCCGTTCAGCTCGCCGGTGTTGTCGTACGACTGCGCGGTGAATGTCATGCCGTCGGACGGCAACTGGTTCCACTCCTTGCACGCGACCTCGCACGCCTTGCAGCCGATGCACAGCGTGGTGTCGGTGAAGAACCCTTTGCGCGCCTGCGGCTCATCGTACGTCGCGGTCTCGCGGTCCGCGCCGGTCGCATCGAACAGCTCCATCACTCCTCCACCGGCAATCCGGCGCGACGCCGATAGTCGTTGACCAGCGCCGTGAGCGCTTTGCCGCGCGGCCGCCGCCCGGCGCGAACGTCGCACGACGACGCCTTCGTCTCCTGGATGTGCACGTTGGGATCGACGCTGATCGACCACAGGTCGTTCACCGAATCGCCCGTGGAGATGCCGCGCGAGCCCCAGTGGTACGGCAACCCGACGACGTGCGTCGGCGCGCCGTCGATCACGTAATCCGGAATGCGCTCGGTGACGAGCACGCGCGCCTCGATCGCCGTGCGCGCCGACACGATGGTCGCCCAGCCGCCATTCTCCAGCCCGCGCTCGGCGGCGAGCTCCGGGCTCACCTCGCAGAACATCTCGGGCTGCAGCTCGGAAAGATGCGGCACGTTGCGCGACATCCCGCCCGCGGTGTGGTGCTCGGTGAGCCGGTACGACGTGCTCACGTACGGGAACACCGCCGCACCCGGTTTGCCCGGCGCCGGATGATACGGATTGTTCGCGCTTTCCCACCGCTCGCGCACGGGATTCGACTGCCGCTCGTAGAGCACGTTGCGAATAGGCGATTCCTCAGGCTCGTAGTGCGTCGGAAACGGCCCGTCCACGAGCCCGTCCGGCGCGAACAGCCAGCCTTTGCCGTCGCCTTGCAGGATGAACGGCGACTGCCCGTCGAGCGCGGCATCGCCTTTCGCGCCGTCAGGCGGAACGTAGTCGGGCGCTTTGTCCGCAATAAAGTCGGGAACGTCCTCGCCGCTCCACGTGCGCTTCTCCGCATCCCACCACACGTAGCGCTTGCGCTCGCTCCACGGCTCCCCTGACGGATCCGCCGACGCGCGGTTGTAGAGAATGCGGCGGTTCATCGGCCACGCCCAGCCCCACTCGGGCGCGACCCAGCTCTGCTCGCTGCCCGGCTTGCGCCGCGCGGCATGGTTCTGCTCGTTCTCGAACACGCCGCAGTAGATCCAGCACCCGCACGCGGTCGAGCCGTCGGGCTTTAGCTTCAGATACGTGCCGAGCGCCTTGCCGTCCATGCCCCAGCCGTTGATCTCGCGCAGCACGGCGTGCGCGTCGGGCTCCTCGATCTCGCCGAGCGTCGTATACTCCCAGGTGAGATCGCGCAGCGCGCCGTCGCGCGGTTCAGCCGAGTCGCGCAGCTTCTCGCGAATGCGCTTGCCGAGGTGGTAATAGAACCACAGCTCGGAACGGCAATCACCTTCCGGCTCCACGGCCTGATGGTGCCACTGCAGCAGCCGCTGCGTGTTCGTGAACGAGCCTTGCTTCTGCAGATGATCGGCGGCGGGCAGAAAGAAGATTTCCGTCTTGACGTCCTGCGCGCGCAGCTTACCGGTCTCGATCTCGGGCGAGTCGTACCAAAACGCCGCCGACTCGATCTCGAAGAAATCGCGCACCACGAGCCAGTCGAGGTTCGCCATCGCCCGCCGGTGCAGCGAGGAGTTCGGCGAGCCGACCGCCGGGTTTTCGCCCACGACGAAAAAGCCTTTCACGTCGCCCAGCAGCATGCCCATGATGCTCGGGAAGGTCGAGTGATTGCCGGTGATGCGCGGCAGGTAGTTGAAGCACCAGTCGCTCGCGGCGCTCGCGTTCTCGCCGAACCACGCCTTCATAAGGCTGATCATGTAGGCGTCCATGTGCGTCCACAGCCCGTGCTTGGGCATCGACTTCTCAAGGAACGTCTTCATGTCGACATGCTCGGCCTGCGGCATCGGAATGTACCCGGGCAGCAGCTCGTAGAGCGTCGGAATGTCGGTCGAGCCTTGAATCGACGCGTGCCCGCGCAGCGCGAGAATCCCGCCGCCGGGCCGGCCGATGTTCCCGAGCAGCAGCTGCACGATCGACGCGGCCCGAATGTACTGCACGCCCACGGTGTGCTGCGTCCAGCCGACGGAGTAGCAGAACGCGCTGGTCCGCTCGCGCCCGGAGTTCGCGCAAAGCGCCTCGGCCACGCGCACGAGCTGCTCGCGCGGCGTCCCGCAGATGCGCTCGACCATCTCAGGCGTGTAGCGCGCGTAATGCTTCTTGAGCAACTGGAACACGCACCGCGGATGCTGCAGCGTCGGGTCGTAGTGCGGCGGCTCGCCGTGCTCGAGCAGCCGCTTTTGCGCGGCCTGCTCGCGCGGCGAGAGCGGATGCGTCGCTTCCTTGTTGCCGCTCGCCGCCGAACCCATCCGCCGCCCGGCCGAGCCCTTCAGCGAGAGGTCCTCGTACTGCCACGAAGCGAGATCGTAGCTGTCCTTCTCCTCGACGAAGCCCGAGAAGAGCCCGTCCAGATCGTCGGTATCGCGGAAGCGCTCGTCGATGATCGCGGAAGCGTTGGTGTACGCCTTCACGTACTCGTCGAACCAGCGCTCGTGCGTGAGGATGTAGTTGATGATCCCGCCGAGGAAGGCGATGTCGGTGCCGGGCCGGATGCGCACGTGCTGCGTCGCCATCGCGCTCGTGCGCGTGAAGCGCGGGTCGACGTGAATCACCTCGGCGCCGCGCTCACGCGCCTCCATCACCCACTGGAACCCCACCGGATGGTTCTCCGCCATGTTGGAGCCCATGATCACGATGCAGTCGGCGTTCTGCAGATCCTGCTGGAACGTCGTCGCGCCGCCGCGTCCGAACGAGGCGCCCAGACCGGGCACCGTGCTGCTATGTCAAATGCGGGCCTGGTTCTCGACTTGCACCACACCGAGCGCGGTGTAGAGCTTCTTCATCAAATAATTCTCTTCGTTGTCGAGCGTCGCGCCGCCAAGACTCGCGATCCCCATCGTGCGGTTCAGCGGCTGCCCCTTGTCGTCCGCGGCTTCCCAGGTTTGCGCACGCGTCGCGATGACGCGGTCGGCGATCATGTCGACCGCGGTATCGAGGTCGAGCTCTTCCCACGCGGTGCCGTACGGACGCCGGTATTTCACCTTGTACTCGCGCAGCGGGCTCTGGCTGAGCGTACGAGTAGCGGACCCCTTCGGGCACAACCGCCCCCGCGAGATGGGCGAGTCGGGATCGCCCTCGACGTGCACGACCTTACCGTCCTTGACGTACGCCTTCTGCCCGCACCCAACGGCACAGTAGGGACAGATCGAACGCACGACGCGGTCGGCAGTGGCAGTCCGCGGCTCGATCGCAGCGGTACGTGCCGACTGCGCGGCCTCACCGAGCGCGAGCCGATCGCGCCCGAACTGCCGCAACAGCGGCCACGACATCGGAGACGTCTTCTTCGCGCGCATCGTCCTCCCAAGTCAAAGAAATCCGGCTCTCGAGCGATACCCCGGCGAACTGTGGGCTTACACGAAGCCGACCGCCCGCTCGCTACAGAACGAGCGCCGGGCGCGCCTTACCGATCGTGGTAGTGACGTTGTAAAGCGTCCCGCAAGTCGCTCGCAAAGCCGGCGCATCCGTTTCGTTCGAGAGCGGCGAGGAGTTCATCGACCGTCTTGGGAGGCATCGTTCTCGATGCGGTGATCGTTCCCAAGACGTCGAGCATACGTTCCGGATCGACGTCGAGAAGATCGCGAAGAAAGTCATCCGGTCCGTGCGCCTCAATGCGATACGGGCGCAACGCGGCGGCGGGAAAATCGCGAAGATTGTTCGTTACAATATACTGCGCCTTTGATACGACGGCCGCCGCGAGAACATGACGATCTTTCGGGTGATTGGTCATTGCCGAAATCAGCGGTTCGTACGTGTCCGCCTCAGCCTCAGGAAAAGCGCTCTTCATTTTTCCGATCGTGTATTCGATGCGCTCGTCGCTGATGCCGAATCCGTTCATTGTGCGCCGGACCTCTTCAAGGATATCTTTGCTCCATACCGGACGGTAGAGCGCAAAGTGCGCGGCCCAGAGTATGAAATCGCGTATCGTCAGGTTGACTAGGACGCACGCATCGAGCACAACGGGGAAACCAGTGATGAGTGCACGCCTCGGTCGCCCCTGGCTCTTGAGAATCGCTAGGCCGATTTCACTTTGAGGCGTCGAATCGCTCATAGAGTCCCGTTTCCTCACCCTCTTGAATAAGACTGACGAGTGCGTCCCGGCGTTCAGCCATTCGACGCTTCTTGTACGTCATCACATCTCCGAATGCAACGCGCCTGTGGCGTCCCACTTTCTCAGAAGGGATCTCGCCACGATCCAGGAGGCGCACGAGATATGTCCGCGACATGTTCAGGAGATCGGCGGCTTCTTGCGTCGTCAACTGGTGATGCACCGGCGCAACGATCACTTGGTAACCCGCGATCAACGCCCTGGCAGATTCAACGAGAACCCGATAGAGGGGCTCGGGGACCGGAATGTCCTTACCATCAGGCGACCGCAAAGAGCCATAGCGGAGCGGTGCTTCCGATGAATCCGCCGCCATCGCGTCATTGAACCCGCGAATATCCGCCCGCTGTGCCGGCGAGGCGTCGATAAGTGTCATCTCAGTCATTCGCTCACCATATGCTTCCAGCTACCATAAACGACACAAGTATAACTTGGTTTCGATTGTTTCGATTACCGACTGCGAAACACCTCGTCCCGCTCCTCCAGTGTCCGTTTGAGAGCAAAGCGAGCTTCCAATCGCCTACCTAGCGCGGCACGCCCCTGAGTGAAGGGACAAGCTGTGAAGAGCCGCTCGCGGACGACGGGAGTGTCCCCGTTCAGGCATTACCGTACCAGTACCGCCAGCGCCACGCCGATCGTCGCAGTCCCCGCTGCGAGCCAGGCGATGTAGTCCGTGACGACGCCGTCGTGCACGGCGCGCAGCGCTTCGACGATCAACGCAGGTCCGCGGCGCAATGCAGCGAGCGCAGCCGGAAGACGATGCCCGAACAGCGCGAATGCGGCGAACGCCATCGCGAGCAGCGTCGTGGCGAACCCGTACACGATTGCTTCCGTGAGCGGCGGCGCGGCAACGTGCGGCAGCGGGCCGCTTGATGCGCCGTTCATCACGACCGCGAGCTGTGCGGGCCGGTCGACAAAGCGCGCTGCGGCGCCGAGCGCGGCGGCCGGCGCTCCGCCGACGAACATCGCGCTGAACGACGCGAGCGTGAGCACCGCCGCAACGGCGTACATCGCGTACGGGAAGCCGCCGTTCTTCTTCGTCTCCGTCGTCTCGTGCTTCGGCGTCTGCGCGTGCGGGTCGGGCGGCGGGCCCCAGCCGAACGCCATGTGGCCCAGCGCGTTGAGCACGGAGCCGCCCGTCAGCGCGGCGGCGAGCAGCAGCGGGAAGTGCAGCCAGCTCAGGCCGAGCTCGCGCGCGCCGTCGTCGATCAGCGCCGTCCCCACGAACGTGCCGAACGGCGGCATACCGGCGAGCGCCAGCGCGCCGAGCGCGATCGCACCGGTCACCCACGGGCGGCCGCGCAAGATGTTGCGCAGCTCCTCCACGTCCACGCTGCCGAAGCGGTTGAGCAGGATGCCGCTGCACATGAACAGCGCGCCCTTCGCGAGCCCGTGCCCCAGAATGTAGAGCCACATGCCGCCCAGCGCCTGCGTGCGAAACAGTGCGAACGCGCACACGAGGATGCCCGTGTGCGCGATGGTCGAGAATGCGAGCAGCCGTTTGAAATGCCGCTGCGCGAAGCACATGATGCCGCCGACCAGCGCCGTCGCCACGCCGAACGCGAGAAACACGCCGCGCAGCGCCGTTTCGTGCTCGCCCAGCGCGCCGGAGAACACGCTCCAGTACACGCGTGCGAGCGCGTAGATTCCGGCCTGCACCATGATCCCCGAGAACAGCACGCACAGCGGCGTCGGCGCGACCGCATGCGCGTCGGCCAGCCAGAAGTGGAACGGCACGAGCGCCGCCTTGACCAGCAACCCGCACGCGATGAACGCGAACGCGACGAGCACCAGGCCGTCGGCGTGTCCTCCGAGCGCATGCGCGATCTGCGCCATGTTGAGCGCGCCGGTGCGTCCGTACAGCAGCGCGATTCCTAGCAGGATCAAGAACGCGCCGGCGCTGTTGACCACCGCGAACGAGAGCGCACCCATCACGGCGGACTCGTCCTCGGTGCGATACGCCGTGAGGGCGTACGCGGCAACCCCCATCAGCTCGAAGAACACGAACAGGTTGAACAGATCGCCGGTCAGGAAGAACCCGATCAATGCCGCCATGAACACGAGCATCAGCACGGGAAACGCCGGACCGGACTCGTCGTAGTACGTCCACGCGAATGCCATCGCGGCGGTCGTGAGAAACGCGGCGAACGCCGCGAGTGCGGCCCCCACGGGATCGACCACGAACGCAATGCCCAGCGCGATCCCGTGCCGCGGCTCCCAGCCGCCGAACCAGTGCACGACCGTTCCCTGCGCCGCATCGCTCGCGAGCAGCGCGCAAGCCGCCAAGCTGAACACGCTCCCCCCGAAGGCGAGCGCGTCGAGCACGCGGCGCGGGACGAACGGGCCGATCCCCGCGCACACCGCGGCGACGACGAGCGGCACGGCGAACGCGAGCGGCGCGAGCATGTTCGCGCTCATCCGCTCATCTCGCGCAGCGCCTCGGGATCGAGCGTGCCGGTACGCTTGTGAATCCGGAGCGCGAACGCGAGCAACAGCGCGGTCACCGTCGCGCCGACGACGATGTCGGTCAGCGTGAGCGCGTCCACGACCGGATCGACCGCGCGGGTGCCGGGCAGCACGTCGCTGAACACCGGGGCCGTGGCGCCGAGCCGGTACCCGATCTCGAGGATGAGCACGTACGTGGAGGACTGCGTGATCGACAGACAGAGGATCAGATGAATCAGATTGCGGCTCGTCGCCATTCCGTAGAGTCCC
>JAQBPK010000001.1 GCA_028287565.1 Vulcanimicrobiota bacterium
CGCCGCCGGAGCTGCTCGGCGTTCTCGCCGCCGCGAACGGCCATGCTGCGGCCGTGCACCTGCGCGCGACCGGCACGCGCATGGTCGAAGGCCGCACGGTTACGACGACGCTCGACGTGCTGGGAACGCAGCGGCTGTTTCGCCGTTGCGTCGCGGGGGTCTGCGGCGGAACGTGGTTCGACGGTTCGCGAGAGTGGACGTTCGCGCTCAACGACGTGGCGCTGGCGGAGGAAGTCGACGAGGCGGTGCTCACGCAGCGCACGCTTGCGGCGATCGCGTCGTACGCGTTTGCCGAGCCGGCGTTTCGCGCCGCGGGCGGCACCGTCGTACCGGCCGGTGCCGGGCGCTGGCGCGTGCGGGCGCGGGACGGCATCGAGCTCGTCGCCGTCGTGGACCCGGCCACCAACGCGCTGGCGCGCATCGACACCGCCGAAGGACGCCCGCTCGCGGGGTACGGGCGTGGGGTTCGCGCCGGCGGCGCGAGATTTGCGCTCGACCGCAGCGGCCCGTTCGAGACCGGTCCGCTGGATGCGGTCGAGGTCGTCCCGGACCCGCTCGGGCCGCCGCTGGGCGCCACGGCGACGTTTGCGGGCGACGCGGCGCTGCGGCTGGGCGACGACCCGATCCCGATCGTCTCGTGCACCGTCGGCGGGCGCACCGTGCGCTGCCTGCTCGACAGCGGGGCGACGCCCAGCGCGATGACGCTGGGGCTCGCCGAGACGCTCAAGCTCGAACCGCACGGCGAGCTCGAGATCGCGGGCCAGTCGCGCTTCGCGACCGGGTTCGTCGAGTCGGGGCCGCTCGAGGTGGGCGCCGCGCGGTTCCAGCACGTTCGTTTCGCGGTCGTCCCGCCGTCGCGCGCCGCGCGCTTCGACGTCGTGATCGGGAGCGATCTGCTCGCGCGCGTCCGGCTGATCCTCGACCGCGCGGGCCGCACCGCGCGCATCGTCGCGCCGGCCGGCGGAAACGACCCGCCGGGCGCGGTGCGGGTGGCGTTTCACAACGGCGCGCCGATCGTGCAGACGATGTTCGGGCCGCAGGGCGCGCGCGCGCTGCTGGACACCGGCGACGAGGCCGTGCTCTCGATCGGCTACGCCGCGTATCGCGTCGGCCCGCAGTGGACCGTGGTGGCGCGCGGCCAGGCGATCGGCATGGCCGGTGCGGACGACGTCATCACCGTGGAGATCCCGGACGTGCGCATCGGCCCGCTGGCGCTGGGCATGACGCGGACGGTCGTGCGCCGCACGCAAGGGATCGCGCACGTCGGCATCGGTTTGTGGGACCGCTACCTCGTCGACCTCGACGAGTCCGCCGGCCGAGCGGTCTTCACGCCGCGCTGAGCGCGCGCGGGCAATCAGTCGAGGTCGGCTTCCAACGCTTCGGCAGTCCGCTGCATCACCTTCGCGAGCAGCGCGATCGCGCCGGCCCGGTTGGTGTTCAGCAGCATGTACTGCATGCGGTCGTTGGGGTGCAGCACGACGAACACGCCTTTGCTGCCCTGCGTGATCGACTTGAGGATGCGGTCGATGAACGCTCTATCCTCGTCGTCGAGTTGAACCGCGCCACCCTCTTCCTTGAGAAGGTCACGGAGAAAAGTATCGAGGTTGTCGGGGACATCCATGTGCGAAACCACCCTCGTCTGGTACGAGCGCTGCTCTGATTAGCATAATCGGCCGGAGCCCCGGAAAGTGAAGTCGACCGGGTGAGACCCGTAAAGCCTTGACGGCGACATCGTAAAGATTGTCTTTACGACGGCGTTTGGGGTCGCCGGAACCGTAGAGCGAGACGGCGAACGCCGCGCTGCGCGCTCGGCGCGAAGGAGGACGCTACGTTCAAGGGATTCGGCACGTTCATCGCACGCGGCAACGTCATGGACCTCGCCGTCGCCGTCATCGTCGGCTCGGCGTTCACGGCGGTGGTGAACGCGCTCGTCAAGGACATCCTCACCCCGCTGGTCGCCGCATTCATCGGTCAGCCCGACTTCTCCAAGCTCGGCTTCACGATTCGCAGCACGCACTTCCCGGTCGGCGATTTCGTCAACGCGCTGATCACGTTTCTGCTCGACGCGCTCGTGATCTATTACGCCGTGGTCGTCCCGCTGCGCAGCATCGCGCAACGGTTCAACCCCGCGGAACCCGTGCTCGCGCTCAAGACGTGCCCGGAGTGTCTCAGCGAGATCGCACAGGACGCACGCCGCTGCAAATACTGCACGGCGGTGCTGACGCGCACCCCGGGCGCACCGACGTGATCGACGGCTCGCGATGAGGATGCCGTTGTAGCGCGTTAGCGGCTGGCGCGTTCGACCCACCAGATCATGACGACTTGCAGCGGAACGCGCGCCCACAAAACCCACGCCGGTGCCACCGCGGCGAAACGATCCGCCTCGAAGGCCATGAAGATGTTCGCGGGCCAGACCGCCACGAGCAATGCGACGAGACCCCAACACGCCGCGCGGCGCGTCCGCGGAAGCATCAGACCGAGTCCGCCCGCGATCTCGGCGATCCCGCTGATCGCGACCAGCTCCGGCGCGTGGCCGAGCTGCGGCGGTACGATCTTCTCGTACATCGCGGGGCGGATGAAATGCACCGCACCGGCGGCGATGAAGAACACACCGGTGATCACGATGCGAGCGCGCATGCGCGCCGCATTAGTGCACGCGCTTTGCCCGACCTCTCGTCATTCGTGCCGGCGCTGCGAGCGCACGTACTCGACGGAGCGGCTGCCGTCGGGCTCGCGCGAGATGACGCGCATCCAGTTCTCCTCGAGGTATGTGATGTTCATCTGCGGCGTCGGCAGCTCGCCGTGCTTGCGATCGTACGTGAAATCCTCGACGCTTCCGTCCAAGATGCCCTCGACGATATCCTCGGAAAGGTCTTCGATCGCGAGAGCTAGGTCGCGCCGTCCGGCACACGCCGCGAGGATGAACAGCGCGGTTCGCGCGTCGCCGTCGTCGGCGGCGCCGAGCAGCAGCGGCAGCGTGACGCGCGGCAGCTCGCGCACCGCTGCCCGGTAGGCCTCGGCCACGTGCGGCGGCACTTCCGGATCCTCGACGCCGTCGCGCTCGAATTCAATGTACGCCGCGAGGTGAATCAAGGAAACGGCCCCCTTGGTCGGCGGCGCTCCGTCGGCGATGCGCACCAGATGCGGTACTGCGGCGTAGGACGCGGTGTAGATCGTGCCCTGATGGCACAGCGCGCTCCATCGCGCAGGAGTGGCGGGATGTCGCCGGCCCTGCCGTACGCATGGTGGAGGCGTTCCCACGCCGCACGATCGTCGAGATCCAGCATCGTCGCAGGCGGTTAGTTCACGCGTTTCTCGCGGCCCTTCCACTCGCGCTCGCGCAGAACGTATTTCTGGATCTTGCCGGTCGACGTCTTCGGAAGCTCGCCGAACTCGACGGTCTTCGGTACCTTGAACGCCGCGATGCGGTCGCGGGCGAACGCGCGCAGCTCGTCGGCTTCGAGCGTGCGGCCCGGCTTGAGCGTGACGAACGCCTTGGCGACCTCGCCCCACTTCTCGTCGGGGACCGCCACGACGGCACATTCCAGCACGGCGTCGTGCTCGAGCAAAACTTTTTCCACCTGCTGCGTCGAGATGTTCTCGCCGCCGCTGATGATCACGTCCTTCGCACGGTCGACGATCTCGATGTACCCGTCGGCGTGCACGACGGCGATGTCGCCCGAATGGAACCAGCCGCCTTCGAACGCTTTCGCCGTCGCGGCGGGATCGGCGTAGTAGCCCTTCATCACGTTGTTACCGCGCATGACGATCTCGCCGTGGGTCACGCCGTCGGCCGGAACATCGCGCAGCTCGACGTCGACCACGCGCACGTCGCGCGGGCCGAGCGTGAGCATCGGCACGCCCTGGCGGCTGCGCAGCCGCGCGCGCTCCGCCGCCGGAAAGCCGTCCCACTGCGGGCTGTGCCACGCGCACTCCGTGATCGGCCCGTACACCTCGGTCAGCCCGTAGACGTGGTGGAGCTCCGCACCGAGCGCCTCGATCTGCGCGATCGTCGCCGGCGCCGGCGGCGCGCCGGCCGTCGTCACGACGACGCGGTGCGGGAACGCGACCGTGTCGGGATGGTTCACCAAACCGATCAGCACCGTGGGCGCCGCGCAGAAGTGCGTCACGCCTTCGTCGTGGACGCCGTGGTTGATCCCGACCGCGTCCACCTTGCGCAGGCAGACGTGCGTCGCGCCCGCCGCGGTGACCGCCCATGGAAAGCACCAGCCGTTGCAATGGAACATCGGCAGCGTCCACAGATACACGCTCTCCGGCCGCAGGTTCGCGTGGAAGATCTCGGCGAGCGCGTTGAGGTAGGCGCCGCGGAACGTGTACATCACGCCCTTCGGCTTGCCGGTCGTCCCGCTCGTGTAGTTGATCGAGATCGTGTCGTCCTCGTCACCGCCGCGCGGCACGAGCGCGCCGCGGTCCGCTTCCGCCAGAAGCCGTTCGTACTCGGCTGCGCCGCCGGTCGGCGCACCGTCGTCCGCCGCCGCGACGCGGATGCGCGGGGCGCTCGATGCCAACCCGCTCACCAGCGGTTGGAGCTCGTGGTCGTACAGCAGCAGCGACGCGCCGCAGTGGCCGAGGATGTAGTCGATCTCGTCGGGTGCCAGCCGCGTGTTCAGCGCGCACAGAACGCCGCCGGCGCGCGGCACCGCGTACGTCGCTTCGAGCACCATCGACGTGTTCGGCGCAAGCACCGCGACGCGCTCGCCGTCACGGATCCCGCGCGCCTGCAGCGCCGCGGCGAGCCGCTCGACGCGCTCGAGGAACTCCGGATACGTGCGGCGCGCTGCGCCGTCGACGACGGCGGTCTTCTCGGGATACACGAACGCGGCGCGCTCCAGGAAATCGAACGGGTCGAGCGCGCGCAGGTGGACGGCGGCGGCGGACGGTTCGGCGATCATGGGACCCCGTTCGGCGGACGGGGAAAGCGTACCCCATGTCAGTTTCCACCGGGCGCACGTCGCTCGCCGCGGAGACGCCCACCGTCAAGGTCGGCGATCCCGCCCCCGACTTCACGCTGGGCTCGCACGCCGGCGAGGAGTTTCACCTGGCGGACAAGCGCGGCACCAACGTGGTCCTCGCGTTCTATCCGTACGCCTTCAGCGGGACTTGAAGCGTTCAGCTGCCGGTGTACGAGCGCGAGCGCGCGCGCTTCGACGCCTTCAACGCCCAGGTCGTGGGCGTTTCGACCGACTCTCGCTTCGCCAACGCGGCCTGGGCCGCGCAGCTCGGCATCAAATTTCCGCTGTTGAGCGATTTCTATCCGCACGGCGCGGTGACCGAGCGCTACGGGGTGCTCAACCCGCGCGGCATGCCCGAGCGCGCGATCTTCGTCGTCGACAAAGACGGGATCGTGCGCTACATCGACGTCCATCTGCTCAAAGAGGCGCCTGACCCGGCCGTGCTCTTCGCGGAGCTCGAGAAGCTGGCCGGATAGCGTTTTTCACGACCCGGCGGGCAAGAGTCCGAATTCGTTCGGACTGCTCTTGACCTGCCCGCCGGGGGCGTGCTACGGTGGCTCAAACCGAATTCCTTAGGTGTCCACCCGGGAGGTCCGATGGCCCGCCGCCGTTCCGTACCGCTCACCGAGGCCGAACAGCGACTCATGGAGATCGTCTGGTCGGCCGGTCCCGCGACCGTCGGCAGCATCGTCGAGGCGATCCCCGCCGCCGAGCGGCCGGCGTACAACACCGTCCAGACGATCATGAAGATCCTCGAGCGCAAGGGGTACGTCGAGCACCGCGCCGAGGGGCGCGCGTTCGTGTACCAGGCCGTCGTCGACCGCGAAGCCGCGGCGCGCACGGCGCTCTCGCACGTGATGCAGCGCTTCTTCGGCGGCTCACCGCGCGCGCTGGCGCTCAACTTGATCGAAGGCGATCACCTCACGGAGGACGAGCTGGACGAGCTCCAGCGCACGATCGCGCGCGCCAAGGACGAAGGCTGATGGACGCGCTGCTGCTGGCCGTCTTCAACGCGCTGTGGCAGGGCGCCGCGCTGATCGCGCTCGTCGCGCTGGCGCTGCGCGCCGGCCTGCGCCGCAATGCGACGACCGCGTGCGTCGTGTGGAGCGTCACGTTCCTCGTCGTCGCGCTGCTGCCCGCGCTCGACCTCGCGCTTGCGCGGCCCGCCGTCACGCCGCCCGCGTCGTTCGTTGCACGCGCCGGCAACGTCGCGATGAGCGCCGCACTCAAGCCCCAAAGCGCTGCGGCTTCGGCCGTGCGCACGACGACGAGCGCGACGCGCGCAGCAGCCGCCGAACTCGCGCCGGCACCGCAGCGCGCGCAGGACCTCATCGGGCCGATCCGCGCGTCGATCGGCGAGCGCGTGCGCGAAGGCTCGATGCGCGTCGGCAGCGCCGCGACCGCGTTCGCGCGCGGCTGGGGCATCGCGCTGCTCTGCGCGTGGGCGCTCGTCGCGG
>JAQBPK010000015.1 GCA_028287565.1 Vulcanimicrobiota bacterium
CGTGCTGTGCGCGCTCTCCGGCGGCGTCGACTCCGCGGTCGCCGCAACGCTCGTGTCACGTGCGATCGGCAAGCAGCTCACGTGCATCTACGTCGACACCGGGCTGATGCGCAAGAACGAGTCACTCGGCGTGCTGGCGGCATTCCGCGACGTGCTGCACCTAAACGTGATCCACGTCGATGCGCAGGAGCGGTTCCTGAAGCGGCTCGCGGGCCTAGACGATCCCGAAGAGAAGCGCATCGCAATCGGCCACGAGTTCATCGCGGTCTTCGAGGAAGAGTCCAAAAAGATCCCGGACGTACGGTTCCTCGTGCAAGGAACGCTCTATCCCGACGTCATCGAATCGAAGACGCCGGGCTCCAAAGCCGGCCACAAGATCAAGTCGCACCACAACGTCGGCGGACTTCCGGAACGCATGGCACTCGGACTTGTCGAACCGCTACGCGCGTTGTTCAAGGACGAAGTGCGCGAGGCGGGCCGCGTCCTCGGCCTACCGAACGCGATCGTCGAGCGCCAGCCCTTCCCCGGGCCGGGTCTCGCGGTGCGCATCATCGGCGACATCACGCGCGAGCGCCTCGCGACCGTGCGCGAAGCAGACTTCATCGTGACGAGCGAGATCGATGCGGCGATCGCGGAAGGCAAGCTCTCACCGCGTCCGTGGCAGTATTTCGCGGTGCTCACGCCGGTGAAGAGCGTCGGCGTGATGGGCGACGGGCGCACGTACGGCAACCTCGTCGGCGTCCGCGCGATCACGAGCGAAGATGGGATGACCGCCGACTGGGCACGCCTACCTCACGAGCTGCTGGAGCGCATCTCCGCGCGCATCGTGAACGAAGTCCCCGGCATCAACCGCGTAGCCTACGACATTACATCAAAGCCGCCGGCAACGGTTGAGTGGGAATAGCCGCTCAGTTTGAAGTCGCCGAGTCATCCGCTCGCGCCCACGTGATTCCCATGCCATCGTCGTGCCGGACCACTTCGCCGCGCGTGCGCAGATGTTCCAGGTGTGCGAGCGTTTCCGCCACCGCGAACTGTTGGTGTTCCGGCGGTAGCTGATCGAAGCGGTCGCCGCGCCGGCGCCACTTGAGCGTCCCCGCGACCGCCGTGCCGGTCAGCGGTCCGGATTCGAGCGCGCGCAGCACGTCTGCCTCGCGTTGCGCTTCGTGCGCGAGGAGCTCTTCGACTCGGCGCGCGAGATCCGGGAACGCCTCGCCGTGCGCCGGCAGTGCGCCGCTCGTCTCCAGCGCGCCGACCGTGCGCAGCGAGGCGATGTACTCGCCCATCGCGTCGCGGCCTGATTCGTGCCACATGCCGACGTGCGGCGTCACCGGGTCGAGCACGTGGTCGCCGGTGAACGTGCGGCCCGAGATCGTGTCGACGAAGCACAGGTGCCCCGGCGAATGGCCCGGCGTCCACATCGCGCGCAGGCGTCCGATGCGCTCGCCGTCTTCCACGAGACGCGTCGGCTCGGTGAAGTCGTAGCGGTCGTAGAACGATTCCTCGTCGTCCGGTTCCGGTACGACGGGCAAGCCGTTGCGTTCCAGCCAGGCATCGACGATCGAGTCCGTGTCCGCGGTGCGCTGCTCGCGCGCCACCAAGAAACCCCAGTCTCGCGCGTGCATCCCGAGCTCCGGAATCCCTTTGCGAACAAGCGTTCCGGCGAGCCCGTAGTGGTCGAAGTGGAAGTGCGTGACGAGCAGCCGCTTGATGTCGCCGAGTGAGAAACCCGCCAGTTCGAGTCCCTGCTCGAGCGCGGCGAGGACGTCGTCGGCCCGCCAGCCGCAGTCGATGAGCGTGAGCCCGTCGTCGTCCTCGAGCAGGTAGCCGTTGATGTAGCGCATCGGGTTGCCGCTCATCGGGAGACGGATCTGCACGATGCGGTCGCCGATCTGCGTGATCGGCGGGAGATTGCTCGGTATCGACAAGGAGTAGCCCGTTAGACCGGCAGAAGCGGAAATCATCCTTACAGGATGGAGCGATCGATGAACCAACGCCATTTCGCGTTCTGGCCCAAGCGCCGGCCGCACGAGTTCCCGGTGCCGTCGACCAGCATCGCGCACAACCTGGCCGTCTCGGCCGCGCGCTGGCCCGATCATCCGGCGATCGTCTACTACGACACGCCGATATCGTACGCGCGGTTGTGGCGCGAAGCCGAAGCGCTGGGCGGCTACCTGGAGCACGGCGCCGGCGTCCGGCGCGGCGACCGCGTGCTGCTCTACATGCAGAACTCGCCGCAGTTCGTCATCGCGTACTATGCGATCTTGCGCGCCAACGCGGTCGTCGTTCCGCTCAACCCGATGCTCGTCGCCGAGGAACTGCGGACCTACATCGAGGACAGCGGCGCGCAGGTCGCGATCACGGGCCAGGAGCTCGCCGCGCGCCTGCAAGGCTACGCGCCGGAGCCGCTGCGCCGCGTCGTCGTCGCGGCGTATTCGGATTACATCGAGCACGAGACCGATCTTGCATTGCCGCCCGCCGTCGGTGCGCCGCGTGCCGTATTCGACGCCGCCGGGTTCATCGCGTGGCACGATGCGCTCTCGAACACGCGGCCGCCGGGACCGCTCGTCACCGGCGGCGACGACATGGCGCTGCTGCCGTACACGTCGGGCACTACCGGCCGGCCCAAAGGCTGCGTGCATACGCATCGCTCCCTGCAGACCACCGCATGGGCGACACCGATGTGGAGCGGCGGCACCGGCCCCGGCGGACGCATCTTGTCGGTGCTTCCGTTCTTTCACGTCACGGGGATGACGGGCTGCATGAACGCCGGGCTTTGCAACGGCGCGACGATCGTCATGATGACGCGCTGGGATCCCGCGACGGCGCTCACGCTCATCGAGCGCTACGAGTGCACGTCGCTGACGGCAATCAGCACGATGGTCGTCGATCTGCTCTCGCATCCCGGCTATCGCGCGGAAGCGCTGCGTTCGCTCGTCGCGCTGGGCGGCGGCGGTGCGCCGCTGCCCGCCGCGGTCGGCGCGGAGCTCAGCGAACGCCTCGGCATGAACTACATGGAAGGCTACGGCCTCACCGAGACGATCGCGATGACGCACGCAAACCCGCCCGACCGCACCAAGCTCCAATGCTTGGGCGTCCCGACGTTCGGCATCGACTCGCGCGTCATCGATCCCGAGACGCTCGAGGAATTGCCGCAAGGCGAGACCGGGGAGATCATCATCGCCGGCTCACAGGTGATGCGGGAGTACTGGAACCAGCCCGAAGCGACGAACGAGGCGTTCGTCGAGCGCGACGGCAAGCGATTCTTGCGCACCGGCGACCTTGGCTACGTCGATGACGAAGGATATTTCTTTTTGGTCGACCGCGTGAAGCGCATGATCAACACGGGCGGCTTCAAGGTGTGGCCTGCGGAAGTGGAGACGAAGCTGTTCTCGCATCCCGCCGTCAAAGAGGCGTGCGTGATCGCGTCGCTGCATCCCCGGCGCGGCGAGCAAGCAAAGGCGCTCATCGTGCTGCGCGACGGCGCGCAAGCCACCGCGGACGACATCATCACCTGGGCGCGCGAGCACATGGCGGCGTACAAAGTGCCCAGCGAGATAGCGTTCGTCGAAGCGCTGCCGCGCGGGCCGACCGGGAAAGTGCAGTGGCGAGCACTCCAGGAGGAGGAGCAGCGCCGCTTCGCGCCCGCATAACACCGCATGAGGATCCTGGTCGTCGGCGGCGGCGCTCGCGAGGACGCGCTGTCGTGGCGTCTCGCGGCGTCCGCGTCGTGCGAAGCGCTGTTCCACGCGCCCGGCAACGCCGGCACCGCAGCGCGCGGAACGAACTGGCCCGACGTGAGCGCGACGGACGTGCGCACCATCGTCCGCCGCGCGAAAGAGGAGAAGATCGATCTCGTGGTGCTCGGGCCCGAGACCGCGATCGCGGCCGGTGCGGGCGACAAATGCCGCGACGCCGGCATCGCTGTGTTCGGCCCCAACCGCAGCGGCGGGCGGCTCGAGACCAGCAAGGTATTCGCCAAGCGCTTCATGGAGCGCCACGGCATTCCGACGGCGCGCTTTCGCGTCGTGCACAACATCGACCAGGCGAAGCGCGTGCTCGACGACTGGCGCGGCGGCGCGGTGGTGAAAGCGGACGGTTTGGCAGCCGGCAAAGGCGTCGTCGTCTGCGATGATGCGGCGAGCGCGCTGGCGCTGCTGACGGACTGGTACGCTCGCAACGCGATCCCCGGCGGCGGCCACGACGTCGTGATCGAGGAAAGGCTCAGCGGACGCGAAGTGAGCGTGTTCGCGATCGCGGACGGCCGCGCGATGGTCCCGGTCGCTGCCGCATGCGACTACAAGCGCGCCGGTGACGACGACAAAGGACCCAACACCGGCGGCATGGGCGCGTACTCGCCGCCGGCGGGATTCCCGGACGACCTGTTCGACGTCGTGCGCGAGCGCGTCGTCGCGCCGGCGCTGCGCGGCCTGCTCGCCGAAGGCGAGGAATACCGTGGCGTGCTGTATTGCGGGCTGATGCAGACGGCGCGCGGCCCGTACGTGATCGAGTTCAACGCGCGCTTCGGCGACCCCGAGACGCAAGTGCTGATGCCGCGCGTCAACGGCGACTTCGCGCGTTATCTCAAATCGGCCGCCGACGGCGCGCTGCAGATCGACGCGGCGACGTGGTCGGAAGACGCGTGCGCCGGCGTGGTGCTCGCGACGTCGCGCTATCCGTACGAGAACACCAAAGTCACCGGACTGCCGGCGGACCTGGGGCTGCCCGAAGATGTGGTTGCGTTCTGGGGCACGTCCACGCGCGAGAACGGCACGGTGTCGTCGCCGGGCGGCCGCGTTCTCACCGTGGCCGCGCGCGGCACCGATGTCGCGGCCGCGCGGGCACGAGCGTACGACGCGATCGGCGAGCTGAAGAAGCGGTTCCCGCCCGGGACGCCGCTAGCATACCGCGGCGACATCGCGCGGCTTTAGCGTGAGCGTTTCACGGTGACCGCGCTGCGCGATCTCGCCTCGCGTCCCGCGCGAACGTTCTTCACCGTGGCCGGGATCGCGATCGGGATCCTCGCGCTTACGGTCGTCGGCTCGCTGGCTGAAAGGCTGCACACGATCGTCTCGCGCTCGACCGCGCTCAACACCGACATCGTCTTCGCGAACATCCGGCGTTCCGTGCTGATCGCGCCGAACGCGCACGACACGGTGCAGCGCGCGTACGCGCGCCTCAAAGCGCTGGACGGCGTGCGCAGCTCGATGCCCGAGGTCATCGTGCCGTACGAGAGCAGTAGCGCGAACGCGCGCTTCGGTCCGCCCTCGCTCGTGTTCGGGTTTCCCGACCAGGCGCGCGCACTTCAGCGCGATCTGCTGGTGATCGCGCGTGGTCGCACGTACGCGCCGGGCGAGCGGCGCGTCGCGGTGATCGGGCCGGACTTTGCCGCCGCGGAGCATGTGGGCATCGGCGACGTCCTCGCGCTCGCGGGCAACTCGTTTGTGGTGGTCGGCGTGCTCGACAAGACGTTCACGATCTTCGATGCGGCGGTCGTCGTGCCGTTCGCCGATGCGCAGGATCTGCTCAAACAAGCGATTCCAGCCTACGCCGACTCGGTTCCGGCCGATCCCGTTTCATCGTTTCTGGTGGTTGCGAAAAAGGGCACCGATGTCGGGCTGCTGGCGCGGCGCATCGCGCTCATCGACGGGCTGTCGGCGCGCGATCCGCGCGAGGTCGCCACCGCCGTTCGCTCGACGCTCGGCATCTTCGACGCGATCGTGTTCGGCGCGGCGCTCGTGGCGCTGCTCGTGGGCGCGTTCTCGGTCGTCAACACAATGACGATTGCCGTCACCGAGCGCACACGCGAGATCGGCATCCGCAAAGCGATCGGCGCGACCGACACGGACGTGCTGCTCACGTTCGTCGCCGAAGCCGCGACGATCGGCGCGCTGGGCGGACTCGCGGGCATCGTGCTGGGACTCGCGGTCGTCGCCGCGATCGACGCGCGCAGCGCGGCCGGCGGCAACCTGCAGCTCTTCGCGATCTCCCCGCTCGTCGCACTGGGCGCGTTCGCGTTCGCCGTTGCGCTCAGCGCGGTGGCCGGCTTCGTCCCCGCGCTCGCCGCGGCGCGCTTGCCGCCGACGGTCGCGCTGCGCCGATGACGCCGCCGTCCGGCGCGGAGGCGCGATCTCCGATCGTCGATGTGCACGACGTCGTCAAAGTGCACGCGCCCGGGACGCCGACCGAGGTGCGCGCGCTGGACGGCATCTCGTTCGCCGTGCAGGCGGGCGACTACGTCGCGATCGTCGGCGAGAGCGGGTCCGGGAAGACGACGCTCATGCACGTGCTCGGCGGCCTCGACCGGCCCACGTCCGGCGACGTCGTCATCGACGGCCGTTCGCTCGCGCGCACATCGCGGCGCGAGCTCGCCGCGATTCGCGCGCGCGCGATCGGCTTCGTGTTCCAAGGCTTCAACCTGCTGCCGAATCTCGACGCGCGCGAAAACGTCGCGCTCGCCGCGCGCTATGCACGGCGCGGCCGCGGCGAAGCCATCGCGCGGGCGGAACGCGCGCTGCGAGACGTCGGTCTGGGCGACCGGATGCACCACCGGCCGTCCGCGCTGTCGGGCGGGCAGCAGCAGCGCGTCGCGATTGCGCGCGCGCTCGTGAACGAGCCGGCGCTGCTGCTCGCGGACGAGCCGACCGGCGAGCTCGACTCGCGCACCGCCGAGAACGTGCTCGAGCTGCTCTCCGCGCTCAACGCGCGCGGCCAGACGCTGATCGTCGTGACCCACAGCGAAGCGGTCTACCGCCGCGCGCGGCGCGTCATCCGCCTCGCCGACGGCCGCGTGGTGGCGGACGATGCGGCGTAGCCCGTTCTCATGGCAGACGATGCGACGTAGCCCGTTCTCATGGCAGACGATGCGACGTAGCGCCGTTCCGGAGACGGACAATGCAGCGTAGCGTCGTTCTCGGTCTGCTGGCCGTGCTCGCGAGCTGCGGCATGCCGCGCCGTCCCGCGCCTGCCCCGCTAGCACAGCGTTCGCCCGGGCGCCCGGTCCACATCGTCGCGCTCGGCGACTCGCTCGCGCTCGGGACCGGCGCGTCCGCGCCGCGCAACGGCTTCATCTTTCG
>JAQBPK010000041.1 GCA_028287565.1 Vulcanimicrobiota bacterium
GTCCTTCATCGCGAAGAACATCGGCAGGTCGGAATGGTCGCCGGTGTTGAGCGGAAGCCGCGGGAAGTTCCAGTCGTTGTGCGCCTGCGCGTGCTCGCCGTACCACGCCTTGAGGAACGAGATCGCGAACGTCGGGAAATCGGCCCAGCGCCCGGATCGCATCGTGTGCGCTTTCGTCCACGAGGAGAAGTCGGACTCGTCCTTCTCCAGCGTCGGCACTTTGAGATAGCCCGGGAAGTTGTCGTACAGCGTCGCGATGTCGGTCGAGCCCTGGATCGACGCGTGCCCGCGCAGCGCCATGATGCCGCCGCCGGGGCGCCCGGTGTTGCCGAGCAGCGCCTGCAGCGTCGCGGCGGCGCGGATGTTCTGCACGCCGACGGTGTGCTGCGCCCAGCCCATCGCGTACGCGTACACCGCGGTGCGCTCGCGGCCGCTGTTCTCCACGAGCAGCCGCGCGAGCTGCAGGAACGACTCCTTGGGCGCACCGGTGATGCTCTCGACCATCTCGGGCGTGTAGCGCGCGTAGTGTCGCTTGATCACGTTGATCACGCAGCGCGGGTGCTGCAGCGACGGGTCGCGCTTGGGGCGCTTACCGCCTTCGTGCACGGACGCGTCGCCGCCGCCGCTCGACGGCTGCGCTCCCTCCTCGAGCTCGTAGCGCCACGCTTTCGAATCGTACGTGCGCGACTCGGGATCGTAGCCGTTGAACATGCCGTCGAGATCTTCGGTGTCGCGGAAATCGGGGTGCACGAGGAACGACGCGCTCGTGTACGGGAGCACGTACTCTTTGAAGTAGGCGTCGTTGGACAACACGTAGTTGATCAGGCCGCCGGTGAACGCGATGTCGGTCCCCGAGCGAATGGGGATATAGAGGTCCGCAAGCGCGCTCGTGCGCGTGAAGCGCGGATCGACGTGCACGATTTTCGCGCCGCGCTCCTTGGCCATCATGGCGAAGCGAAAGCCGACCGGATGGTTCTCCGCGAAGTTCGAGCCCTGGATCACGATGAGATCGGCGTGCTGCAGGTCCATCAGGTGCGTGGTCGCGCCGCCGAGGCCGTAGAGGGTGCCCAGACCGGGCACCGTCGCGCTATGTCAAATCCGTGCCTGGTTCTCGATGAAGGGCGTGCCGATGTTGCGGAACAGCTTGCCGATGAGGTAGTTCTCTTCGTTGTCCAGCGTCGCGCCGCCGAGCGATGCGATCGCGGTGGTGCGGTTGACGCGCCGGCCCTGCTCGTCGTGCTCGCGGAACGTGCGGTCGCGCGTGTCCTTCACGCGCTGCGCGATGCGCTCCATCGCCCAGTCGTACGGCACGTCGGTCCACTCGCTCGCGAACGGCGCGCGGTACTTCGCGGTCGTGACGCGGTTGGGGTTCACGTGGAGCTGGAACGTCGCCGAGCCCTTCGGGCAGAGCGTCCCCGCGTTGATCGGCGAGTCGGGATTGCCCTCGATGTCGATAATTTGGTTGCCCTTGCTGTACACGGTCGTCCCGCAGCCGACCGCGCAGTACGGGCACACGCCCGGCGTCTTCTTCGCGCCGGCGATCCTGGGCCGCAGCTCCTTGGAGCGCTTCGAAAGGACGTTGGGCAGCGCGCCGACGCGCTCACCCAGGGCGCCGGCCGCCCGCGCGAGCAGCGAGGTGAGATCGATGACGGGCTTCGTGTCGGACACGGGGCTCCTCGGGCGGTAGCGCGGCGGTGATGCGCACGGGTCGGGGTGAGTGCGGACGGGTAGAGCGTACCCCGTGACCAAGGCCGTACTCTTCGACGTCGACGGAACGCTGATCGACTCCAACGACCAGCACGCCCGCGCTTGGGTCGCGGCGCTCGCCGAAGCCGGATACACCGTACCCTTCGAACGGGTCCGCCCGCTCATCGGCATGGGCGGCGACAAGGTGCTCCCCGAGCTGGTCCCGGGCCTGACGGAGGACTCCGACGAGGGCAAGGCGATCGCCAAGAGCCGCGTGCGCTGGTTCATGGAGCACGAGCTGCAGACGATCCCGCCGACCCGCGGGGCGCGCGAGCTGCTCGAAGCGGTCCGCAAGCGAGGTGCGCAAGTCGTGGTCGCGACGTCGGCGAAGAAAGAAGAGCTCGACTCGCTGCTCGCCCGCGGCAACCTGGGCCCGCTGATCGACATGGCCACCACGAGCGACGACGCCGAAGAGTCCAAGCCCGATCCGGACATCATCGGCGCGGCACTGAAGAAAGCGGGCGTGCGCGCGGACGAGGCGGTGATGGTCGGCGACACGCAGTACGACATCGAAGCCGCGCACAAAGCGGGCGTCGCATGCGTCGCGCTGGTATGCGGCGGCAACCCGCCCGACACGCTGCGCGAGGCGGACGCTATCTACGCCGATCCGGCAGAGCTGATCGGCGCGCTGGACCGGCCGCCTTTTGTTTGGTAGAGCGCCCGCGCTCGTTTAGCGCGCAGCACATCTGTTGTCATTCTCCACGGTGTACGTTGTTGCGGGCGGCGCCCAGCTCGAGATCAGCACCTTCGTAGCGGACGCGCATCTCCAGCGAGATGACCGTCGCGACGACCGCTCCGAAACCGAGCGAGATCGCGTCGCTGAGAAGCTCTTCGACGAGGGTGAACGCCGGCAGTTTCGGATCGACGTTGTCCGCGGTGAGCGCGATCACCACAAGCGGTGCTACGAGGAGAGCGCACATCGCAAGACCGAGGAGCCGCGCCCGCCACTGCCCCGTGTTGCGGACGCGGCGAAACGCCGTTGCAAGGGCTTTCGACGGTGAACGTTCCTCGAGCGCGACGATCGGCATGACGATCATGGCTACGAGTCCGGCTCGAGGGAGAAACAGCACGAACCCGAGCAATGCCACCACCGCCCCGACCGCGATCGCTGCGGTGCGGCCGAACATCGCCGCTACCGGAGCCGCCGTCAAGACGGCGGCGAACGCGACGCCGAGCCCGATCAACGAGAAATACAACCACGCCACGATGAACACGGCGAGCAGCGCGCCGTAGCGTGAGGCCGCTGTCCGCAGCGCCGCCGTCACGGACGGCGGCTCCGGCGCGGCGGTTACCACCGCTGCGGCACCGTAGAGCAGCACGACCAACGCGATGTCCGGCACGAGCGAAACAAGCATCAGCGCCTCCGGTCGTTCCGGCCGCACCATGCGCAGGATGCCAACCGGAACCGCCTCCGCGAGCACGAGCACCAGCAGCGTGCGCCACCGCCGCACCGCAAGCGTCACGCTGCGATCGGCGATCTCGGCTATCGAGAGCGGACGGTCGACGCCGGCCGGGAGCTGCGCTGACATTCCGTCCATCGAGGCGGTTCAGCGGATTCGCAAAATCGGAGCGCGCGGTGTGAACGGCCGACGTGAAGCCGCGGGCAGCGGAATCGCGTTCATTGCGGCGCCGGTGCAGGTCCGCGGCGGCCGTTCGCGCGGTCGAGGGCGGCGTCCATCGCGCCGTAGAGGTCTTTCATTAGGAACGGTTTGGTGAGCACCGCGTCCCAGCCGTCGAGCGAGGCGGGCATCCGTAGGCCCATGCGCACGCACGGCGTTCCGTTGGTGCGCGAAAGGAAACGTTCCGCCGGCATGCCGAGGCGGTCGGCGTCCACGAGCGCGATGTCGAAGCGGCCGTCCGCGAGCGTGCGCAGGAGGTCGTCGCCGCTCGTCGCGACCGCGACCGCGTAGCCGTCGTCGCGCAGCGTGTGCGCGACGTACGAGCGCGCGTCGCCGTCCACGTCGAGCAGTGCCACGCGGCGTGACGCGATCGTGCGGTGCGCGGAGCGCGCGGGAACGAACACCCGGAACGTCGAGCCTTGTCCTTCGACCGACTCGACCTCGATGTGGCCGCCGTGCAGCTCGACGATCGTCTTGGCGAGGTAGAGCCCGAAGCCCGTGCCGCTGATGCCGAGCGCGCGCGCGTTGCTGGCGCGCGCGAACCGCCCGAACAGCTTGCCGCGCTCGTTGTCGGGGATGCCGATGCCGCGGTCGCGCACGCTCAGCTCGACGCCGCCCTGCCGAGCGCGCAGCGCGACTTCCACCGCCTCGCCGCCGGGCGAGTATTTGATCGCGTTGCCGACCAGGTTCTCGACGACCTGGCGCAGCCGCGCGGCATCGCCCGCGACGACGAGCGTGCCGCCCATCACGCGCAGATCGAGCGGGCGCGTGACGGAGAAGACGCGCACGACGTCGCGCACCAGCGCGACGAGATCGACCTCGGCCAGCGTGAGCGCGAGCTCGTTCTGTTCCAGGCGCGAGAGCGCGAGCGTGTCGGTGGCAAGCGATGCGAGCCGCATCGCGCTCGACGAGATCATCCCCAGATACTGGCGCGCCTCGCTGTCGAAGCGCTCGTCGTCGGCGAGCACGTCGGCGAACCCGACGATCGTCGTGAGCGGGCCCTTGAAGTCGTGCGCGAGCATCGCGATCAGGTCGTTCTTCACTTGGTTGAGTTCGACGACCGCATCGCGCCGCGACGCAAGCTCTTTGTACAGCTCGACGTTGCGCGCGGCGACGGCGAAGTACTGGCCGAGAAGCCCGAGCGCGAACACGTCGGCGGCGCCGAGCTGCGTTTCGCGCTGCACGTCCAGCACGTACGCCGTGCCGCCGCCGTAGCCGGGCACGCGGACGGCCGCGCGCTGCTCCAGCTCGTCGAGCACGCACACGTCGCTGCGCGACGCGACCGCGACGAATGCGTCTCCGTGCGCCGCGTCGTCCTCGAGCGAAAGATCGGTCGTCGCACCGAAGCCGCCGCGCGGGCGCGGCGCGTACAGGGTCGCCCGCCCGTCGACCAGCTCGTGAACG
>JAQBPK010000063.1 GCA_028287565.1 Vulcanimicrobiota bacterium
CGACGTCGCCCGGCTGGCGTACTTCGGGCTGTACGCGCTGCAGCACCGCGGTCAGGAGAGCGCCGGATTGGCCGTGGGCAACGGTATCGCGCTCGACAGCCATCGGCAGATGGGCCTCATCAACGGCGTCTTCGACGAAGAGGTCCTGGGCCGGCTGCGCGGCAGCGTGGCGATCGGCCACACGCGCTACTCCACGAGCGGCAGCTCGATCGTCTGCAACGCGCAGCCTTTCATCGAAGATTCCGATCTCGGCCCGTTCGCGTTCGGCCACAACGGCAACCTGACGAACGCCGACGAGCTCGCGGAGCTGCTGCCCGAGGACGTGCGCCTTTCAGCGACGTCCGACTCGGAGATTCTCGCCAAGACGATCGCGCTCGCGCCCGGCGACACGTGGACCGCGAAGATCAAAGCGGCGATGCGCATCGCCGAAGGCGCGTATTCCGTCGTGATGTGCACCGCCGATGCGGTGTACGGTTTCCGCGATCCGTGGGGCGTGCGCCCGCTGTGCATCGGCACGTACGGCGACCATGGCTACATGATCGCCTCGGAGTCGTGCGCGCTCGCAACCGTCGGCGCGCACTATCTGCGCGAGATATCGGCGGGTGAGGTCGTGTGCGTCGACGCGCGGGGCGTTCGCACCGAGCACACCGAGATCGTGAAGCCCGCGTCGCTGTGCATGTTCGAGTACATCTACTTCGCGCGGCCCGACAGCGTGCTGAGCGGGCGCTCGATCTACATGGCGCGCTATCAGATGGGCCGCGCGCTCGCGCGCGAGCATCCCGTCGACGCCGACGTCGTGATGGCGGTGCCGGACAGCGCGATCCCGGGCGGGATCGGCTACGCCGCGGAGAGCGGCATCCCGTACGTCGAAGGGCTCATCAAGAACCGCTACATCGGGCGCACGTTCATCAGCCCCGACCAGAAGATGCGCAACCAGGGCGTGCAGCTCAAGTTCAACCCGATCGTGGAGAACCTGCGGGATCAGCGCGTGGTGGTCGTCGACGACTCCATCGTGCGCGGCACGACGACACCGCGCATCGTCACGCTGCTGCGCGACGCGGGCGCGCGCGAAGTGCATTTGCGCATCACGTCGCCGCCGATCATGCACCCGTGCTATCTCGGCGTCGACATGGCGTCGTACAAGGAGCTGATCGCGGCGAACCTGACGGTGCCGGAGATCCGCGAGCGCGTCGGCGCCGATTCGCTCGGCTATCTGAGCATCGAGAACCTCGTCGACTCGACGGGCCGCGACCGCCGCGACTTCTGCCTCGGCTGCCTCAACGGCCGCTACCCGAGCCGCCCGGCGTCTTCGCACGGAAACGTGCAGGCCGACCTGCAGCCCGCGCTCAAGGCGTGAACGACATAGCATAGCGTTTCCGAAGAGGGTGCCGATGACTGATTCCGATGCGCCGGACGATTCCGCCGGCCCCACGCTCGAGGACATCACGGCGGCCCTGCCGGCCGGAAAGACGCTTCAAGAGATTGCGGTGCTGCTCGCCAATGGTGTCTGCGCGGCGTACGCGGCGTACAACAACGGGAACAATCTTCAAATCGTTCTCGGCGGCTACGCAAATATCCAACCGTTCTTCGTCTATGAGATCGATCCGAACGGCAACCCGTTCGGTTCGCTGACGGCGGAGAGCGACCCCGCAGCCTACACCGCGCCGACAGGCGAGACCAACCCGACGTGCGTGGGCCCGCTGCCCGTCGGCACGCCGTCGATCGGTTCGCAGCTGTTCGGGTTCACGGCGACGGCGAACGACGGGTCGCACAACATCCTGATCTTTCGCGGCACTGTCACCATGCAAGAGGCCGGCGCGGACCTGCTCGGATGGGGCTCCAACACCCCGTGCATGCTGCCGACGCAGTCGAACACGCAAACCGCGTACGGCATGGTGAACGAGTCGCTGTGGAACTTCTACAGCCAGGAAGGCACGTTCGACGAGGATTCGCTGGCTACGTCGTGCATGACGGCGGTCGCCGCTACGATGCAGAGCAATCCCGGCGTTCCGTGGTACGTCGGCTCGCACAGTCTGGGCGGCGCGATGGCGTCACTGGCGGTGTTCGATGCGAGGCTGGCCGGCATGTTCGGAACCGGCGTGATTCCTCTCGCGATCACGTTCGGCAGTCTCCACGTCGGCGACGGCAACTTTGCCAAATGGTACGGTAAGTACGTGCCCTACAGCGTGCGGGTGGCGAATCTATGCGATTTCGTGCCGAGCATGGTGTCGATCGAGCCGGTGACGTACAAAGATCCCTACGTTCACGTCGGAATTGAGGCCACGTTCGTGTGGCAGACGTGGGACGACTGGGGCAATCACTCGCTGGCGAACATCTACCTCCCGATGGTGCAGTCCCATTGGAACGTCATCCAGTTTGGCCCCCGCCACTACCCGCAATAGGGCGGTTGCGGCGGGTTTACGGCGCGCCGGGCTCGGACGCCGCCGGCGGATCGCTGGCCGGGAACGAGTCGTCGACGGCCTGATCGTAGGGGTCGAGACCTTCGCGGCGTTCGTCGCTGTCGGCCGGTTCCCCGGCGGCGCTCGCGTTGTATTCCGCGGGCTGGTCTGGATTCGACGGATCGCCGACCGGACCGGACGGCGCGTTCGGCGCCGGGTCCGGGTCCGGGATGACGGGCTCTTGCGGGTTCATACCGGACGTGTACCCCATCGCACCGGGGCGGCGGACGGCCGCCCCGGCGAGGCGTTCTAGACCGCCGCGGTGGCGGCGCTCTTGGCGACGCCGTTCGTGGGCGCGCCGTTCTTGGCGAGGTCTTCGACGATGTGCACGAACGCGCGAACAGGCGTGCCGGTCGGGCCCTTCGCCATGAAGGGCGACTCGGCGTCGAGATACGCGGTGCCCGCGATGTCGAGATGGATCCACGGCGTGTCGCCGACGAACGCTTTGAGGAACGCGCCGGCCGTCTCCGCGCCGCCTGCGCGCCCGCCGGTGTTCTTGAGGTCCGCGATGTCGCTCTTGATCTGCTGCTCGTAGTCCGGGTAGAGCGGGAGGCGCCAGTAGCGCTCGCCGCTGTCCGCAACGATCTTCAAGAACCGCTCGACGAACGCGTCGTCGTTGGACATCGTGCCGCTCGCCGCGTGGCCGAGCGCGACCACGCACGCGCCGGTGAGCGTCGCGGTGTCGATGATCTTCGTTGCGCCGAGCTGTTTGGCGTAGCATAGCGCGTCGGCGAGGATCAAGCGGCCTTCGGCGTCGGTGTTGATCACCTCGATCGTCTTGCCGTTCATCGCTTTGAGGACGTCGCCCGGCTTCATCGCGCGGTGTCCCGGCAGGTTCTCCGACGACGGCACGAGGCCGATCACGTTGACCTTCGGGCGCAGCTTGCCGATCGCCCACATCGCGCCGATCACGCCGGCGCCGCCGGACATGTCGTACTTCATCTCGTGCATGTTCTCGGCCGGCTTGATCGAGATGCCGCCGCTGTCGAACGTGAGGCCCTTGCCGACGATCGCGAGCGTCTCGCTCGACGACGGATCGCCTTTGTACGTCATGACCGACAGCGTCGCGGGCTCGTCCGAGCCGCGCGACACGCCGAGCAGCGAACCCATGCCGAGCTGCAGCATGCGCGCCTCGTCGAGCACGTCGAACTCGAGCCCGGCGTCGGCGGCGAGCTCTTTGGCGCGGTTCGCGAGGTGCGTGGGCGTCATGTCGTTCGCGGGCGTGAGCGCCATCGTGCGCGCCGCGTTGACCGCCTCGCCGATCACGCTGCCGCGCTTCGCGCCGCTCTCGACCGCGCTCGCGTCGTACGAGCCGTTGAGGATCGTGACGCCGGTCGTGACGACCGGCTTGTCGGCTTCGGTGCGGTAGAGCGTCGTGTCGATGATCGCCGCGACGGCGCCTTCGGCGGCGAACGACGCCGCGAGCGTCGCATCGAGGCCGTCCGGCAGCGCGAGCGCGATCTCTTTCACGCCGCGCTTGCCGAGATAGCGCACCGCGGTTCCCGCGTACTTTGCGATCGCGGAAGGCTTGAGCTTGTCGCGTTCGCCGAGCCCGATGACGAGGACGCGTTTGAAGGGCGTGTCCTTGGCGTGGATGAGCGACGTCTCGTTCGGTTTGCCGGCGATCTCACCACCCGAAAGAACATCGGCGATCGCGCCGCCGAGAACGCGATCGACTTCGGCTGCGACGCCGTCGACGGCGCCGCCCGCGAAGACCGGAACGACGAGCGCGCCGGTCGCGACCGACGTAGCCGCGTCGTTCGAGACGTGGACCTGCATGGATTCCTCCGGATGGACAGAAGCGGTCGAACCGACCGTGATGGACAACCTGATTCCGATTACCCGCGCCCTTCGCGCGTCCTCCCCATGAGCGATGCGTACGCGCGGGCAGGCGTAGATATCGCCGCAGGAAACCTCGCCGTGCAGCGCTACCGCGACGTGACGTCCGGCTGGACCCATCCGGATCAGCTCGGCACGCTCGGAGGCTTCAGCGGGCTGTTCCGGCTGCCGGGCGACAGTAAGCGTGCCCTCGTCGGTTCGACCGACGGCGTCGGAACGAAGATCCTCATCGCGTCCGCCATGCGCCGCTACGATACCGTCGGGGCCGACCTCGTGAACCACTGTGTCAACGACATTCTGGTGACGGGCGCCGACCCGCTGTTCTTCCTGGATTATTTGGCGGTCGGCAAATTGGATCCCGAGGTCGCCGCGCTCGTTGTGTCCGGCGTACACCGCGCATGCCGCGAAAACGCCTGCGCGCTGCTGGGCGGCGAGACTGCCGAGATGCCGGGCGTCTACCGGCCGGATCACTTCGATCTCGCCGGCACGATCGTCGGTCTGGTCGATCTGGACGCCGTGCCCGATCCCAACCGTGTGAACCCCGGCGACGCGATCATCGGGTTGCCCGCGGTCGGACTGCACACGAACGGTTACACGCTCGCGCGCGCGCTGATTCCGGAAGAAGAATACGCTGCGCCGTTTGGCGTCACGACGTACGGCGACGCGCTGCTCGCACCGCACCCGTCGTACCTAGTGCCGGTGCGCGCGATTCGCAAGGTGGCGGACGTGAAGTCGATGGCGCACATCACCGGCGGCGGTCTGCTCGAGAACGTGCCGCGCACGCTGCCCGACCACGCGGCCGCGGTCTTCGAGCAGACGCGCTGGGACGTTCCGCCGATCATGGCGGAGCTGGTGAAGCGCGGCAACCTCGCGCACGAGGAGCGTTACCGCACGCTGAACATGGGCGTCGGCTATACGCTGATCGTGCCGATCGCGGACGTGGACAAAGCGCTGAAGGCGGCGCCCGGTGCGCGAGTCGTCGGGTTCGTGCAGCCGCGGCGCGACGGCGAACCGCGCGTCGTGGTGCGCCCCGCGCGCAGCACGTAAGCGGAGCGATGGCGGTCAACCTGCTCGCCGCGCTCGACGACGAGCGGTACGGCGAGAGCGCGCTCGGCCGCGCGCACGACGCGGCGGCGAGTGCGGGGTACACGCTTCGACGCGTCGATGGAGCGAACGACCGGCTCGCGGCGTGGATCGATTTTCATTTCGCGCCGTCATGGTGGTCGTTCGAAGCGGGTGCGGGGAGCGCGTGGGTGGCGGAGCGCGACGGCGCGATCGCAGGCTTTGCGGCATTCGGCGCGCACGGGCTGAAGTTTCCGTGGCTGCGCCGCTGGCGCGAGCGCGCGGACGTGGGCATGTTCGGCCCGTACGGCGTCGCGCTGGAGCATCGCAAAAGCGGGATCGGCGAGGCGCTGCTCGCGGCGGCGCTGTGCGGCTTGCGCGAGGCGCGGTACGAGCGCGCGCTGATTCCTGCGGTCGGCGGCGAGCGGCTGATCGAGATGTACCGGTGGCGCGCGGGCGCGGCGGTGGTCGACGAATTCGAGTATGACGTGGGGCGGTTCCGCGCGACGATCCTCGCGTCGGGCGCGGGGAGCAACGCGCGCAACGTCCTGGAACGCGTTCGTGACGGGAAGCTGCCGCTCCAGATAACGGCGGTCGTCGCGAACAAAGCTGATTGCGGCGCGCTCGACGCGGCGCGCGAGCACGGCGTCGCGGCGATCCCGGTCGTGTGGGACCGCGCGCACGAATCGCGCGCGGACTATGACGCACGCGTGATCGAATCCGTCGCCGCAACGCAACCGCAGCTCGTGCTGTTGCTGGGCTGGATGCATTTGCTGCCGCCGGCATTCCTGCGCCGATTCCCCGAGACGATCAACCTGCACCCGTCGTATCTCCCGCTCGATCCGTCGGCGGACGAGGTGGTCGCCCCCGACGGAACCGTCATCCCGGCGCTGCGCGGCGCGCACGCGCTGCGCGACGCACTACGGGCAGGCATCCCGTGGACGGGCGCCACGGTACACTACGTCACGGAGTCGACGGACCGGGGCACGGTCCTGGTGCGTGTCCCGCAACCGGTTGGCGACGCGACGACCGAGGAAGCGCTGCGCGAATCAATCCGCCCGGCGGAGTTCGTGACGGTGGCGGCAGCAATTCGCCGCTGGACCTTCGAACGATGACGTGATGGAAGGCGACGGTCTCATCGGGCTCGCGGTTCCGGTCGGTCCCGACGATCACGTGCGCGGCTCGCTGGACGCGCCAGTCACGCTGGTCGAGTACGGCGACTTCGAATGTCCGTACTGTGGTGTTGCATATCCGGTGGTGAAGGCGCTCGAGAAGCGTTACGGCGACCGCTTGCGCGTCGTGTTCCGCAACTTTCCGCTCCTGCAGCACCCGCACGCGGAAACTGCGGCCGAAGCCGCCGAGTTCGCCGCGGATCACGGGAAGTTCTGGGAGATGCACGACACGCTGTTCGAGCACCAGCGCGCGCTCGGCGAAGAGCACCTGCTCGGCTATGCGCGCGACCTCGGGCTGGATGCCGGCGCGCTCGCGACGGCGCTGCGCGAGCAGACGTACGCGCCGCTCGTCGAAGAGCAGAAGGAGAGCGGCGAGGAGAGCGCGATCCCGGGAACGCCGGCGTTCTTTCTGAACGACGTGCTGTTCGAGGACGAGCTGAAAGAAGAGAACGTCGCGAACGCGATCGACTGGCTGCTGGAGCGCGGCAGTGCCGTCTGACGCGGCCGAACCGGCGGCGGTCTCGGAATCGCGCGTCGTCCTGCGGCGCGCGCGGCGCGCCGACGCGGACCAGCTGATCGCGCTGAACCGGGCGTCGATCAGCTATCACATGCCGTGGGAAGCCCCGTTCACCGACCGTGCCGGCTTCGACGCATGGTTCGAACGGAGCATCACCGGCACCAACGTGGTCCTGATCGCGCGCGAGCGCCTTA
>JAQBPK010000077.1 GCA_028287565.1 Vulcanimicrobiota bacterium
TCTCGAAACCGTGCGTCTCGTTCTCGGCCGGTCCCGCATAGACGCCGGTGTACGGCTCGAGCAGACCGATCTTGATCGCGTCCGCGGCTTCGCCGATCCGCGGGATGTAGGCGGGGATGCCGAACACGGCGGCCGCGGTGCCGGCTCCGGCAAGCGCGGCGAAACGGCGACGGCTGAGAACCGGACGAGTCATACGACCTCCTCTGGAACGTGTGGACGCGGACCCGAAGCCGGCGTCTGTGAGGCTTTTTAAGACTTTTGTCGCGGCTTGCCCTTTTACCGGCGGCCGGGACCGGGAAACGAAAGCACCGCCGAGAACCCGCGAAGAATGGTCATGCGGGCACGGGTGCTCCGTTAATGCTAGTCGGATTCGCATTTCCCGGATCGCTCCTCGAACAGATCGTCATCGGCGCGGCGGGTAGCATTCTCGCCGCAATCATCCTCGACGTCATCCTGCGGCTGCGCACGCGCGTAAGCGGCTGGACCCCGCAGCGGATTCGCGTGGTGTCCACGGCGGCGGGTTTGGTGGTCGCTCTCGTGGTCGCGGTCGGGATCGGATACAACTGGCGGGCATCGCAGCGAAGCGGCCAGGATACGTCAAGCCCGCTTACCGCCGCGTCCGAGGTGGTCGTCCCGGCATCGTCCCCTGCGTCGAGCGAGCCGGCTGCAACACCGTCCCCGCCGGCTTCCGAGGCGGCGGCAGCGACGCCCTCGGCGGGCGCGACGGCGTCGTCGAGCGCCGGCGCAACGGCGGAGCCGATCGCGACCATAGCGCCGCCGACGACCGTGCGGGTATATTACGATCTCTCACATGGCGCGTGGGTGGCGGCGGTGCGCGCCTACATCGCGCACGAGCCGGAATTGCTGAACGACCGCAACGTCGTGTTGAGCTACGTCGACCTCGCATTTTTTGCGACAGCGAACGGGCAGTGCCACAACGGCCAGGTATCGGAGTTCGACGAGCACCGCTCGTACGACGCATGGGTTCGGCGCATCAAGGCGGATGTCGTGCATTGGCGGGATGACGTGCCGCTCACGTTCGATACGAGCCTCGGAACGTACGACTTTCAGCACCACGAGCTGCCGCTGCGGCTGAACCCGCAAGGCCTCGTCGTGTATGCGAACGCCGACGGCCAGCATTGCTCCTTTGTCAATGCCGTGCAGAACCCGTTCGCCGGTACTGCCTGGTACCAGATCACGCCGGGGACGGTGCCGCAAGCGCTCGCGGTCACGTCCGCGCGCGGCGAGCAGATCTTGAACCTGACCGGAGGACGAAACGTCACCGTTGCGCTTCACGGCCGCATCGAGAGCCTCGACCCGCATTACACGGCGAACGGTTACTCGGGATACGGTATCGTCTATCAGCCAAGCGAAGTGACCGTCCGCTCGGGGATGGTGACGATCTATCACGCGCTCGTTCACGGCTCGAAATAACGCCGCCGCGCCCCACCGGAACCCCGTGGGAGAGACCAGCCGAAGCGGAGAAACCTCACCCGTTATGGCGTCCACCGTGGTCAATCCCGGGCTCGAAGGCATCGTCGTCGGCGAGACGGTTCTCAGCAACGTCGAGGGCGAGGCCGGGCGGCTCACCTACCGCGGCTACGACATCCACGATCTCGCCGAGAACGCGAGCTTTGAAGAGGTCGCGCACCTGCTGCTGTTCGGGCAGCTGCCGGCGCACCAGGAGCTGATCGATTTCAACGCGCGGCTGGCCGCGCGGCGCGCGCTGCCGTCCGGCCTGCTCGCGATCATGCACGCGATCCCGCGCGACGCCTGGCCGATGGACGTGCTGCGCACCGGCGTCTCCGCGGTCGCGCACTTCGTCCCGCACCGTCCCGACGGCGCGCACGAGACGTCGGTCGACACCGCGATCGACCTGATCGCGAAGTTCCCCACCATCGTCGCCGCGTGGGATCGCATACGCCGCGGCCTCGAGCCGATCGCGCCGGATCCCAAGCTCGCCACCGCCGCGAACTTCCTCTACATGCGCACCGGCGAGCTGCCGATCCCGGAGGCGGAGAAGGCGCTCGACACCTATCTCGTGCTGCTCGCCGACCACTCGTACAACGCGTCGACGTTCTCCGCGCGCGTGACCGCGTCGACCGGCGCCGACATCTACAGCGCGATCACGTCCGCCGTCGCGACGCTCGCGGGCGACTTGCACGGCGGCGCGCCGAGCAAGGTGATGACGATGCTCGAGGAGATCGGCCTGCCGGAGAAAGCCGAGCCGTACGTGCGCGACCTGCTCGACCGCCACGAGAAGATCATGGGCATGGGCCACCGCGAGTACAAGATTCGCGACCCGCGCGCGCAGCAGCTCGAGCGCATGGCCAAGAACCTCACCGAGAAGTCGCACACGAAATGGTACCTGATCGCGCGCGCGCTCGAAGACGCGTCCGACAAGGTGCTGCAAGAGAAAAAACCCGGCAAGCGGATCTACGCGAACGTCGAGTTCTACACCGCGCCGACGCTGTCGTCGCTGGGGATTCCGTCGGATGAGTTCACGTGCATGTTCGCGTGCGGGCGCATCGCCGGCTGGTCGGCGCACGTGCTGGAGCAGTTCGCGCACAACCGTCTAATCCGCCCGCAAGCAACGTATGTCGGCCCGGAAGTACACCCGTACGAGCCGATCGCGGGACGCCACGCGCAGACGAACGGCACCGCCAACGGTCACAGCGCCGGCACGGTGTCACCCTGAGGTTGTCGAAGGGTGAGTCGAGGTCGCGCACTTCAGCCGTCACACGCGAGACCAAAGAGACGCGCATCGATCTCCGCCTGGCACTCGACGGCGGGCCGATCACCGTCGAGACCGACGTCGACTTCTTCGACCACATGCTCACCGCGCTCGCGACCCACGCCGGGCTCGGCTTCGAGCTGGTCGCGCACGGCGACGGGATGGACCACCATCACCTGATCGAGGACGTCGGGATCGCCTTCGGGCGCTGTATCGACGAGGCGCTGGGCGACAAGCGCGGCATCGCGCGGTTCGGCTCGATCGCGGTGCCGCTCGACGACGCGCTGGTCCAGTGCGCCGTCGACCTCAGCGGGCGCCCATGGCTCAACTACGACGTGCCGTTCTCCGTGCTGGCGCTGGGCGCGCTGCCCACCGAGCTCGTGCCGCACTTCTTCCGCAGCGTCGTGGACCACGGCAAGTTCAACCTGCACCTGCTGCGCTGGGCCGGGACGAACAACCACCATTTGTGCGAGGCGGCGTTCAAGTCGTTCGCGCGCGCCTTCGCCCAAGCGAAGACGGTCACGGCGTCGGCGGAAGTCCCATCGACCAAAGGCTCGTTGACGGAGCGCGCGGGCTAGCTGCGTCGCATCAGACGCTGAACATCACCGCGACGACCACGCAGATGACCGAGATCCCGATCCCCGCGACCGAGAAATCGTGCTCGGGCGGCAGATCCCGTTCGCGCCTGCGCTCCTTGCGCGCTCGCCGTCCCATGGCGTTCGTCAACCCACCGCCCTCCTAGCTCAGGTCTTGGTACCGGGCTCTTTCCGTGATCCGGTGTGAGCCAAACGTCCTTTACCGATACACGTCGTCGATGACCGTTTTGGCCTCCGCGTAGCAGCCGCAGGCCAGCGGCTCCAGGCGTGAGGCGTCGACCAGCTGCAGCCGCGCGCGCTCCCAG
>JAQBPK010000097.1 GCA_028287565.1 Vulcanimicrobiota bacterium
AGCGCCTGTCTGATCAAAACGAACCGCTGATCAGGAACGAACTGTGAGCGCCTCGGCGAGCAGATCGTCCTGCTCGCGGTCGTGGACGGTCTGGCTGCCGCTGGGTGTTCGGGAACGGATCCGTCTCGGTTTCACCTTGCTCGTGGCCGCCGACGATCGTCACGCCGTCGAGCGTTCCCGGGCTGTTCACCGAACCGGCGCCGCACGACGCGCCCGCGTCGGGGAAGTACGGATCGTTCGTCCACGCGATCGTGTGGCCGGCCGCCGTCGTGGAGCTGTGATACGCGCAGTACTGTGTGCCGAAACCGGACGGCTTGATGCCGTGCGGCAGCGCGACGATGTACGCGGCGCTCGCGGTGTAGTTGCCGTACTTCGCGGCGGCCTTCGCCGCTTCGGCGGCCATCTGCGACTGCGTCGGACGGCTCGGGGGCGAGCTCGTGGTGTCGACGTACGAGCCGGCAAAGCTGCCGGTCTGATTGCCGACATGCTGCCCGTTGCTCTGCGTGTACTGCGTCGTGCTGTTGTTCCAGCGGCTGCCGCCCACGATCCCCATGAACGCCTTCAGCCGCGCCGCAACACCGTTCGGATCGCCGCTGCTCGTGTTCCACGCCGAGCCCCAGAACACGATGTAGATCTTCGGAGTCGTCTGGACCGGTCCGCCGTGATACGTGAGGTTGTTCGTCGCTTGCAGCTCGCGCTGGCCGACCTGCGTTGCGCGCAGGGCATCGATGGTGTCGCGCGTCGGAAAGACGCGGACGAACTCGCCCGTGTCGTTGTTCTGCGCGACGAACGTCGAGATCGACGTGAACTCGCGCGTCTCCGATTGCGGCTGCACCTGGCTGGGAGCCGGAATCGTCTGGCCCGCACCGCCGCCGCAGGCGGTCAGCAACGCGGAAATCGCCGCCACGGCGAAAAGCCTGGTCTGCTTTAAGAAAAGACCTCCACACCAAAAAGATGAGGGAACTCTGAAAGGACGCCGGTCCCCTTTGCGATTCGCCCAAGCTCCCCTTCGGCCGAGACGGCAGGTGGGGGGAATGTGATGCGCCGGGCGGCTAAGCGAGCGGTTTGCCGCTAGGTTCGGTAGCAAACTGGGCCGGCAGGGTAATCTCTAGCATCTCGACGTCGTCGCTATGGCCGAGCTCGGCGTGGCGGATCCCGGGCGGCTGTACCACGGATGAGCCGGGCTCGAGCCGCACCCGGCCCACGCCTTCGTACTCGAACTCGACCCAGCCGCGGAGCACGTAGACGAGCTGGAAGTCGAGCGTGTGGCGGTGCCGCTCGCCGGGCGCGTCCGACGCGCCGCGCGCCCGGATCACGTGCGCGCCGACGCGGCCCTGCGTCGCGGCGGCGACGCCCAGGTCGCGGTAGGCGAAGAAGTCGCGCAGGCCTTCGTCCCATTGCGCGTCGCGCGCGTGGCTGAGCGCGAAGCCGCTCACCGCCGGTGTTTCTTGCGTGCTCACCGTGCGATTGTAGCCGCGCAAGGCGCGCACGTCGACCGAAGCGGCTGTTCGGGCAGGTCGCCGCGGCGTACGATGGCAGGCGTGACGAACCGAGCCCTGGGGGTCGCCGCGGCGCTGTTTTACATCTTCCTTTGGGCGTCGGCGTACGTCCCCAGCAAGATCGGGGTGCTCGGTTCCTCGCCGCTGTGGTTCCTGGTCGTGCGGTTCGCCGTGTCGGGACTCATCGCGCTCGCGTTCGCCCGCGCCGTCGGCGCGCGCTTGCCGCGCACGCGCCGCGACTGGGTGGCGCTCGTCGCCTTGGGCATCCTCGCCAACGCGGTGTACCTGGGCTTCACGTACGAAGCGCTGCGGCACTTGGCGTCGGGGGTCGGGGCGATCGTCGCGTCGACGAACCCGCTGACGCTCGCGCTCGTCGCGCCGTGGCTGCTGCGCGAACCGCTCACTCCCGGGAAGATCATCGGAATGCTGCTGGGATTCGGCGGCGTGGTCGCCATCATGGTCGCGCGCACCGGCACGGGCGCCGCCGAGCCGGCCGACGTGGCGCTCGCGTTCGCCGGCGTGATCGGCAGCGTCGCCTCGACGATCGTCTTCAAGAAGTGGTGCGGCGATCTCGACCTGCGCATCGTCGTGCCGATCCAGCTGCTGGCATCCGGCGTCGTGCTGCTGCCGCTGGCGATCGTGCTCGAAGGCGCGCCGCACGCGCAGCTCACATGGCAGTTCGTCGCGTCGTTTTGGTACGTCGCGCTGGTGATGTCGTTCGGCGCGTCGGCGCTGTGGTTCTGGCTGCTCAATCACGGCGAGGCGTCGCGCGTCAGCGCGTACTATTTTCTCACGCCGGTGTTCGGGCTCGCGCTCGCGGCACTGCTGCTGCACGAGCCCGTCGGCATCCGCGACATCGGCGGGCTCGTCGCGATCGCGCTCGGAATCGCACTGGTGCAACGCGGATGAAGGAGACGAGACGATGCTGATCCCTGTGCTTCTCGCGATGGTGCTCACGAGCCCGGACGTTCACGACGGTGCGACCGTGCCGAAGAAGCACGTCTGGAACGCGGATGGGTGCGGCGGCGACAACGTCGCTCCGCATCTGCGCTGGGACCGGGCGCCGCACGGAACGCGCACATTAGCGCTCAGCGTGGTCGATCCGGACGCGCCCAAACCCGGTGGCTGGGTTCATTGGCTCGTGTTCGGTATCCCGGGCGACACGCGAAAATTGGACCGCTTTCATCCGCGGCATGTCGTCGACGCGAAAAACGATTTCGGCACGGTGGGCTGGGGAGGTCCGTGTCCGCCGCCGGGTCCCACGCACCACTACGTCTTTCAGCTCGACGCGCTCGACATCGCGCCGAACTTCACGCCCAGCACGACGCTCGAGCAATACCGAGCGCGCGTGCGCGGTCATGTGATCGCATCGGTGCGCATGGTGCCGGTATATAAGCGATGACCAGATGACGGCGCGGTTAGCCGGCGTATGCGGGCGATGACGCGATGACCGCGCGCTGGCGCGTGCTCACGCTGATGACGACGGCGCAAGCCGGCGCGTCGGTCGTGCAGCAGGCGCTCGGATCGCTTTCACCGATCTTCGTCGCGGCGTTCGTGCTCTCGAAAGCGCAGCTCGGCGTCATCTTCACCGCGTTGATGCTGGGCTCGGCGTTTTTCGTCGCGGCGTCGGGTGTGATGACGGATCGCTGGGGCGAGCGGCGCATGGTGCTGCTGTCGGGCGCGGCGATGACAATGGCGCTGCTCGCCGCGGCCGTCGTGCACAGCTATGCGGCGCTAGTCGCATGCATCGCCGTGTTCGGTGCGGCCTACGCCGCATCGACGCCCGCCGGCGGCCGCGCGATTCTCGCGTGGTTCGACCGCGACCGCGGCTTCGCGATGGGGATCCGGCAGACCGGCGTTCCCGTCGGCGGACTCATCGGCGCGCTCACGCTGCCGCTCGTCGCGCACGTGTACGGCCTGCGCGGTGCGTTCGTCTTCGCCGCGGTGATCGTCGCGACGACGACGCTGATCGCGTATCTCGGCTACCGCGAAGCGCGCGACGGGCGCGCGCCGTCCGCGACGCTGGCGTCGGTCGCGCGCGGAATGCAAACGCTCGCGCGCGATCCGCGGCTGATCGGCGTGACGCTCACGTGCATGATCCTCGTCAGCGTGCAGCTGGCGATGAACGCGTTCGTCACGGTGACCGGTGTCGCGATCGTCGGCACGTCGCCCGCGGTCGCCGCGCTCGCGTTCGCGTGCGCGCAAGGTGCCGCCGCGGTGGGCCGGCTCGCGTGGGGCTACATCAGCGACCGCGTGCTCAAGGGCGAGCGGCTCGTACCGTTCGCGATCATCTGCGTGCTCGCCGCGCTCGCGACCGCGGCGCTCGCGTCGCTGCGGCCCGGCGCCGTCGTGCCGCTGTTCGCGGCGGCGATCGTGCTCGGCTTCAGCGGCGCTGGTTGGAACGGCTTGATGGCTGCCGCGCTGGCGGAGGTCGGCGGAGCTGAGCGCGCGGCGAGCGCATTGGGCCTCGCCCTCACGGCGATCTTCGGCGCGTCGGCGCTGGCGCCGACGGTCTTCGGCGCGCTGGCCGACCACACGTCGCTGCGCATAGCATGGTATGCGATGTCCGCGCTCGCCCTGGTGGGCGTAGCACCGGTGCTCTGGCTGCGCGCGCACCTCGCCGGCCCGGGCAGGTCCGTCACCCGCACGAGATGAACCGTGGTCGGTCGGTCCGCGCCCAGGTGGCGGAATTGGTAGACGCGCTAGTTTCAGGTATTAGTGATCGCAAGGTCGTGGAGGTTCGAGTCCTCTCCTGGGCACCAAAAGAGAAAGCCCGCAGCATCGTAACGATGCAGCGGGCTTTGGTACGGAACGGGGTGAGGCATCGGCATCATCGAGGGACCCGAGCACATCGCGCCGGAGACCGCACACCAAATCGAACGCGAGTTCCGGAAGCTCAACCGCGGCTTGTGGTTGTCCGCGCACACCGAGATTCACCAGGTGTTCGTCGACGAGCTCATTTTGTTCGTGCGAATCGCCGACGACGATCCGTTCAATCCTCACCGGTTGAACCGAATCTTCGACATCGCCGAAGCGGTCATCACGAAACACATTCCCGCCGGAGTTCCCGTCTATGACGACAGGGAGTCGTGGGCCGTCCTGGTCGGTACCGGCGGTCACTATGGGGCGATCGACTCGATCTCCGGCGGCTGCGGAAAACCGGGCCGCACGGAGCGAGCAGCTGAGGGCGTCGGTCCGGCCGCGCGCTCGAAGCGTGCGCCGGATCGGGACGAGCTCGATGAATGGGACGATCCGCTCTGGGAGTACTTGTCGGAACCGGCGCTGCTCGCGCAGCTGATCCGCGAAGGTTCCGTGCGCCACATCCCGCTCTATATTTTCAACGCCGTGGTCTCGAACGGAGATGCGGAGCTCGTTCGCATGATGCTGTCCGTGACGGGAACGGCGCTGCTCCGGCAGTTCGATCCCGAGCTGAGTTGGACGCCGCTCATGTACGCGGTGAAGAATGGCGACACCGCCATGGCGGAACTGTTGATCGAAGCCGGCTCGGACGTCAACGCGCACGACGAGCCGAAGATCGGTGACACCGCGCTCTTGATGGCCGTCAACCGCGGCGACTTCGAGATGGCAAAGCTGCTCGTCGCACATGGCGCGGACCCCGGCATCCCGGGCTGGATGCAGCTCACGCCCCTCCACCAAGCCCGCGAGCGCAAGCGGATGCCGGCGCTGTACGACCTGCTGTCGCAGGCGTCTCGGCGAACATGATCGACCATCAACTGGCGGGACGCACGAACACGATCGTCGGCTGTTCCTTATACGTCGTGCGCGCCGTCTCTCGGTAGCCGAACCGGTTCGCGATGCGGATCGACGCGATGTTGTCCGGGTGGATGATGCACGCCGTGCGCGTCTGTTCCGCTCGCGTGTCGAACCACGCGAGCGCGGCGCGGACCGCTTCGGTTCCGAGGCCTTTGCCGTGCGCTTGCGGCGCGAGCGCCCAGCCGATTTCCGGCATCCCTTCGAGCGATGGTTCCATCTCGCGCTTGCCGTCCGCGAAACCGACCTCGCCGATCAGCGCGCTCGTCTCTTTCTCCTCGACCGCCCAATAGCCGTAGCCCAGCCACAGCCAGTGGCCGGCGTAGCGCAGCAGCTTTCCCCACACCGCTTCGCGCGGCATCGGTACGCCGCCGATGTGCCGCGTCACGGCCGGGTCGGCCCACATCGCGGCTGATTCGGCGAGATCACCGGGCCGGTGCGCGCGCAGGATCAGGCGCTCGGTTTCTACCACCGGAACGCCGGCACCGGCGTCAGCGAAAGCGGACATACGGAGGCGCTTTCGCCCATCCGATCACGTTTTCTTCAGCTTTTCGTTCCACTCTTTACGCTAGCGCCAAGGCGCCGCCGACGCGATCTCCGAATTCGTGCGGACTTCCTGGAGGTATGTCCATGACCGTCCGGCCTCTCGCCGCGTTCATTTCGTGTTTTCTCGCGCTCGCCGGGCCGGCGTTAGCGCAAACCTCGCCGGCCCCCGCGCCGGCCCCGTCGGGGTCACCGACGCCGGGGCAGGCCGGTGCCGCGGCAGGCGCCGCGGCCGGTGCC
>JAQBPK010000127.1 GCA_028287565.1 Vulcanimicrobiota bacterium
GGCGTCGCCTTGGCGAGCGCGGTCTCGAGCGCGATGATGCCGTCGGCGCTCGTCTCGGCATTCGCCTGCGTTTCGCCGAGGTTCGCGAGCTGCGCCGCGACGTACGTGCGGTACGCCTTGCGGATCGTCACGAAATGCTCGGTGTCCTTGAGATAGTAGTCGCGGTCGGGCATACCGAGCCGGCCGAGGCCGAGCGACGCGATCTGCTTGGACGAGTCCTTCGTGTCGGAGTCGGAGCCGAACGTGATGCCGCTGTTCACGCCCGACGCACCGAGCTTGCCGATCTGCTCGACGAGCGCGGGTACCGTCGTTGCGCCGTTGATGCCGGCGAGCAGCGGATCGATCGGAGTGGTGCCCGCTTTCTCGATGCCCGCTTCGTCCATGCACGCGCGATAATATGCGCCGATCTTCTGCGCGTCGCTGCCCGCGGGGGCGCTGGTGTTCTTTGCAGCATCCTCGAGAATCGAGGTCAGCACGACGCGGTTCTGGTTGGCCAGCTCCGAGCCCGCGCCCCATGCCGCGCGTCCGGGCGGAATCGGGTGGCTCTTGATCCAGCCGCCGGCCGCGAACTGATAGAAGTCGTCGCAGGGCTTGCACGTGGGATCGAGGTTGGCGAGATCGATCGCCTTGGCTTCGGCGGCAGGACCACCGGCAGGCGAGCCGATCGCAAGCATCGGCAGCGAGGTCGCGACGAGCGCGGAAAGGGCGGCGGCACCAAGAAGGCGGACGCCAAGACGGATCGGATGCACCTACGTATCTTTGCGGACTGAGCTGCCAGTTACTGCCGAGCGACCGCACTTCTGCCAATTCTCTGCCAGGAGCGCCGAACTACACCATAATGCTCGCCAGCTCGCGCAGACGTTCGATCGTGCGCACGGCTTCGATGCCGTCTGAAAATGTTGCTTTCGGCGGCGGCCCGGCGCCTGCGGCGAAAGCGACAAACGCTTCGAGCTCGCGGCGCAATGGCGGAACGAACGGTACGCGAATCGTCGTGGGCTCCGATGAAAGCGCGCGCGTGAGAACAATCGCAGACTCGTCGTCGTCGCAGAACGTTGCGACGCCATCCGCGAACGCGACCTCGACCGTGCGGACGCGAACCGGCCAGCGTGTCGAAATCGAGGACACAGCGTACGCGGCTCCGGCGCGAAGGTGGGAGACCAGCGCCACGACGCTGCCGTTCTCGAACGACGCGGTCGCTGCCGCGGCGACCGGCGCGCGGCCGAGGATCTCCGTCGCGATCGCGAGCTCGTGCGGCAGCAGAATCCAGGTGCAGTCGACGTCCGCGTAACCGTGGCGCACGTCGAGGCGGCGCGTCGCGATGCCGTACACGGCGCCCAGCCCACCGGCGGACGCGAGCCGCCCCAGCTCTTCAATCGCCGGATGATAGCGCCATTTGTCCATGACGAACACCAGCTCGCGTGCCGTATCGGGCAGTGCCTGCAGTGCGCTCGAGTCCGCAGCCAGCGGCTTCTCGCAAAAGACCGGTTTGCCGAACGGCACCAGCGCACCGATCGTGCTGGCGTGGTCCGTGGTCGGCGTCGCGACGACATAGGCGTCGCACGGCGGCAGCGCGTGCAGCGACGCGTACGCGCCCGTGATGGGATCGGCGATCTCAAGGCTGACGTTCAGCGCCCGCAGATCGCGCGCGATGTTCGCACCCCACCGGCCGCAGCCGATGAGGCCTACGCGCAAGCGCTCATCAATGCCAGCAGCGCGGCGAAGCCGTCCTCGTCGCCGTCGCGCCGGCGCACGACCGGATCGGGCAAGACCCACGGAATGTGCAAGCCGGGCGCGTCCCAGGTGCAGCCGTTCTCGTCTTGCGGATCCCAGAGCGTTGTGCGCGCCTCGACGTGAACGGTCGCCGTGACGGAATAGATCCCGTGCAGCACGCCGGCGGGTATGAAGACCCCGGTGACCGACCCGTCGGGAATCTCCACGACGTCCCCGACGAGATGCGACGGCGACGTGGGGCGCATGTCGAACAGCCCGATCTTGGTATCGCCGATGCCGCCGACCACGAGCTCGTCATGACGCAGATGCAGCCGCATGCCGCGCAGCACGTTGGCGACCGAGCGCTGCAGCGTGAAGTTGTGCATCGGCGGCAGCAGCTCGATCCAATCGCTGCGATAGATCTCCGCGATCGTGCCGCGGCCGTCGTCGAACCGGTGGCATCCCAGCTCGAGGACTCCTGCGATCGGACGCGCTCGGACCGAGACCGATCCACCCGCGTCGATCGTCCCCGCGGTCGAGCAGGACTCGCCGAGAAGACCGTCGTTCATAGCCGCTACTATTCCATATGAAGCGGGGGAAGCACCTTGCCGAGATTCAGCGTCATCATGCCGACGCATGGAGATCGCCCGACGCTTCCGTTCGCGGTGCGGAGCGCGCTCGCGCAAACCGAATCCGACTTCGAGCTCATCATCTCAGGCGACGGGGCCGCCGACAGCACGCGCGAGATCGTACGCGAGCTCGCCGCCGTCGACGACCGCATCCGCTTCAACGAATTTCCGAAAGGCGAGCAGCGGGGCGAGCTGAATCGCGGGCGCTCGGTGGCATCCTCGCACGGCAAGTTCGTCGCATACCTCCCGGACGACGATCTCTGGATGCCGCAGCATCTTGCGGTGCTGGGCGACGCACTGGAAGAGGCCGACTTCGCTCACACGATGGGCATCAGCGTCGCCCGAGACGGCACGGCGATCGTGGACGTGTTCGATGCGCTCGTGTTCCCCGACGCGACCGCCTTGCGCACCAACTCGTTCGCGATCCGCAACTGCGTCGCGGGGCACCGGCGTGACGCCTACGACGCGCTGCCGCACGGGTGGCGTCTGAGCGCACCCTACAGCCCCGACACGTGGATGTGGCTGCAGTTTCTGGACGAGCCGGCGATCCGATACCGATCGGTCAAGCGGATCACCGCACTCGGGCTCCCGATTGAGCTGCGCACGACGATGTCGGGCGAGGAACGTGCCGGGGAGATCCGTGCGTGGCTGGAGCGCATATCGGATGCGGCGCGACGTGAGGAGCTGCTCGCGCGCGTGACCGCGGAGATGCTCGAGCGCGACCACCGTGCATCGCGGCGCGTGCGCGAGCGCTTCAACGCGACCCGCTTGCGTGCGCTCAGAGATGGTCACGGCTCCACGCCCGGCTTCGCAGTCCTGGACCCGTGGCTGGAACGCGGCAGGCCGTTGCCGGATCCCGTCGTGCACGCGGGCGAACGCGTGAGCTTCGATCGCTTCGGCGACTACCGGCTGTACGCGGTCGACGGCTTCTCCGAACCCGAAGGCTGGGGCTGCTGGATCGACGGCGCCCGCGCGGATCTCGTGCTGCCGTTCGCCGCCGATTGCGGGCCGCCGCTCTCGTTGCAGCTCGTGTTCCGCGGTATGGTCGTATCGCCGATGCAACCGGTGGTGTCGTTCGACGTCTTTGTGAACGACCGGTTTTGCGCGACGCTCACGACGCAATCGGGCGCCGACGAAACGGCGATCATCGAGCTTCCGAACGAGCCGGGACGGCGTCCGAGCGAGGTTCTCGCAATCCGCATCGAGGTCCACACGGCGCTGCGGCCGTCCGAGCACGGACTCAGCCCGGACACGCGACGCCTCGGCGCCGGCTTGGTGTCGCTCATGCTGCTCGCGAACGGAGCGGCGGATCAGAGCACGCGCACGTCGTAACCGAAGCGAATCACGCCGTGGCGGCGGCCGCGGACGAAGACCGGCATCGCGAGGTCGTTCAGCACGTCGTTGACGTCGCGCGCGTATACCGAGAGCTGCCACGGGCGCTCGCCCGGCGGCCGTCCCAACGCGCAGCCCGCGCGCTCGAACGCAGCATACGGCGCACGCCTCGGAACCGTTCCGCCCGCGGGCCCGAGTCCGGTGCGCACCAGCTGCAACGCGTGTTCTTCTTCAATCAACCGCTTCACGCGGTTCCCGGCACGGTCCGACGCGTCGACTCCGGTCCACGCATTGATGTACCGGCGCGGATACGCGTACATGAAACCGTTCAGGTCGGAAGCTGAGATGACGATCGGGTTCGCGAACGCGGCGCGCTCGAAGGCATCGTCGAGCACCGCGATGATCGCTTCGTCGACCGCGGCGTCCCACGGCGTCGCGTACTTCGGCGGGTCGAAACCCTCCGGCGGAACGCGGCCGACGTCGAATAGCCGGTTCAGCTCGCGAATGCGCCCGCCGCGAACCTCTTCGTACGCGAACGAGAACACGGCGTCCGACGTGATGCGCCGCGCTGCGAGCGCATCGTCGAATACGCCCTCGACGCGCTCGGCGACGCCTTCGACGAAGCGGCGCACCTCGGCGGTCTGCACTGCGACCCCGCGCCGCGCGGCGATGCGGTGCGCGCGGTCGCCCAGCGCATAGAGCTCCAGCCGGTGGTCGCCGGTCTGTGAGCTGTGCGCTGCGTCGAGCGCCGAGGCGCTGCGCGTGGCGTTGTCCAGCACGCTTTCGAGGCCGCGCACTTGCCCTTCGGCGGCGTGCGAGACGTCGAGTGCCGCGCGCAGCGTCTGCTCCAGCGCGGAACGCAGCGTTCCGACGGCCGTGCGCACCTCGCGCGCCGCTTCGGTCACCGTGCGAGCGCGCTCGCCGACCGCGGCGACGGCGCTGCGCACGAGCGCGCTCTGGCCGGCGACGCGCGCGATCACCGTGGACACGCCGACGGTGACGTCCTGCGTCGCGGAAGCCAAGCGGCGAATCTCGTCGGCGATGATGCTGAACGGACGGCCCGTTGCGCCTGCACGTGCCGACTCGATCGCGGCATTCAGCGAGAGCACGGTCGTGTCGGCCGACACCGCGGCGATCAGCGTGACGATCTCGTTCGTGCGGTCCACGGCGCTCGCCATCTCGGCGACGCGACGGTCCGCATCGGCCACCGCCGCTTCAACGTCCGCGATCGCGGCAAGCCCGCGGTCGAGCGACGACATCGCCTCGTCGTAACGCTCCTTCATCGACGCGACGACGGTCTGCATCGACGATGAGGCATCGTTCGCGGAGCGAGCCGCAACGGCCGACTCGGCGACGGTCTGGCGAACCTGCTGCACTTCGCTGCGCAACGCGGCGAGCGCGCTCTCGATGGCGCGCCACGCGACTCCGTTGTACGCGACGGACACGGCGAGCTGCACGAGCTCGGCGAGAATCGCGCGCTGATCGGCGTCGACCGCCTCGCGTAAGGCGAACAAATCGGCCTCTGACGATGAATCGTCCGCCGTCGTACGCTCGGCAGCGAACCGCACGCTGTCCGCCGTAGTACGCTCGGCTGCGGACACTGCAAGGTCCGTTATCGTGCGCTTCCCGTTCGAGCGCGATACGGCACCGGCGGACACGGTCCAGCGGCGCACGCCTTCGGCGGCCGAGCGCAACTGCGCGTCGAGGTTCAGCGCGCCGGCGTCCGCGGTCGCGCGCATCGCCGCTGCGGCGTGCGAGGCGATCTCATCGACGCTGCCGGCGACGGTTCCCAGCGCGGCGCTCTGTTCCGTCGAAGCCGATCCGATCGCGGCGACGGTGCGCTCGAGCTCCGCGACCGCGCGGTGCGCTTCGGTGAGCGACGCGCGGCTGCGCGCGACGTCACCGGCCGTGACGTCGGTCTCCCGCGCGGATGCGGCCGTCGCCGCGATAACGCTGCCTGCGGCCGAGCGCAGATCGACCGCGATGCGCTGCACGTCGGCCGCGGCTCGGCGGGTTGAGCCTGACACGGCGCGCACTTCGGACGCGACGATAGCAAAGCGAGTTCCACTGTCACCGACGTGCGCCGCCTCGATCGCAGCGTTCACGGCAAGAAGGTCTGCTCGATCAGCGAGCTTGCTCAGCGCCAGCAGCATGTCGCCCAGGACCTTGAGCGAGTCGCCGATGCGCCCGAGCGGATCCTCCGCCGCGGCGAGGCCGCCTTGGAGGCTTTCCAGCGCGTTCGAGACCGTCGCGAGCGCCTCGGCGGCATCGCCGCCGGCGGACGACGCGTCGCCGACGAGGCGCCGCAGCAACTCGACAGTGGCCGCCATCTGACTCGCCTCGGCGCTGACGTCACCCACTGCCGAGGCGGTGTCGCGGACGAGCTCGTCCTGCCGGGCGCTGGAGGCGACCATGCCGGCCAGCAGCTCGGCGTTGCGGCGCACGGCCTCATGCGCGTCGCCGATCAGGGTCGCGTAATCCGCGAACTCCGCGCCGAAGGCGGCGACCGCCGCCGCTATTGAGGCCGCGTCGGAGTCGGGCGGTGGGGGCAGCGTGAGGTCGCGACGGTCCGCGACCGCACGCAACCAAGAAGACGCCCTCTCAGCAGTTACGGCGACCATCCCAGGATTCATCGGCAGCACGCCGCCCATCGGCTAGCAGGAGCAGGAAGGCGAAGGGCGCTTAACCGAGGTCTTGCAATGCCTCGCCGTGGTCGCTAGGCTTGCGCGCGGATCAGCTCGTGGATCAGGCGGCGGGCTTGGAGCGCTCCGCGGTCGATGTTGATGCTCACCTCGGGGACGCGGCCTTCGGGATAGTCGAGCTCCAGCGCTTCGAGCGCGATAACATCCTCGTCGACGATCGCGTCTTGGATGCGCGCCATCGTCTCGGTGACCCACGGCTGGTCGGTCGCGAAGTCGCGGCTGACCGCCCAGAAGTCGTGCGTGGTGCGCTTGGTCTCGGGCGTGATCGCGTACATGATCTTCGCGTTGAAGCCCGGGCCGGTGTCGCCGGCCGGCGCGATGCGCACGCCGAGCACGTAGAACGACGGCACGGAGAACGCGATGTCCTGACTGCGGTCGATCTTGCCCGTGATGCCGGTCGATTTCGCGTAGAACGGCGGGCAGTCCGCGCCGTTCATTTGCCGCGAGACCTTCACGGTGAGGCCGTCGACTTCGGTTGCGATCGGCGTTTCCGCCACGTCGGGCGTGCCGATCGTCGCGCGATGGATGAACGACTCGTGCGACAGATCGAGCAGGTTGTCGAGCAGCATCCCATAGCGGCAGCGAATCGTCGCGCTGTTCGTGAACGTTTCCCACGCCGGATCGCACGCCCAGCTGTGATCGGGGATGCGCGACGCGTCGGCCTGCGCCGGATCGCCCATCCAGATCCACACGAACGGCCCGCTCTCAACGACCGGATACGAACGCACGCACGCCGCGCGCGGAATGTTCGCTTGGCCCGGAACGGCGATGCAGTCGCCGGACGGCGCGAACGTGAAGCCGTGATAACCGCACACCAGCGCGTCGCCGCGAACCTCGCCCCGCGAGAGCGGATAGCTGCGGTGCGGACAGCGGTCGTAGAGCGCGGCGATGCCGCCGTCTTCCTTGCGGTAGAACGCGATCGGTTGGTCGAGGATGGTGCGGCGGACGGGCGTGCGCGTGATGGCGGCGCCAAGCTCGGCGACGTACCAGAAGTCGGGCAGGAACGCGTCGGGGATCCCGGTGCGCGAGACGGCGCCGGCGGACCCGATGGCGGCGCCCACGATGGGGCGCGGAGCGGTCTGTTGCTGCATGGCTGAACCTCCCGCCGTGACGGCGCGCGGACGGCCTTGGGCCGTAATAGACAGTATACTGTCAATCCGTACCCTGTCAATATAGGCAGGCGGAGGCTTTACCCGCCGCGACGCAGGGAGGGGCATGTCGCTCGCACGCATGCTGGCCTTCGCCGGGCACCAGATCCGGCGGTGCAATCAGATCGCGGTCGCCCTCTTCGCGGAGGAGGTCGGCGCGTTCGAGATCACGCCCGTGCAGTACGCCGCGCTCACGACGATCGCCGAGACGCCCGACCTCGATGCGACGCGCCTGGCGCAAATCGTCGCGTTCGACCGCTCCACGGTCGGCAACGTGCTCGAACGGCTGGAGGACCGCGGCCTCATCGACCGCGAGTACCGCCGCGACGACAAACGCACGAAACGGCTGCGCATCACCGCCGAAGGCCGCCGCGTACTGGACGCGATCGCACCGGCGGTCGCCCGCTCGCAGGCGCGTTTCATCGACGTGCTGTCGGCAACCGAACGGCGCCAGCTGCAGCGGCTTCTGACAAAGCTGATTGAATGTCACGCGGCGGACGAAGCGCGCCTGGAGGAGTTGGCGAAGTGAAGCTCATGCGCAAGACGACGGCGTTCGCAACCATGGTTTTGTGGCTGATCGCCACCGGTCTCGCAAGCGCCCAAACAACCGATGACAACTTGAAGCGCTGCAAGGCGCTTGAAGGCGATGCATCGATTGCGGCCTGCACGGCGCTGATCGAATCCGGCGACCTCACGCCGGCAAACCGTGCGGATGCCCTCTTGCACCGCGGAGTGGCATACGCCCGCAAGGCGGTCTACGACCGTGCGATTCAGGATATCGACCGTGCCATTGAATTGAAGCCGCAGGATGCCGTGCTCGTCAACGAACGCGGGGTCGTGTACGCTCTTCAAGGACTCTACGACCAGGCACTCGAGAACTTCAAACGAGCAACAGCGATCGACCCGACGTATGCGGATAGCATCGTGAACACGGGCTTGGCGTATGCCCGGCAAAAGCTCTACGATCGCGCGATCACCGAATACGATCGTGCGATCGCGCTGAGGCCGAACCATGCTGCGTCGTTCTTGAACCGCGGCGTCGCATACAGCGGTCTTGGAGACGTGGACCGCGCCATCGACGACTACGATCGCGCGATCGCACTGAAGCCGGACTACGCGTCCGCCTTTTTTGACCGGGGCAACGCGTACTTGAAAAAAGGCTCGTTCGACCGCGCGATCTCCGACCTCGATCGGGCGATCGCGCTCAACCCGAACAAGTCGGCGTATATCGGCGCGCGCGGCAGCGCGTACTCCAGCAAAGGCATGGATGACCGTGCGCTGGAGGACTACGCGCGTGCACTTGCGCTCGATCCGCGAAATGCCCCGACGCTAGCGAATCGCGGCTTAACGTACCTGACGATGGGAAAGAACAAGGAAGCCCTCGAGGAATTGAATCGTGCGGCCAAAGTGGATCCCAGCGATCCCGACGTGCTCAACAACCGCTGTTGGACGCTGATGACCTTGAACCGATCGAGCGAAGCGCTCGCCGATTGCAATCGCTCGCTCGAAATTCGGCCGAACGATGACGGTACATTGGATTCTCGCGGGTTCACCTATCTCGGCGCGCATCAGCTTTCCGCGGCGATCCGTGATTTTAACGCAGCAATTGCGATCAATCCCAAGCGCGCTTCGTCTCTCTATGGCCGCGGGTTGGCGAAGCGGCTCAACGGCGACACGGCGGGCGGAGACGACGACATCGCGAGAGCAGTAGACCTCAAACCCGGTATCGCGGCGGAGCTCGCGCGGCTCGGTTTCACGCTGCGTTAGCGTGCTGGCGCGACCGCACAACTGACAGCTAGGACTGCAACGACCCGGGAGCAAACTAGGCGCCGGAAATGAAGTCCACTGCCGATCGGGTCAACTACCTTAACGTTGGTCTGATGATCGTTTCGTGCCTGGTCGCGTACGCAGTTCCGTTCGAGCTGTTCTTGTTCTCGTATGCGGTGTTGGGCCCGCTGCACTACCTCACCGAGATCTCATGGCTTCACGACCGGAGCTACTTCATCAAGCCCGTTCAGGCTGGACGCCGTGTGTCGATCGCGTGGTACTGGCTCGCACTAGTGGGCGTGACGCTCGCCGTGATGCTGTACGGGCTGCTCGCCGAGAAGATGCTGATGCTGAAGGTTTCGCCGATGTGGGAGATCGGGCTGGTTTATCTCGTGTTCATGACGGCGGCGCTCTTCGTGTTCGTCAAGAACAAAGCCGCGGCGACGGCCGGCGTCATCGTCACGGCACTCTTCCTGGTGCTGTTCAGCGGCTCGCCGTACTTCGGCCTCATCGCGCTGTTCCTCGTCACGATCGTGCACGTGTTCGTGTTCACGGCGGCGTTCATTCTGTTCGGTGCGCTGAAATCGAGGAGCCTTTCCGGGATCCTGTCGCTCCTGGTGTTCGCACTGTGCGCCGCGAGCTTCTTCGTCGTCGCGCCGGACGCTCTCGGCCCGGCCGCCGGGGGCTTCGTGCGGAGCAATTACGGCTCGTTCCAGGCGCTCAACGGCGCATTGATCAAGTTCTTCCACCTGGGTCCGGGAACGTCGCTGAGCGAGATCTACGAGTCGAGCGCAGGACTCATGGTGATGCGGCTCATCGCGTTCGCCTACACCTATCACTACCTGAACTGGTTCTCGAAGACGTCGATCATCAAGTGGCACGAGGTCCCGAAGGGGCGCACGGTGTTGATCCTCGCGCTATGGGTGTGCTCCTTGGCGCTCTACGCGCGCAGCTACGAACTCGGCTTCATCGCGCTCTATTTCTTGAGCGTTTTGCACGTGATGCTGGAGTTTCCGCTGAACCACCAAAGCTTCGCCGGAATCGGCAAGGAGCTGTACGCGATGGTGCGGCCGATGCGCGCGTTCGTGACCGCGAAGAGCTAAGAAGTCGTGTCCGACGAGCTTCCGCTCGTGTTCACGCTCCACACGCCGGGAACGAATGCCGGCGCGGTCGACACGGAAGTCTATTGCGTCAACGTGACATCCGAGGCGGTTCGCATTGCCGTGAGCAGCACGGGCTTCACCACGATCGATGACGATGGCACGCTGCTGCACCACGGGTCCGGACCGGCAGACCTCACGCTGGCGCCCGGCGCGGCAGCCCGCATCGGCGACGTGGTTGCATGGGAATGGGACGGACACGTCGGCCTCGTGATCGATTTCACGGGCATCGAAACCGGCATCACACGGCGCGCAACCTACAACCTGAAGCACGGCATCGGCAATCACCCACCACCACCGCACACGTTCGCCGGCAAAGGCGGCTACATTACGCCGCCGGGCGTGGTACAAACAGTCGGAGCGGAGAGTTAGACGGTCGGCTCTCGAGCGACTTAGGTATTGCATTTGCATTGCTGAGCGCCCACATTCATGGAATGTGGAAGTGGATTCTCGTCCTCTCATCGCTCTGGCTCCTCGGATCGGCGGGCCAGGTCCGTACAGGGTCGGCGGAGCGTAAAAGGCGCGGAACCACCGGCGTTCGACTTGACACCGCTATTGCAGCAAAGTGAAGAGCAGTTCGGCTACAACGTCGTCTCGCGTGCCCTGGATCGGAGCGCCGACGCGATCCGGTTCCTCGACACGCTGTTCTTCGCGCTCATGGCGGCGCAGGGTGCCATCTATGCGATCATCCTGGACAAGATCCGGGAGTACCCCCGCCTCGACTGGGAACTGCTGTTAGGTGGCTTGGTTCTGGCCATGATCGGCAGTGGGTTTACCCTCTTCGTGCGGGACGGCCCGGACCCAGACGCGTTTGCTGAAAGCTTTCCAGACGATCCCCGCGGTAGTCGACTTCAGCACATAGACGAATACACTGCCAAAGCCAAACAGAACGAGCGCCTCCAGATCGTCAAGACCATCGTCCTAGCCTTATCGCTCGCGATGACGGTCGTACCGCTCGTGATTGCAACCACCGGGCGCATCGACGGAGTCCGAATAGGAGTACCATGAAGAAAGTTGATGTCACCGGGTACCTACACCCGGAACAATGGGAAGCCGAATCAGCTGAGGCGAGCCGTACGAACCGGCCGAAGCGCGACATCACGTATTCCGTCGTGCTCGGATACGGATTTCGACCGAGCGTGAAGCCCCGCGACCGGGACGAGAACCAGAACGGCGCTAAAGAACAGCACTGACCGCATCGCGCGGCGTCAACGGCACGCCTGGAAGCGACGACCCGAACAAGAGGACCCTCTCCACTGAGAGGGTCCTTCTCATAGCCCCATAACTCGTGACTCCGGATGGGACACCGGAGATGAACAAGCGACGCATCGCGGTGAACGGGACGACGTACGCCGTCGTCGACGAAGGCCAAGGAATGCCCGTGCTCTTGCTGTACAGGTTTCCCGACTCGTCGGCGCCTTGGCACAATCAGCTTCCGGCGCTAATCGGCGACGCTCTTTCCCCAGCGCGTGGACCGGCTGGTGGCGTTGTCGGTCGGGCACCCCGCGACGACGGTGCCGCGCACGATCGAGCAGTGTGAGCGCTCATGGTACATGCTGCTCTTTCAGTTCACCGGCGTCGCGGAGGAACTCATCCAGCGTGACGACTGGCGGCTCATGCGCGAGTTCACGCGCGGCGAAGGCTACCTGGACCAATATCTCGTGGACCTCGCGCGGCCCGGCGCGCTGACCGCGTCACTCAACTTGTACCGCGCGACATGCACCCAAGCCGCGAGCTGGAACCGCCGCGCCCGCTGCCGGCCGTCGCGGCACGGACGCTCGGGATATGGGGCAGCCGCGATCCCTACATTGTTGAATCGCGGATGCGGCGCTCGGGCGAGTTCGTGACCGGGCCGTGGCGGTACGAACGCATCGAGAACGCCGGCCACTGGCTGCCGTTAGACTCGTCCGAGCGGATCAACGAGCTCCTACTCGAGCACCTCGGCGCAAATCGCAGTCGCACGTAGCGGGCTTCACGGCTCAGATGAAATGTCCGGCCGACGTCCTAGTAGACATATTTCAACCCGTTCTGGAGTGCGCCATGCCCTACACCGTGGATTTCAACACCGTCTCGACCATCGGTCTGGAGTCGTCGCCGGCCGCGGCCGCTCTCGCCGGCCTGCGGGCGAACGAGGCCCGCTACTTCAAGAACAAATACGACCACATCTTCACGGTGGAGCCCGCCGGCAACGCCAAGACGGCCATCGACTGGGTGCACCGGATCCTCAAGGAAGAACGTGACATCGTCATCTCGTCTCGCCCGCTCGAGGCGACGGCCTTCCAGATCGAGAACATCCGGATGGCGTACGTCTTCTACGAGAGCGGTCTGTCGATCAATGTGATGTACACCGTCGACGACCCCAAGAAGCGGGCGGTCGGGTTCAAGCTCTCCGAAGGAATGGAAGTCCCAGAGGAGCTCGCCTCGCGGTTCAAATTCGCGCGCCAAAAGTCAAAGCTGGCCGGAACCATTCGCGGCTCCTACTTCGCATTCAAGAACGAGTACTGACGCCCCGGCCGGACCATATTCAACGCTTCCGTTTTACATCTGCTTGCCGGGGTCGATGGAGTGCCGTTCGACGCCGCGCGCACGCCGAACGCCTGCCTGCCGGCGGTCTCGTGCGCTCTATGCGAGCGCGTTGCGGTCGATCAGGTCTTGCGCCGGGAACGCGGCTTTGAGCAGGCTGTAGCGTGCGGCCAAGTCGATCAGCGGCTGGATGTGCGCGGCATCGAGCTTTTCCGCGTAGACGCTACGGACCATCGTGCGAAGGGTCGCCGGATCGATCTTCGTGGCGCGCGCGAGCACGTCGGCGCTCGCGGGCCCGTTCTTGTTCGCCCACGCGGCGCTCTCGCGCATTACGACGACGACCTTCTTCACCAGATCGGGATGCGCGGCCGCCCACTTTTGCGACGTGAACCAGCCCGCGATCAGAAAGTCGGACGCTATCGCGTCGTACGGCTTCGCGAAAACGCGCGCGCTCATCTTCGCCTCCGCCACCGCAGGCTCGGCGACGAGCGCCGCATCGACGCGGTGCGACGCGAGCGCTAGCGGCATGTCGGGGAACGGCATCTCAGAGAAGTTGGCGGTCTTGGAGTCGCCGCCGTTCTTGTCCATCCACGCCTGTACGGCGAGCTGCGTGATGTTCTTCAGGCCATTGACCGCGATCGTCTTGCCGTTCAGTCCGCGCGCGTCGCGCACGGGCGAGTCTTTCGGCACCATCAGCACGGACGTCGGTGCTTTGGTGAGGTACAGCCCGGCCGGCGCGATCAGCGTGATCGGTATGCCCTTCTCGTGCGCGATCGCGAGCGAGAGGATGTTCGAGAAGCCGACGTCGATCGAACCGCCGACGACCGCAGACGTGATAGCGGCACCGTTCGGGATCGACTGGATCTGGCCGTCCAGTCCCGCTTTCGCAAAGATCTTCTCGGCGTCCGCGTAGTAAATCTGCGCGCCCGTGTCGATCGGGATCGTCGCGAAGCGCACCGTGTCGGCGGCGCGAGCGCGCAGCGGCAGCGCGGCGGCGGCCGCGCCGGCGGACAGGGCCTGAAGGACGGTCGAGCGTTTCATCGAGCGTGAGTCCTCTCGTTGGTGATGGCGGGTTCGGCTACGTCGGTTACGGGATCGGAGAGCTTTCCGATCAGCTCGTGGACTTGCTTGCGCAGCGCCAGGAACGTCGGGTCGCTGCGCGTCCGCACCTGTTCGCGCGGCTGCGGAAGCGCGACCGCGATCTCGCGGACGACGCGCGCCGGCGGGGGGCTCAGCACGAACACGCGGTCGGAGAGATATACCGCTTCGTCGATGTCGTGCGTGACGAGCAGCATCGTGATGCCGAACTCTGCGCGCAGGCGCAGCGTGAGATCCTCGAGGTCGGCGCGCGTGAGCGCATCCACCGACGCGAACGGCTCGTCGAGCAGCAAGATCTCGGAGCGGAACGCCACCGCGCGCGCGATCGCGACGCGCTGCTGCATCCCGCCGGAGAGCTGCCACGGATAGTGCCCCGCAAATGCTGCGAGCCCAACCGCGGTGAGCGCCTCGTCGACCAGCACCGTCTTCTCGCCGGCGGCCAGGCGCTTCTTGCGCAGCGGAAACGAGACGTTGGCCGCGACGGTGAGCCACGGGAACAGCGAACGCGCGTAATCCTGGAACACGAGGACCATCTCGGGCGGCGGAGCGGTCACGAGGCGCCCGTCGAGGAGGACGCGGCCGGCAGTCGGTTCCAACAGGCCGCAGATCGTCTTGAGAAGCGTGGTCTTCCCCGCGCCCGACGGTCCGACGAACGTGACGAACTCGCCGCGCCGAACGTCGAACGACAGGCGCTCGATCGCGAGGTGGCCCTGGCGGTAGCGCTTCTGCAGGCCGGAGACTTGCAGCACGACGTCGCGTGCATCGATGTCCTGCGGAGTCATCGGGTCACCGCGCTCGCACCGTGATGCCATGCCAGCACGCGCGCTTCGACCAGCGAGAATAGCGCGTTGAGGCCGTAGCCGAGGATCGCGAGCAGCGCGATACCGGCGTACATCTCCGGAATCGAGAACGTGCGCTGCGCGGAGAGGATCGCGTATCCGAGCCCGTTGCTGCTGCCCACCATCTCCGAGATGATGATCATGATGAACGCGAGCGCAAGGCCGATCCGCAGCCCGGCGAAGATCTGCGGCAGCGCGGACGGGAACGTCACGCTGACCACCGTCTCGAACCGCGAGAGCCCGAAGTTGCGCGCCGTGTCGAGCCGGTCCTCGGTGACTGAGCGTGCGCCGTCGACGCTGTTCACGAGGATCGGCCACACGGCGCCGAACGCGATCACCGCGATCTTCATGGAATCGCCGATTCCCAGCAGCAGGATGCCGACCGGGATGACGGCCGTGGGCGGCAGCGCGCGCAGCACTTGGAGGATCGGATCGAGCGTGCGGTAGAGCGGATCCCACACGCCGATCGCGATGCCGAGCGTCACGCCGAACAGCGTCGCGAGCGCGAATCCCGCGGCCAGACGCGCCAGGCTCGGGACCGCGTCGTGCGCGAACTGCGGCGAGAACCATTCGTGCACAAAGGTCACAGCGATCTGCGACGGCGGCGTCACGTAGACGTTGGGATGCGCGCGCGCGGAGATCTCCCACGCGCCGAGCAGCACGAGGATGGTCGCGATCCCGAGCAGGCGGCGCGGCCGCATCAGAGCGCCTCCGCGCTGCGCCGGCTCGCCGGCGACCAGAAGACAACGCGCGCCTCCAACTGCGAGAACGCCGCGTTGATGAGCCAGCCGATGAGCCCCGACAGCACGATGGCCGCGTACATCGGCGCGATGCGATTGGACTGTTCGGCCTGCGCGATGTAGTGGCCGATGCCGCTGTCGCCGACGACCAGCTCCACCGTGACGGTGACCGCGAGCGCGAGCGACGCGCTCACCCGCACGCCGGTCGCGATCCCGGCCAGCGACGCCGGGAGCACGACGCGCGCCAGCGTGTCGAGGCGCGAGAGGCCGAAGTTGCGCGCCGTGTCGAGGGCGAGCGGGTCGACGGAACGCACGCCGTACAGCGTGTTGATCAGCATCGGCCAGAACGACGCGTACACGATCATCACCAGCCGCATCTGCGGGCCCAGGCCGAAGAACAGCACCGCGAGCGGGATGAGCGACACCGAGGGCACCGGCCGCAGCAGGTCGACGAGCGTCGAGAGCGCGTCGTACATCAGCGGGATGGTCCCCATGAGCAGGCCGACGACGATCGCCAGAGCGACGGCGGTGACGAATGCGACTGCCCACGTGGCGAGCGTGACACCGATCTGCGACGACAACGATCCGTTGGCCAGCTCGCGCCACAGCGCGACGAAGATCGCCGACGGCGGCGGGACGTGCCGCGTGAGCAATCCCGATCGCGCGAGCGCTTCGACCGCGAGCGTCACGGCGACGACGAACGCCGCGGGCGGCGCCCACGCGGCGAGGCGGCGCTTCATCGCGCGCCCTCCGCCGCAAGCGAACCGGACGCGACCAGCTCGAGCGCGCGCAGCGTCGCGGTCGGGTCGGCGACACCGCGGCCCGCGATGTCGAACGCGCTGCCGTGCCCGACGCTCGAGAACAACAAGCCGGCGCCGGTCGACAGCGCGGCCGCGGAGCGCGGCGCGAGCAGCTTGACCGGCACGTGCCCCTGATCGTGATACATGGCGATGTACGCGTCGAGGTCGCGGCGCGCAAGCAGCGTGTCCGCGCCGGTCGGGCCGTGGACGTCGAGGCCGGCGCGGCGCAGCGAAGCGGCCGCGGGCGCGGTGATGCGATCGTCGTCGTCTCCGAAGAGGCCGTTCTCGCCGGCGTGCGGATTGATCGCGAGCATCCCGATGCGCGGGTGCGCGATCCCCAGCGAGACCAGGGCCTGCGCAGCTGCAAGTCCGGCGGCCTCGACCAGCTCGGGCGTCAGCCGGTCGAGCGCGTCACGCAGCCGCTCGTGAAGCGTTGCGTGCACGATGCGCAAACCGCCGCCGACCAGCATCAGGAAGACGCGCTCGGGCGGGATGTCGAGCAGACGGGCGAGCAGGCTCGGATAGCCGCTGAACGGGATGCCGGCGGCGTTGACCGCGGTCTCCGAATGCGGGCAGGCGACGATCGCCGTCGCGACGCCGCGGCGCACCAGGCCGATCGCCGCTTCGACGTAGGCGACGGTTGCGGCGCCGGCCGCCGCGTTCACCATGCCGGGCCGAAGTGCGTCGGTCGGCAGCGAGCCGACGCGCACGAAGTTGATCGCGTGCGCGACGGGTGCGCCTTCGCGGTCGAGCTCGCGCAACGGAAGATGAGGCGCATGGCGCTCGGCGTAGCCGCGGATCACCGCCGCGTTTCCGACGAGGATCGGCGGCACGGTCCACGTGTCGGCCAGCACCGCCGCTGCCTTGACGGCGACCTCGGGACCGATCCCGTTCGGATCGCCGATCGCGAGTGCGACGACGCGGGCGTCCACGGCTACAGCGGGAGCGCCAGCAGCGTGTCGATGCGCGAGCTGTCGCACACGACAATGCGCTCGGCGAGCTTCAGCGCATCGCCGTCCAGCCGCACGACGTCGACGTAGCGCCCGCTGGCGAAGACATCCGACGTCCCGTCGCGCATGATGCGCACGACCAGGAAGGACGTCTCCGCCCGCGTGCCCGCGTCGTCTTGGGCGAGGATGAACGGCGCGCCGAGGATGTGCCGGTAGGCGTGGCGCTCGTAGATGTTGGCCTCGCCCAGCGCCGACACGCGATCGACCAGCATCGCGCGCGAGTCAGCGTAGATCAGCCCGGCTTCGAGACCGTCATTGTAGTTCTGCGCGGTCGTCACTTTGTAGAGGCACCGCTCGCAGAAGAAGTCCGGCCATTCGGCGAGCGCGCCGTCGTCGATGCAGCGCGCGTACCGCGCGTTCAGTGCGGCGATCTGCGCGAAGGCGTCGGTCACAGGCCCATCGCGGCGCGGTAGGCCTTCCAGAAGCCGCGCACGGACGCTTCGGTGGCGCGCGACTCGGACGATTCGGCCGTCGAGCCGCCCATCTCGAGCACCGCGCACTCGTCCGCCGCGCTCGCGATCCCGCGCTGCACGAACCCGCCCACGCAGCCATCCTCCATCGACACGTAGCCCGCGGCGCCGACGAGATTCGACTGCTTGTGCCGGATCGTCCGCTGCTGCGGCGTGTCGTCGGCGAAGCCGAGATACGTCCAGTGCAGATCGGTGCGGTCGACCGCGCGCGGCAGGATCTGGCGCACCGCGATGACGTTCTGGATCTGCTGCAGTACGAAGCCGGGGAAGACGGAGAGGATCTGCAGCGTGACGCCGTCCGGGAACTCGTCGAATCCTTCGAGCAGCGTGGGATCGGCGAGCTTGTACGACTCGTGCTCGGAGCGAAGCTGCTGGCTCGCGTACTCCTGGTCTTTCTCGGCGGCGCGGTCGATCGCCGAGAAGCTGACGTGGTGCCCGCCGCTGGGATCGACGATGATCCCGCCGCGCATCGAGAGCCGGTTCAGCCCGAACGTCGTGAAGAACAGATGCAGGATGCTCGCGTGATACGAGTCCTTGACGTTCTCCACGTACAGCTTCCAGTTGTTCGGCAAGCTCTGTGTGAAGCGCCCGAGCACGACCGGCGTGCGACCGCCGAGGACGCGCTCGATGCGCGCGACGATCTCATCGCCGAGATACTCGTGCAAAGCGGGCGCGGACGGCAAGAGCGTAGCGAACACCAAGCCGGCGACGCTCTCGACGCGCAGCTTGCGCGGCCCGTGGTCCTCCATGCAGAATGAGGGCGGCATTCCGCCCTCGCCACGCACGCCGTTCTTGAACGCGACTCCTTTGAGGTTGCCCTTGAGGTCGTAGTTCCAGGCATGGTACACGCAGCTGAAGCTCTTCACGGTGCCGCGATCGTCGAGCGCGAGCAGCGCGCCGCGGTGCGCGCAGCGGTTCTCGAACGCGTTGATCGCGCCGTCACGGTCGCGCACCACGACAACCGGCATCTGCCCGACGAACGTGGACCGGAAATCGCCGGCGTTCGGGATCTCCGCTTCGAGGCAGAGATAGTTCCACGCCGGTCCCTCGAACAGCCGTTGCTGCTCGGCAGCGTACACGTCGGCCGCTTCGAACACCCAGTACGGCACGCGCGTGAGCCCCTCGCGCGGCCACGTGCGGGTCGAAATCGTGGAGCTGTCGGAGACGCCGGGAGCCGCTACGGTCGCCATAGGAAGAACCTTTCGCGAGCGCGTCGTGGGTGCGGCCCTAATATCCAACCGTGAAGTGCGCCTCTCCTGGTGAAACATACGTTTTGCAATGTGAAACGCATTGCATTGAGGTCGTCGGCGGGGCACCAGTACCGCTGTCACGATCGCGCGGTCAAGCGCGTGTGCGGAGGTACGAACCGAAAAAGCCCGGGCTACTTGGAGCCCGATCGCCGACGAAAGGACGCATCTCCGACGTAACGAGCCGCCCGCCGATACCGTGCCATCTAGTCTCGCGAAGTACCGCGCGATTATCGAGCGCGGGAGACGGTGGCAGCGCGAAGAAAATTTTCATCGGGATGCATCGAACATTTGTGCGACGTCTGTGGTATAATGACGACGGATCGACGTCACGATAGAACGTGTCGGAGTTCCACACAACTAAAGCGGCCCGATCAGTGGTTGTAACACTGACCGGGCCCGTCACCCGATGGAGTTAACCCACCGAATGACAGTCCGCGAGTTCGACGCGTCCGCGTCGACCACCCGGCCCGCATCCTCGCCGCAGGATCGTGGCCGCCGCCCCATCACCCGAATCGCACGACCCGTAGCGCGATTCCGCCGCCACGAAGCGGCCTAGAGGGCACGACACGTGAAGAAAACCGTCGTACCCTTCAAGGCTCCCGAGACGTTCGAACGGTTCGGGATCGACTGGACCAGAAATGCGCTCACCGAACGCGAGCGAGTCCTGCGCGAGACATTCCTGACGTACGAGACTTCCTGCGGCCCGAATGGGCTTGTATCGGTCACTCTGCTCGCGATCGTTTCTCGACGTCAAGGAGCGGTCGCCGAGGACCTCCAGGCTGCAGCAGACTTCGCTGAAGTCATCCTAGCCATGAAGTTCCGCAAGCACGTGGATGACGTGCTTGGCGCGGTTCATTCATATCTCAAAAAGAACGACCCGGTGTGGTCGTGAAGCTCACGAAGAGCCCTAGCGCCGCTTTCTCCTCGGCCTCTCGGCGGAGGCGCGTGCTACAAGCAGGCGACGATCGTAGGAATAGGCGTTGACACGCACGGTCACACGCTGGAAGCCGGGATGCAGCGGATTAATGAGAACGTTTCGTTCCGGCGTCGCGGCAACGTGTACCGACGGGACGACGAGCGCCAGAGACGCCGCCGTCGCGATCCATTTATCGCCAACTGCGCCGTCCATCGCGGGAGCCGGGACGTCGTCCCCCCCGCGAGGAAGCTTCGCCCCGATCTGGGCGATCGTCCGTACCGACGTCTCCGGCAGCGTGGCGCGCATGTATACGAGTGCCGGAGGAGTGTCCGGGTCGAAATCCCCCACGCGAACGTGGGCGAGCAATTCTGCCATCACAAGAGCGAGCGTCGTCGAGGTATACGCCATGCGCGTTCCCAGGCTCGACCAGCGCCCGCCGTACAAGAACGAACCCTCTCCGCTGAGAGGGTTCTTCGCATAGATTCGATAGCCGACGCGGTACACGTCCACTAGCTGAAACCACCGAAAAGATCTCGTCCGAGCACTGCTTCCACTTCGCGCGCGCCGACATCGGTCTGGAGAAGGGCAATCGGAATCGCGCCGCCCAGCGCGGAGTTCGGCTTGAGCAGCCAACGACCCACGGCCTTGGTAGATCCGAGCACGACTTTTCCGAGCGCGACAATAGAGCCCAGCCGCACCGCACGCTCTGAATCCACGAAGTCGAGGCGACCGGCCTGCTTCCGACGGCCAAGCGTCGTGCGCGAGATCCCGATACCTTCGACGACAATCTTCTCCGGCTGACCTAGCGACTCAACTGCATACCGAAATGCGCTCACCTGCAGACCGTCATGGATGAGGCGATCGAAATCGAGATATGAACGCAGTACCCCGTCGCCCAGCTGACGGCGCCCCCCAAAGACTGAGACGAGATTGTCAAACGCTGTCCGCTGTACCATTTGGAGCACTATTCTATCCCAAGTGGTGCATACCCGTCAGGACCCCGTGATCTGACCCTACGTGCGGTACTCTTTCGACGCCAAGAAGCGATCGCGGACCACCTTGAGGCCGCGGCGGACTTCGCGGAAGTTATCTTGGCGATGAAATTCCGTAAGCATGTGGATGACGTTGTAAAAGCAGTCTATTTCTATCTCGAGAAGAACAATCCAGAATGGCGGTGAATGCTAAAGCCGCCACTAGCGCCGCAGTCTTGGTGAAGGGCGTGAAACAATCGGCGCCGTGCTACAATGCGTCGGTCAGGTGATCGATGCGGCGTTTGTTACGGCTTGAAATTTTCAAGAAGAGGTCGACCGAGCACTGCTTCAATTTGGCGCGGCCTAGATCGGCCTGTATGACGTTACTGCTGCGCTGGGTAAAGTACGTCGTGGGGGAAGGCTTATCGGCATATGCTTGTCTCTAATACATTTCATAATCGATAGATTCGTCATCCTCCTCTTCGTAGTCTTCATCATCTACGTCTACGTCTACGTCATCAACTTCGCCGAACTCCGCTTCCAAGGCCTGAGATCGCCGAGTCAGCATGTTCAAAATCCAAGCGGGCACCAAATGATCCTCGGCGGCTCGTACGGGTAATTCAACGACCGGTTCGGCCCCCGGAGCTTCCGCTAAGATGCCTGGACGCTCGAATGTTGGTGGCGAAGTTGGTACGACGGCTGACGCCGGCCCGGCTGGTGGAACAATCGGAGCGGCGGTCGTCAGGGCGTCTTCCTCATAGAAATGAACACCCGCCCGTCGCATGGCATCAAAGGATGCGTCCGCGGCAATAATGTCGGTCGGCGGAGTCAGCCAGCCCTTTACTATCGATTCATACACGAGCAGCCAGTTAGCATCGTAAAGGTCATCTGCGGTCAGAAGAGCGACCCACCTTGACGTGTCGAGCGTACCACTAACCAAGCCGTTCGCTTGCAAGTCCAATGCAATGATGGCAGCCGGAGAGGAATTTATTCTGCCGAGAAGACTTGAGATCGACCGCGGCACCGAGAATCGTAGATTCTTGAAAAGCCATAGAGACCAGATGAGTTCGCTATCACGATCGAAAGCTAACGATTCTTTGATAACGCCGGCGAAATAGCGCATTACCCGACTCTTATCTAGAGATGCGCCACGCTGTGCGGCCTCGTACAGCGCAATTGCAACGTAGTCGATCGTGTTTGGGCTGAGGGTCACCGAGCGCAGCAGGTACGACTCGAGCACGCTCCAGTCAGTCTCGTCGACCTCGCGTCTAGATATTACACGGATGGCATATTTCAGAGCATTTTCCTGTGTTCCGTTAAGTCTTACCGCGACATCGAAAAGCTTGTGGATTTCCTTCGTTGAAATCTTCCTTGCATCGCTGAATTGGAAGTCGCGAAGTTGATCGAGTCCAACTTCGTCAAGTAATTCTTTGACATGCTGGATCGACGTCTTTGAATAATTCAGATCGATCTCAAACTCACGGGCAGCCGATGCCAGTCGCTCTAGGTTCTTAACCGCATCGGCTTCCGAATCGAAACAAAGAAAGTAATCATCTACGTAACGGTACCCTGAAGGCGTACGGGGAAAAGCATTTGCGTCAATTACGGAAGCGATAATTTCGCTAACTACGTGCGCAACGTCGGAGCTAACTGGGATACCAGCCGTCTGTTGGTCCTGGCCGTTTCGGATGGCGGCATCAAGGTCATTGCCGGTACTCGGTGTCCGTCTATTAGCCTTTGACCAAGGCTTCCCATGGATCGCCCAAGGTATCGAATGCGTATATATCGATGAGAAGAACCGTGCGAAGTCAGTCTGCAGCACGTATCTATGCGAGGCGAGCGCCTGCAAGCGCAATTCCGGAAGGGGTCTGCTCGGACCGAGATTTGTAGCGCGCTCGCGCCCGACTCCCTTTAGTGCGGTGAACCGCGGTCTACTCTCTGAAAGCTTCGACTTCTTGAAAATACGGCGAATATCAGCCCAATGGGTTCCTACGGCGCGCGCCTGCCGAATGTAGTGAACCGGATTCGTGATACGAAGTATTCGACGGCTGTAACCGCTTCGGCCGAGATTGAACACCTCCGGCCTAGACGTATGCGGATCTTGCGCTGCCGCTATAATTCCCGGATACGAGCCAGCCAACGAGACAGAGGTAAACTCCGGCGGAAATTCCTTCGGTAAATAACCAAGCCCGATGAGCCGACGTGTCTTATTCAAGTCACAACCTCGAGACCCGGTTCCCCGCCGTCTTAGCAGCGCCCGTTCCCTGTCTTTAGGCTAGCCGGATTGCTTCCCTTCATTGTCACTTGACAGCGCCAGTCCGCCTTCGGTCGAGCTACTGATCTGACCCCACCCGGAGCTGGTCACTTCAACGCCAAGCTCAAGAAGCTCGTCGCCGATTTGAGCCTGGAGCGCAAATGCTCCAGCAGATCGTCGCAAAAAAGATGTAAAGACGGCGCAGCAGCACGTCCGCGTCGGCTTTCTCCAGCAGCGCTTCGGTGTGAGCGCACGTCGGGCATGCAAATTGATCGAGTTCTGTTGCGCGAGCCATACTTTCGGTCGGAGCGTTCGCCGTTCAACCAATCGTTGTTGTATCGGATCAAGTCGATCGCTGCGGTACGCGTGCGGTACGGCTATCGGCGGATCGATGTGTTTCTGCGGCGTGAAGGAAGACGCCTCGACGCCGGCGGGCCGCAGTCGTACGCCTCGAACGGCGTGTGCCAGTTCGAGTTAACGAGGTCTGGGGCGATCGACTTCATGCACGATCGCTTGGCGCATCAGCGTAAGATTCGGCTGCTGACCGGGGTAGACTTGTACACGCGCGAATGCGTCATGCTCAAGGTCGCCGGCCTTCCGCTCGGAAGACGTCGTACGCGTGCTCGCTCGCGCCTGCCGTGAGCGCAATACACCGACGAGCATCCGTTGCGACAACGGTACCGAGTTCGTTGCTCAGGCGCTCGACCACTGGGCGCTCTGGAATCGGGTTGAGCTCGACTTCTCGGGCTGGGAACGCCTACAGACAACGCCTTCGCGGAGTCGTTCAACGGCCGCGTACGAGCCGAATTCCTCAATCCGTCGTACTAAAAACTCTGTGTCCAGCCGTGCCCCGAGTTATAGCACGGCCAAGTATAGCGGTCGGGAGGTAAGGTCATCATCGATAGTAGAGAATAGTCGTGCGATGCAGAGGTGTCGGTTTGCGGGTACGTCATTTCTGCCCCTTTTAGAGATATCATCCGTTTTCCGTACCGGTTCCGAAGCCGCAGGAGGTTCTGGTGCGGCTCACCCGATTTCCAGACCAAGCCGGACGCGGAAATCTCAGCTGATGAGGCGGCCACGGGCCGCCAGGGCAAACTCCTTGGGCGTACGATTTCCCAACATTGAGTACGGTCGAATCTAATTGTAGTCGTCCAGCAAACTTCTTCCTGCCCGCCGCACCTCATAGAAAGTTTCGATGTTATGCCAATTTCACCTGACCGTATTATCCCACTTCGAGAAGCGTTGCGTCATCTGCATGCGGTCGACACTTCTCTCAGCGACCGCGATCGGAACCCATTCTTCTTCATCGTGGGAAGCGGCATATCAGTTCCCGCAATCCCGACTTCCTCTGAAATCGTTCGCGACTGCAGAGCAATGTTGGGCGACCTTGACGAACCGCTCGCTCTTACGGCCGCGCAAAAGTATTCTTATTGGTTTAGCAAGGCATACCCTCAGCCCGTTGATCGCCAACGATATCTTGAATCACTAATAAGGCGCGCCAAAGCTACGCCCGCTGTGCTAGCGCTCGCGCACTTATTGATCGAAGGGCGCCTCGCCAAGCTAGTCATTACGCCTAACTTCGATGACCTGCTTGCGCGCGCCCTACTCCTGTTTGGCGCACGTCCTTTGATCTCCGATCATCCGTATACTGTCGGGCGCGTTGATCCAGAATCACCAGAAATTCAAATCGTCCATGTTCATGGGTCGTATTATTACTATGACCTCGCCAACCTAGATGCTGAAATATATGATCGCCGTACAACTAAGATTGGTGCGCCTGTTGCTATTCCTGAACTACTCGGCCGTGTTCTATGGGACCGATCTCCCATTGTTATTGGCTACGCGGGGTGGCCTGGCGACGTAATTATGACTGCCTTAGAGAGACGTCTTCGATCGGTTCTTAATAGAAATCTGTATTGGTTCTGCTATAACGAAAATGACATCGCGATGCTTCCTGATTGGCTAACCGGAAACTCAAATGTACTTTTCGTCGTGGCTGAAAAGGCGCTGAGGGAACCTGCTCCCCATACCGCGCCTGACGGGAAACGAGCGCCTGTGGATAAAGGGGATAATCCGGAGCCGTCGGTTTTAGGTCGAAGCGACCCAATTTCCTTGCCGGCAGACCGCGTTCTAACCGATTTAATTTCGAAGTTGAAGTTACGCGCGCCAGCATTAACGGTTTCGCCTATCAACTTTTTTTACGAGCAAGTGTCCTCCGCAGTGGAGGGCGCAATTGGTGTAAACGACACGCGTGGTGGTTATTACTTAAGCGAGGTACTTGACCGCATTCGCCACGCCCGCGATCTCGAACAACAACATGGTGAACGCGCTACCGAAGAGTTTGGCCGCTTTCTCGACGCCGTGAGAAGAGCTTCGCAGGACCAAGTTGCGGAACTCGGCGCCAGTCTACTTCCGCACCCTCTGTCCATTGTGCAGTTACGAGAAGTAGCAAATGCATTGCGCGTTGCAGCAGGCTCGACCCAAATTTCGGAGCCGTCGAGAACCTTAGCACTGCTTTCTCTGGATAAGACGCTCGAGCGCATTGCGGACGAAGGCAGGTCCGATACAGATCGCAAGTCCTGGTTGCGTGAGCGCCTTACAATTGCTGATCAATTATATACTTTAGGCCGAATAGATGAAGAACTGAGAATCTACGACGACACCATTCGCCGTTGTTCGGCGACAAAAGACCCGGCCCTCATGGCGTGCGTCATCCTAGCGACGCAATACAAGGCGAACACGTTCGCAAATAAGCGGCGCGAGTACAGTGAGGCATTGCAACTGATTGCTGACGTTCTGCAGACCTATGCAGGCGAGTGTAGTATTGACGTTCGCGACGCGCTCGCAGACTCTGAATTTGCGGCAGCGCTGATCCGACGCTCTCGCGGGGATGATACGACTGGTGAGCTTCGCGAAATCGCGACAAAGTATAAGAATGCGGAGTCTCCTGCTCAGGTTAGAATGGCAGCGTTGGCCCTAAACATTTTGGCGGAAGAAGCGTACAGCCACGAGGGCATAGAGGGCGAGTTTCCGTTGCGCGAAGAGCTTGAGGAACTCACGAGAACACGACCGACACTTAAGCATGAACGCGTGGATAATCTTCGCGAGATGATTGCAAGCAGTTCCCTAAGCGATCAAAATGAGCAGGCGAATCGATTAGCTAAAGTGGCCTTAAGCGTCCTCGCCGACGCGGACGATGCTCGCAGCCAGTTGCAACGCGCTCAGGTGTTGCGTTGGAAGTTCTCGGCAGAGTCCGATCCACATGATTACGAGGGTACACTTGCCGAGTTACTTGCGATCAACTCCGATGATGTCCAAGGAGTTGCGGCGCTGCAGCGGCTAGTCTTACGACGGCTCGTTGAGAGGTACCGCGCCGAAAACCGCGCCGACAAGGTTGACGCTTTCGTGCAGAGCCTCGGATCAGCTAGGGCGATCGCGACGGCGCAACAGGCGATAAGCGCCCTTCGCAGAGAGGCAAACACTAAGTCGGTCCGTAACGTATCGCCGAAGCCATCGCGCCGTCGACCTACGCCGCAATCGAAATAAGTTTCATTTCATGTCGGCTCGCGAGGCGCACTTGGTTCTCCCGAAGAATCTTGGAGACCGGCAATTATTCATAGCGCCTGCTAGGGAATGCATTCGGGACGATCGTCCGTCCGCGCTCTTCTCACGTCGAGGCGGTGTAGATGTGCTTCACGCCACGATCATTTCTCGGGGCGGAGCGCTAGGCGTGCCTGGTTCTGTGATCTCGTGCATGATGAGCGAGATTAAATAGCGCGTAGATTGCTAGTGCAGCTCTGAATTGCTTACTTTGCCGTCTTGCAGTGCAGATTTATGTTCTTTTTGAAATGACCCCGCCGATTCTGGACAGTTATGCGGTTTGTTTTGCCTGACGCTCGCGCCACGCCGCCGGCGTGAGATAGCCCAGGCTGGAATGGGGACGAGTCTCGTGGTAGTGGCGGATCCAGGTGGTGATGACAGTTTTGGCTTCGCGGTACGTTGCGAAGCGGTACTGCCAGATGCACTCGAGCTTAAGCGTGCCCATGAACGACTCGGCGACCCCGTTCTGTTCGGGCGTATGCGGCAGGTGGAAACGGCGCCGGAGATTTGAACCCCCTGGCGGCGGCCGAGAATTGAACGCCTGAGCGCATAAAGCAGGAAGCCCCTCCCGAAGGTAGCGGTAATGAGCCAAACTACCAAGAGAGGAGCGCCCCGGGGGTGGTTTGCATGGAAACCTGGGAGACCATTCGTGTGCGTTGCCGGCGCGACGCCAGAAAAGATCAAAGTGGTGGCACGCTGGGCAGGCGCCCAATACGGTGCGTAAATATCTGCGGTGGGACGGGCCGCCCAAGTTTCGCGGCGCCGGCACGCCGGAAGCTGCTAGATCGGTACGTCTCGCACATCGACGAACTGATTCGCTCGACGCCGAAGATCACGGCGGTTCGCGTCGGCAGTTATCTGCGTCAGAACGTCGACGCGGATCTTCAGGTCAATGAGCGCACGCTGCGTGAGTTTGTCGCTGCCCGTCGGCGCGTGCTGGTGCCCAAAGAAGCGTTCATTCGGGCGGCGTACGCTCCGGGCGATCAGTCGCAGTTCGACTTTTCGCCGATGTCAGTGCTGCTCGCCGGCATCCTGGTCGTCGTGCAGCTCTTCGTCGTGCGACTCAGTTATAGCGGTCGCTTCATAGCGTGCGCGTCGATGCGTTGTGACCAGCTCTCGCTCTTCGAAGGCTTACTCGTGGCCTTCGGTGGCTTACCCCGCAGCTCGATCTTCGATACGTCGACGGCGGTCAGGAACATTTTGCGCGGCCGTCGGCGAGAGGAAAACGAGGCGTTCGCCGCCTTCCGCGGCGGCTTGGCGTTGAACGTGACGTTTGCAGCGCCGGCCAAGGGCAACGACAAGAGCGGCGTCGAGGGAGTTCACGGCTATATTGAGGACAATTTCTTTCGGCCGATCCCGTCGTTCGCCGAGCTCGACGAGCTCAATGCGAGCACTTGCCGCGTTCTGCGACGACTATCGCTCACGCGAGCACACGACGCACCGCGAGACGATTGGCGAGCGGTTCGCGCGAGAGCAGCCGGCTCTGCTGCCGCTGCCGGCTGCCGGCGGGCCTGCCGCGGCCTTGCGTCACGAGATACTCGCGCATCAACAAGTTCGGATGAGTAATGATGCTCATATCGTCACGGTTCTTATGAACATGCTAATGGTTGTCCCATTATCGTTGCGAAAGCGCCTCGCTTACAATCCGCTCCTGCTCGACCGCATGAGCCCCCGGGTACCCCTCTGACGGACTTGCCCGATACGGCCGGCCCACGTAGTCGATTTCCTCCAGCCCATGCGGCAGCTTCTCAACGAGCCGCCGGCGCACATGAGCGCGGGCGCCCATGTTCTTCGGCTCTTCTTGGACCCAGGTCGCCTCCTTCACGTTCGGGTAGCTCCCGATCGTCAACAAAATCTCCTTGACCGGGAGCGGGCTCAGCAGCTCCACGCGCACGATCGCGGTCTTCGTTGCCTTCTCGTACAGCGGGCTCGACGTCAGGTCGTAGTACACGTGGCCCGTGCACAGCAGCACCCGCTCCACGCCGTTCTTGTCGCCGCCGGCGTAGCGCGGATCGTCGATCACCTCGTGGAACGTTCCCGTCGCGAGGTCGTCAATCGTGCCGTATGCCGCTCGATTGCGGAGCAGCGACTTCGGCGTCAGCACCACCAGCGGGTATGCCTGTGCCGCCTTCGCCTGCGCTCGCAGCAGGTGGAAGTACTGCGCCGCCGTCGAGCAGTTCGCCACCCGGATGTTGCCCTCGGCCGACAGTTGTAAGAACCGCTCCAGCCGCGCGCTCGAGTGTTCCGGGCCTGCGCCTTCGTAGCCGTGCGGCAACAGTAGCGTCAGGCGCGTCTGCTGGCCCCACTTTGCCGCGCCGGCGGCGATGAACTGATCGATGATCACCTGGGCGTTGTTGTTGAAGTCGCCGAATTGCGCTTCCCACAGCACCAGGGCGTTCGGGATCTCGAAGCTGTAGCCGTACTCGAAGCCCAGGCACGCGTACTCGCTCAGCGGCGAGTTATGAATCTCGAACGACGCCTTCGCGTCGCGCAGGTGCTGCAGCGGCACGTGCTTTGCGTTTGTGCGCGCGTCGTGCAACGCGGCGTGGCGGTGCGAGAACGTGCCGCGCTCGGTGTCCTGGCCGGTGATGCGGATCGGCGTCCCGTCATTCAGCAGCGACGCGAACGCCAGCGCTTCCGCCAGTCCCCAGTCCACCTCGCCCGTTTCGTGCAGTGCCTGCGTGCGCTTCGCGAACTGCCCCAGCAGCTTCTTGTTCGGCGCGAAGCCATCGGGCACGCGCGTGACGTCGTCGCTCCAGCGCAGCAGCTGTCCCTTGTCGACCGTCGTGTCGGCCGGCGCTTCGGTCACGCGCCCAGGCACGGCGGCCTGGATCAGCTTCGCCTTGAACTCGCCGCTCTTGACGCTCTTGTGCGCCTCGGCAATGCGCGCCGTCGCGGTGTCCTGCATCTCCTTGATCTGCTCGTTCGTCAGTACGCCCTGCGCCGCGAGCTGGCCCGCGTAGAGCTCGCGCACGGTCGGGTGCTGCTTGATCAAGTCAGACTTCGTCGGCTGCGTGTACGCCGGTTCGTCCTGTTCGTTGTGGCCGAAGCGGCGGTAGCCGATGAGGTCGACCACCACGTCGCGGCCGAACTTGCGGCGGTAGTCGATCGCCAGGTGCACCGCGGCGATCGACGCGTCCACGTCGTCCGCGTTGACGTGCACGATCGGCAGGTCGTAGCCCTTCGCCAGATCGCTCGCGTAGCGCGTCGAGCGCGCTTCGCTGGGATCGGTCGTGAAACCGACTTGGTTGTTCGAGATGATGTGGATCGTGCCGCCGGTCGCGTAGCCCGCGAGCGCCTGCAGGTTGAGCACTTCGGCCACGATGCCTTGCGCCGCGAACGCCGCGTCGCCGTGGATCAGGATCGGCGCCGCCACTTCGTGGTTGAGGGTCGGCGGGTTCGCCGTGTGGTCGGTTTGCAGGCAGCGCGTCATGCCTTCGACCACGCCGTCCACCGCTTCCAGGTGCGACGGGTTGCTGGCGAGCTCGACCGTGATCTTCGTGCCGACCGGCGTCACGTACTCGCCGTGCGCGCCGTGGTGGTATTTCACGTCGCCGGTCGCGTCGTCGTCGTCGCCGGCGTGCGCCTCCTCGCGCAGTGACGCTGCTTCGAACTCCGCCAGCAGCTCTTCGTACGGGCGGTTCACCACGTGCGCGATCGTCGAGAGGCGTCCGCGGTGCGCCATGCCGAGCACCACGGTCTTCGTGCCGTCCTCCGCCAGCAGCGAGATGGTTTCTTCCAGCATCGGAACCATCACGTCGAGGCCTTCGATCGAGAACGTCTTCTGCGACATGAACTGCTTGCGGAAGTAGCGCTCCATTACCTCGACCTTGGTGAGGCGCTGGAGCACTTGCACGCGGCGTTGCGGCGTGAGCTCGCGGCGGTGCATGCCCGTCTCGATGTACTCGCGCAGCCACTCGCGCTTCCGTGTGTTGGAGATGTGCTCGATCTCATAGGCGATCGTCGAGCTGTACGTTTTCTTCAGCTCGGGCAGCACGTCGGCGAGCGTCTTGCCCGGCAGCTTCACGTTGAGCACCGACGCCGGGATCGCTTGCATCATCGCCGGCGTGAGGCCGTACGTCGCGGGGTCGAGCGACGGGTCGTTCGGGGGTTCGGTGCCGAGCGGGTCGAGCGTTGCGCCGAGGTGGCCGTGGCGGCGGTATGCCGACACGATCGCCATCCCCGCGGCGATCGCGCGCAGCATCTCTTCCGACGGCAGGCCCGGGATGTCGGCGGTGACCGGCTCCTCGCGCTCGCGCACCGCCGGCGGCGCGCCGTTCGCGCTCGACGCGACGCCGCGCACCGCGGCCGTTACGCCCAGTTGCGCGAACACGGTTTCGTAGAAGTCGTCGGCGCCGCCGAGCAGATCGTCAACGCGGCGCAGGTATTCGCCCGACTGCGCGCCTTGGATGACGCGGTGGTCGTAGGTCGAGGTGAGCGTCATGACTTTCTCGACGCCCAGTTGCTCCAGCGACGAGCGCGATGCGTGGCCGAAGCCCGGCGGGTATGCGATCGCGCCCGCGGCGATGATCGCGCCTTGGCCGATCATCAGGCGCGGCACCGATGCGACGGTGCCGATGCCGCCCGGGTTCGTCAGCGTGAACGTCGCGCCGGTTTGTTCTTCCACCGACAGCTTGTTGTCGCGTGCTTTCGCGACGAGATCTTCGTATGCGGTGCGGAACGCCGGGAAGTCGAGCGCGCCCGCGTTCTTCAGCACCGGAACGACCAGGAAGCGCGAGCCGTCTTTGCGCTGAGCGTCGACCGCTAGGCCCAAGTTCACGCCGGCTTCCACTTTCACCGGCTTGCCTTCGATGCGGCGAAACGATGCGGTGATCGCGGGTTGTTCGCGGGCTGCGCGTGCGAGTGCGAATGCGATGATGTGCGTGAACGAGATCTTCTCGGTGCGGCCGGCTTGTTTGAGCGCGTTGTTCAGTTCCGCGCGGCGCTGTTCCATCGTGCCGACGTGCAGCGTGCGGAACGACGTCGCCACCGGGATCGTCAGCGACTGTTCCATGTAGGACGTCAGCGTCGCGACGGAGCCTTTGAGCTCGGTGGTCTTCGCGTCGGCGGGGACCGGCGGGTAGTTCACCTGCTGCGGCTGCGGCGCACCCTTCGACGGGCTCAGCTCGGCGTTCTCACTCGCCGCCGCCGTTGATGCGGCGGAGCCCAGGCCGCCCGAGAATGCGATCTTGCCGGACGCGACTGCCGCTTCAACGTCTTCGCGCAGGATCAAGCCGTCCGGGCCGGTGCCCGTGAGCTTCGATGCGTCGATGTGCAGGCGCTCGACCAGGCGGCGCGCGTGGTGCGACAGGACGCCGCCCGCCTTGCCGTTCGCGGCGTGGCGCTCCGGCGGCGGCTCGGGGCTCGCCGGGGCGCCGTAGCTCGCGGGCGTGACGAGCTCGCCCTTCGGGCCGGCTGCGGGCGGCTGCGGTGGCGCACCCTTCGACGAGCTCAGGGTGACATCGGGCGCGGTCGTGCCTTGGGTGGCGCCGGCACCGCCCGCCGCGTTTGTCTCTGCGGTCGCGCCGGCACCGCCCGCCGCGTCGCGCCCGGTCCCGGCGCCGTTTCCCGCGCTTCCGACTTCGGGCTTCGCTGCCGTCGTGTCGATTTCGGCCAGCACCGACCCCACGTTCACGGTTGCGCCTTCGTCGCCGTGGAGGGCCGTGATCACGCCGCTCGCGGTTGCCGGGACTTCAACGTCCACCTTGTCGGTCGTGATGTCGACCAGCGTCTCGCCCTCGTGGACCCAGTCGCCGACCTTCTTGCGCCACTCGACGATCGAGCCTTCGCTGACCGACTCGCCCATCTCGGGCAGGGTGACGTTCACCAGCGTTTGCAAACGAGCTCTCCGGAACTGCTTCTCGACAACGGTATTTCCGCTTAAGCTTCGGCCCGTGCCGAAGATGCGGCCTTCATCGTAACACCGGAACGCGCCCGAAGGCGTCGATCATCGTCGCCTCCGAGCAGGCGAACCCTGTAGTGTCCCAAAAACGTCATCGCTCACTTACCTTGCTCTAAAGCCAGAGCGACTCGAGGACGGGGTGCCATGACCGGTGTGACCACGCCGACGACCGATCCCGCGCAGACCGAGCGCGACATTCTCGCCACGCTGGTCTCCGACCAGGGCGTCATCGATGCGATCCTCGCCGACCCGCCGACGCAGCGGCTCGTGGTCCTGATGCAGTCGACACACCTCGACTGGGACTGGATCGTCTCGAACCTCCAATACTTCCGCGAGGGCGTGCCGCATTGGAACAACGCCGCGGGCAGCGTGCGGAACATCCTCGATAGCGCCGTGGCGCTCACGTCGGGATCGAGCGGCGCCGGGGTCGGAAACCGAGCCGCGTTCTCGCTCGCCGAACTGGGATTCCTGATGCACTTCCTCGAGCGCGAGCCGGCCCGCACCGCGCAGATCGTCGCGGCCGCGCCGTTCTTCTCGCTCATGGGCGGCGCGGTCGAGACGCCGGACGATCTGCTGCCGCACGGCGAGGCGTTCATCCGCACGTATTTCCTCACGCGCCTGTGGGCGGAGCGCACGCTGCCCGGCACGCTGTCGCGCTACGCGTGGCTGCCCGACGACTTCGGCCACACGCCGTGTCTGCCGGCGACGTTCGAGGCCATGGGCATCGCGGGCTTCGGTTTCGCGCGCTGCCCGGGCTCCGATCTCGCGCAGAACAACGGCGCGGCCGGTCCGCAGCTCGTCGCCATCACGCCGCCTTCGCCGACGCAGCAGAGCCGCGACGCCGACTTCTTGTGGTCGACCGCCGACGGCTCGACCACGCTCGCGCACTATCTGCAGAACGCGTACAGCCAGGGCGACGGCGCGGTCTCCGGCGGCGTGAACCAACTGGCTTTCATCCTGTTCCACGATAAGGTCGGAGGCGGCAATGCCAACACCGTGCGGCTGCCGTACGTGATGGTGCCGTTCGGCGACGACTTCGGCATGCCGTTCACGACGGGCAGCAACCCGCCGCAATCCGCGCTGCTCGGGCTCGCGTCGCAATGGAACGGCTCCTCGCAGCGCCGCGACACGTACGCCGTGTGCGCGACGTTCGACCAGTACATGCAGCTCGTCGCCGCGCGGAACGCGCGCAGCGGCGGGCTCCAGGCCCTCTTCTCTCCCGCGCCGGGCACACCCGCGGCGCTGACGTTCTGGGGAACGCCGTACTGGACCGGGTTCTACGCGACGCAGCCCGCCGTCAAGAACCTGCACCAGGTCGCGACGCGCGCGATGCTGGCGGCGGAGTCGCTCGCAGCGATCGCGGGACTCGAGCCGGCCGTGTACGGGACGCACCTGTTGCAGTCGAACCTCGATCACGGCTGGATGCCGATCGGCATCTCGACCAGCCACAACCTGCTGACGGGCTGCGGCCCGGACGTAGCGTCGTACGCCGAGTCCGTGCCCTTCTACCGCTACGCCGCCGCCAACGCGCTCGCGCTCCGCCGCAGCCTCCTCGAGTCGATCGCGAACGCGATCGTGCCGGCACCGAAGACCGCCGTCGTGCTGTTCAACGAGATCGGCTGCGCGCGCACGACCGGGCGCGTCGCGGTGTACCGGCCCGACGCGACGGCACCGCATAGCTTCACCGGCGTCGCGAGCGTCGTTCCCGTCGCCGGCGGCGCGCCGTGCGCGGCATTGCCGGCTTCCGACGGAACGCTGCACGTCCTCGCCGACGTCCCCGCCCTCGGATACGATCAGTACACGCTCTCGAACACCGCGGCCCCGGCGTACGACGTGGTCACGCGCACGGAATACAGCAACGTGATCGCGCTCGAGAACGCGCAGGTGAGCGTGGAGATCTTGCTCGACGGCGCGGGCCCGGGACAATTTCTCACCGTCTACGACAAGGCGACGAAAACGCCGATCCAGCACGGCCTGCGCGTCTTCAGCGACGCGACCGGCGGGATCTACCGCTTCGGAACCGAGTACGGAGCTGCGTTCAGCGAACAGACGCCGGTGCCGGCGGTCGTCGAAACGTCGTTCGTCGCGACCGGCCTGCTGGCGATCGAGCACCTCGCCGTCACGCTCGGAACGTCGGTGTTCGAGGTCGAGATCGCGCTGGCGTCGGGGGATCCGTACGTCGGCGTCGCCGTGCGCGGCTCGGCGGCCCCAGCGCAAGCCGTCATGGGGTCGTTCCAATTCGCCGGCCCCATCGCCGGCATCGCGCACGGCACACCGCACGGCGTGAACCAACAGCTGCCGCCGGTTCCCCCGGGATCCGGGCAGAACGCCTCCAAGCCGCCGAATCAGTGGGTCGCGCCGTACTTCATCCCGACGCACGAGTACGTCGCCTTCTTCGGCGCGAACGCGCCGCTCGGAGCGGTGCTCCACTCAGCGGTGCACGCCTGGAGCGTCCAGCTGCAAGGACAGCAGGGCTTGCTGCCGGCGCCGAACGAAGCGCTCGCGTGCCTCTTGCGAAACGCGACCGGCGGCGGGAACGAAGGCGCGCAGGGAGCCGACCCGGGCGTGCACGTCGCGCGCTACGCGATTCGCGCCGGAACCGGCATTCCGAAAACGCCGTCGACGCAGCTCGTGCGCGAGTCGCGCGCGTTCGCGTGGCCGCTCGCGGCCGTCACGCCGCTCACGCCGCCATGCCCCGAAGACACGCAATGGCCGCGCGTCTTCTCACCGACGTTCTCGCTGGCGTCGGTCGACGGCGACGCGGTCGTCAACGCGGCGAAGATCGGCTCGCGCAAACCGACCGTCGAGGGCACGCCACCGAACACCGACGAGGACCTGGTCTTGCGCATTTTCACGCTCGAGCCGCTCGCGCGGCTCACGGTCCACGTTCCGCCGACCGCGGCGCAATGCAGCTTTTTGGTGACGAGCCTGCAGGTCACCGCGCTCAACGCGCTCGAGGAGCAGTTGACCGCGGCGCAGCAGGCTGCCCTGCAGATCACGATCACGGACACGCAGACGTTCACGTTCGTCCCGCAGCGCGTCCTCACGACGCTGCAGATCCACCGCGTCTGGTCCGGCATCCCGAACTACGGAGGGCCGTGAAGCCCGTCCCGCCCAGACGCCGCCGGGCGTGGTTCAGGCTTTCCTCACGTCTTTGTCGTCCGATTCTGAATGACGACACGAGCGGGCGCCGCCAATCCACCGGCGAATCCGTCGCGTTGACGCGTCAAAACCTAGAATTCGGAGGAGCTTCGTGATCAAAGCACGTCTACTCGTCGCCGGCCTTACGGCAGCGGCGGCCCTGACTCTGGCACTCCCGGCGCTCGCCGCCGACGGTCCCCACCGCGTCTACGCCCTGGCGTCACAGAACGGTTCGGGAGAGCTCGGCACGGTGACGCTCACCGCGGTGGGCGAAAAGACCCGCGTCGACGTCGCGATCGCCAACGCGCCCACCGACGTCCCGCAGCCGGCCCACATCCACCCGGGCTCCTGCGCGAAACTGGATCCCAAGCCGAAGTATCCGCTCACCTCGGTTGTCGACGGAACGTCCACGACGGTCGTCGACGCGCCGATGTCCGCGCTCGTCGCGGGCGGTTTCGCGGTGAACGTGCACAAGTCGACCAGCGAGCTGCCGGTGTACATCTCGTGCGGCGAGCTCGGAGCGAAGAAGTAGCGCCCGACTCTCCGGAGCGGCTCGAGGCCGGCTGAAGCACACTGCGCCTGCGGCGATGAGCCGCGGGCGCTCGTGTGCCGTGGTGAACCGCCGGAACGTTTCCCTGCGTTAGGAGAAGCATGCGCAGACTGATTTTGTCCCTCATCGTCGCAATGGCGCTCGGCGGCGCGATCGCCGTCGTGCCAGTGCTCGGCGGCAATAGCGCTTTCGCCCAGACGGCTGCACCGTCACCGGCGCCGGTGCCGAGCGCGTCCGCTGCGGCGTCCCCGGCGCCCGCGGCCGTCACGGTCGTGCACATCAAGAACTTCAAATATGTTCCAGACACCGTGACGATCCATCCGGGCGGCGCCGTGAAGTTCATCGAGGACGACGACACGCCGCACACCGTCACCGCATCGGACCGCTCCTACGACAGCGGCAACCTCGACAAGGGCCAGTCCTGGACGCACACGTTCGCCAAAGAAGGCACGTACAAGTACTTCTGCGCGTACCACACGTACATGACCGGCACGATCACCGTGAAGTAGCGCGATCAGCCGTGCGCGTGCAGCATCGCGCCGGCGACCGCGTTGAAGATCAGCGCGCCGACGATCGCGAAGCCGAACCCGAACGCCGTCATCGACAGAATGACGATTCCGATGCTCACGAGGTTCGCGTCGGGTAGGCGCCCCGGGCCGATGCGCCAGGTGATGTTCCAGCCGAGCGTCGCTTCGATGAAGCCGGTGATCGCGCCGACGGCTTCGACCAGCCGCAGGTCGAGCAGCGCCAGCATCGCCACGAAGCCGATCACGATGTAGAGCCCGAACTGCACCGGCCACAGGTTCCGGTAGTTGATCCAGCCGCGGCGCGCGAGCCATGCACCCGTGATGTCGCACGCGAGGATGAGCGCGATGCTCCCGAGCAGCGTGAGCGGGAATGCGGCGGAAAGCGGCCAAGGCGTCACGCCGTAGCATGGTCTTCGGCAGCGGCGTGTTCCTCTCGGCCTCGGTTCTCGGCGGGCAAGCGTGCATCTCTCGCTGACTGCGGCATCGGTTCTGGTGCCGCTCGCCTATGCCGTCCTGTTCGTGCTCCTGCTCGCGCCCGGATATGCCGTGGCGCGCGCGATCGTGCGGCGCTACGCGTTCGATCGCGCCGCGACGCTCGTGATCGCGTATGCCGTCGTCGCGGTCGCCGGGTATGCAACGTTCTGGGCCTATTTCCTCAGACCCGAGCTCGGGCGGTTCCTCTCCGCGATCTGGTTCGGCGCGGCGCTCGCCGCCGTCGTCCGGGTGTGGCGCGCGCGCATCTCGCGCGAGGAGGCGGTGCCGCTCGGGCTTACATTTCTCGCCGGGCTGTTCTATCTCGCGGTGCTGTATCTGCCGGGCACCGCGATAACCGCCGCGCAGCGGTTCTTCGCCGTGCGGCCGCAAGACAACATCGTCCCGCAGCTCTTCGCCGAGCATTTGCACTGGGGCGCGAGCCTGCGCGGGTTTCTGGGCGACTGGCTCACCAGCGACCGGCCGCCGCTGCAGAGCGCGATGCTGCTGCTCGTGCGGCCGCTGTTCGCGTACCTCCCGATCGATCTGAACGCCGCGTACGAGCTCTGCGGAATCATCGCGCAGCTCGTTTGGCTGCCCGCGATTTGGCTGCTGTGCGTGCGCGCCGGTTTCTCGCCGCGGCAGCGCGCGTTCGTGCTCGCCTTCACGATCTTCTCCGGGTTCTTTCTCTACAACACCGTCTACACGTGGCCCAAGCTGCTCGCCGCGGGACTGTGCATCGCGGCGCTGCTGTTCGCCGTCACGTCCTCTCTGGCGAACCGCGGTGCGAGCCTCGTGCTCGCGGGCGTCTGCGCGGCCCTCGCGCTGCTCGCGCACGGCAGCGCGGCGTTCTTTCTGCTTCCGGCGTTTGCGCTCGCGGTCGCTTACCGCCGCGTGCCCTTCGGACGTGCGCCCGCGTGGGGCGCGGTCGCGGCGGTGGCGCTGCTGCTGCCGTGGTCGGCGTACCAGCGCTTCTACGATCCGCCCGGAGATCGTTTGATCAAGATGCATCTGGCGGGAATTGCGAACGCCGATCCGCGCCCCGCCGCGGTCGCGATCGGGCAAGCCTACGCGCACGCGCCGTTCGGCGACGTCGCTCGCAACAAGCTCGCCAACCTGCAGGCCGTGCTCGGCACGGCGCCGCTGCTCGGCTCCGCAATCGAAGGCGAGCCGCCAACCGCAGTCAACCTGCTGCGCGTTATCGAGCGCGAGGAAATTCCGTTCGCGCTCGGCGCGCTGTTTCTCGGGCTGCCCGCGCTGCAATGGTGGTGGTTGTTCGGACGGGGCGGCCTCGATGCGGAGCGCCGGAACGCCGGCGCGCTGCTCGCGATCGCGCTTGCGTCCACGGTGTTCTGGTGTCTTGCGATGTGGGGTCCCGGGACGACCGTGACCACGCACAGCGCGTATGCGGTCGAAGCGATCCTGTTCGTCGCGCTCGCGGCGGCGGTCGCCGGGCTGCGGTTGCCGTTCGCGCTCGCGTTCTTCGGACTCGCCGTCGCCGATCTCGTGGTGACGTGGATCGTCGGTTCCCTCGGCGATGCGTGGCGCGTGTCGCCGTCGCTGGACCCGCTGATGATCCTCATTGCGCTCGCGGCGGCGGCCGCGACCGGCTTGCTGCTCGCGCGCGACGGCAGCGCGGTCGAAGCGCGCTGAGTAGCAGTGGTCTTCAGCAGCGAGATCTTCCTGTTCGGGTTTCTTCCCGCCGTTCTCGCCGTCTATTTTCTCGCACCGGGGCCGCGGCTCAAGAACGTCTGGCTCGTGGTCGCGAGCGTCGTGTTCTACGCGTGGGGCGGTGCGAAGTACGTCCCGCTCGTGCTCGGATCGGCGCTGGTGAACTACGCGTTCGGGCTCGCACTGTCGCGGCTGCCGGACGAGCGCGCGCGCGACCGCCGGCTCGTCCTCACCGCTGCGATCGCATTCGACCTGGGCGTGCTCGCGTGGTTCAAGTACGCCGGCTTTCTCGGCGACAATCTCGCGTTCATCACCGGCGAGCGCATCGGGCGCAGCGTCGCGCTCTCGCAGATCTACCTGCCGCTCGGGATCTCGTTCTTCACGTTCCACGCGATCTCGTACGTGGTCGACGTCTACCGGCGCACGTCCGAGGCGCGCAAGAATCCGCTCGAGGTCGTGCTGTACTTCGTGTTCTTCCCGCAGCTCATCGCGGGGCCGATCATTCGCTACAAGGACGTCGCAGCGCAGCTTTCGCGCCGCGTCGTCACGGCCGAGGGCTTCGCGTGGGGCGTGCGGCGGTTCGTCGCCGGGCTCGGCAAGAAGGTGCTGATCGCGAACACGCTGGGAGCGTGCGTCGACCACGTGTTCGCCACGCCGGCGGCCGAGATTTCGCGGCCGCTCGCGTGGTTCGCGCTCGGGGCGTACACGCTGCAGATCTACTTCGACTTCTCGGGTTATTCCGACATGGCGATCGGGATGGCGCGCATGTTCGGGTTCCGCTTCCTGGAAAACTTCGACTTCCCGTACGTCTCGCGCTCGATCCGCGAGTTCTGGCAGCGCTGGCACATCTCGCTCTCGCGCTGGTTCCGCGATTACCTCTACGTGCCGCTGGGCGGTAACCGCGTGTCGCCGTGGCGCGTCTACGCCAACCTCGCGATCGTGTTTTTTCTGTGCGGGCTGTGGCACGGGGCGAAGTGGACGTTCGTGGTGTGGGGATTGATCCACGGGCTCTTCCTCGTGCTGGAACGCGTCGGCGCGATGCGCCGCATCACGTCGCTCCCGGTGGTGCGGCACGTGTACGTGCTCGCGGTCGTGATGTTCGCGTGGGTGTTCTTTCGCGCCGACTCGTTCGGATACGCGCTCGCATTTTTGAAGACACTCGCCGTCTCCGCAGCCGCTCCGAAGCTCACCTTCTGGGCGGCGGCGGACCATGAGACGGTGCTGGTGTTCGCGCTGGGCTGCGTGCTGGCCACACCGCTCGTCGCGCGCCGCGTCGAGGCGGCGCTGCGCGAGCCCGTACGCCGGCCGCGCGCCGCGCTTGCCGCCTGCGCCGTTCCTGCGGCGCTCGCGCTCATCTTCGCGGCCTCGGTTACCAAGCTGGCTGCGGGCACCTACAATCCCTTCATCTATTTCCGGTTCTGATGGACGACCGCACGACGCGCGCCGGCGCGCAGCCGCTTCCCGCAGACGATCCGCCGCGCTCGCCCGGCAACGCGATCATCATCGTGCTCTTCGCGATCGTGCTGCTCGTCCCGGCCGCGCTCGCGCTGGCGGGGCACGCGCGTCCGGATGAGGACTTCATCTACCACAACGAGATGCGTCACGCGTTCACGGCGCCGCCGGTCAACACGGGTGCGCTCGCGACGGGAGGGTGGGAACGCGACGTCGAGCGGCAGATCGCGGACGCGTTTCCTTTTCGCACGTCGTTCATCAAGGGCTACGACGTCGCGAAATACCGGTGGCTGGACGACGTCGCATCGCCGCACGTCATCCGCGGAAGCAACGGCTGGATCTTCTACGGCGACGAAGAGCGCGATTACCAGGACGGAACGTACCACCCGGGCGACGCGCAGCTCACGCGTCTCGCCGGTCTCTACAAAGATCGCGCGGACTGGTGCGCGCGGCGCGGGATCGCGTACGTGTTCGCCCTCGTCCCGGACAAGAGCGCGGTCTACGCGCGCTTCGTACCGGACAGCGTACGATACGTGGCGCCGACGCCCGGCGAGCGGCTCATCTCGCGCATGCGGGCAGGCGGCGTGCGAGCCATTGACCTCCGCACCGTGCTGCGCGCGGCGGCGGCGCACGACGAGGTCTACTCCAAGGGCGACACGCACTGGAACGACGTGGGCGCATACGAGGCCTACCGCGCGATCGTGCGCGAACTGCACGGCGCCGGCGTCCGCGACACCATCGTGCCGGCCTCACTGCAACGGCGGATCGCGGTCGAAGACGGCGACCTCGACCGTCTGGCCGGAATCACGCCCGCAGTGCGCAACGACGTGATCGTCTACGATTTTCCGGCGCGCGCGCGGAAGCTCGCACCGCCCGTATATCCGCGCGACGCGAAGCAGGGTGCATTCATTCGCGAGGCCTACGCCACCGGCGACCCGCGGCTGCCGAAAGCGATGCTCTTCGGCGACTCGTTCACGGGCATGCTGCGCCGCTTTCTAGCCGAGGACTTCAGCCGCATGGTGGTGATGCAGCACAGCATCGAGAACGGGTTGCAGTTCGACCGGAGCGCGATCGAGGCGGAACGGCCGGCCGTCGTCGTCGAGGAGCTCGTGGAGCGGGCGCTGGTCAACAGCAACCTCTTCGAGCCGTGACGCGACGGCCGGCGTTTCGCCGCTAGCTGCTGGTGACGCGCTGTGCCTTGAGCGTGCGCGAGACGTCGTCGTGCAGCGCGCCCAGATGTGCGCGCGTCTGCAGGTCGAGGCCGCCACGGCCCAGCGCCGCGACGACGTCGCGGTCCAGGTTCGTCAGCTCCAGCCGTGCCAGCGCTTGTGCGTCGAACGGCGTCCCCGGACGCGGTTCCAGCGCCATCGTGCGCAGCATCGTCGCGTAGCGGCGCTGCAGGTTGCGGTGAACCTGCGTCGCCTGCGCCACGCGCCCGTTCGCGATGTCGCCGTAGATCGACGTCTGCGACCACTGGAACAGGTCGCCGAGCGTCATCGTCTCACCCGGTTTGGCCTTGGTCGGCATGTCGGCCAGCCGCGCGAGAACCATCGGCGCGTACATGTAGTTGAGCGCGCGCGTCTGCGCGCGGCCCGCGATGTCCGCGACCGAGAGATCGTGCCGTGCCGACGGGCTGTAGCCGAAGTTCGACACGGTGCCGTGCTGCGTGTACACGAGCCGGCGCAGCGTGCGCGGGTCGTAGCGGAACGCGGCGTTGGAGAACAGGTACCGGTCGAGCAGCGCGAACGCGCGCTTCTCCTCGCCGCGCGGCACCGGAACGAGCGGCGTTTCCGCGTTCGGGTCGCCGCGGCGCGAGCGCGAGAGGTACTCGCCGCCGATCCAGTGCGAGGCGTTGGCGGTGCAGCGCGAGTACTGGCCCGCGAGCACGCCGAACGCGACGCGCTCTTCCTCGTACGGGTGCTCCGTCGCGGGGAAGCGCTGATCGAGCTTGGGCAGCAGGCTCTGCACGATGCCAAGCTGCGTCCCGCACCACGTCAGCGGGTCGTTGGTGAGCATCCACTGGTGCACGCGCGGGTCGACCGCGTGGCCGTTCCAGAACACGTCCTCGTCGCTGGCGAAGCGGTACTTCGGATCCGTCCAGTTCGACGCCCACTTCGAGAGCGTCGGGACCTCGTCGAACGGCGTCTTCGCGCCGCGAACCGGCGCATAGCCCCACTGGATCACGTGGAAGTCGTACGGCCCGAGCACCGTCTGCTCGATGGTGCCGGTGCTGGTGCCCTTCGGCCACACGTTGGCCGGATTGTACTCCATCACCGACGACGCGATGCCGTTCTTCGCGGTGAAGCCTTTGTCGCGGATCTGCGCCGCCGAGTACGCCATGTGGCCGATGAAGTTGTGGGCGAGGCCGAAGTCGTGGCCGACCTCGTGCAGCACGACCGCGTGGAGGAACGCCTGCGACGAGCGCTGCGCGATGTCCGCGGAGCGTCCGCCGTCCATGAGCGCCGACGTGATCGCCGCGTACATCAGTTGCGCGTGCGCGCCCGGGCCGTCGTTGTGCGCGAAGTGGTTGTGCTCGGCGACGCGCTGGTCGTGGTCGACGTCCTCGTCACCGTTCGCGTTGACGCCCAGCAAATGGTACGAGAGCGCGCCGAAGCGCACGAGATCGCTGTCGACCACCACGCCCGCGCGGAAGATCTGTCCGGTGCGCGGGTCCCAGGTGATCTGCGCCTCGGCGAAGCCGCCGCTGTTCGACTCGGTGAGCCAGCGGATCATGTTGTAGCGCACGTCGTCCGGATCGAAGTCGGCGTCCTTGGGCTGGTCCTGCACGGCCATCGCGCCGGAGATGCCGATCTTCTCGAACGGCGCGTTCCACGCCAGCACCGCGCGCCGGATCGCGTCGCGGTACTCCATCGGAATCGTGTTCGAGAGCGTGTAGACGATCGGGTGCTCCGCGGGCGAGACCGGCTTGGACGGATCGCTCGCCTTCATGTTCCAGCGCAGCGCGTAGCGCACGCGGTTGTCCATGCGCTCGATGTGGTCGAACGAGATGTGCGCGTCATCGAAGTAGCCGACGCGGTCGTCCACCAGGCGCGGCATGTACTGGCTCGCGTCGGGCAGCTCCGCGAAGTTGTAGGAGATGCGCATGAGGATCGAGCGCGGGTCGACCACCGTGTCGATAACGCTCGGCTTGAGCGACACGTACGTCTGGTTCGCCTCGACGATCACGTTCTTCGGGAACGCCTTGGAGACGCCGAAGAACGACTTCTGCGAGTCGAGGTGGTACGAGTTGAGCGGGTTCGTCGGGTCTTTGATGTTGTCGTTGAGGTTGTTGGTGAAGTTCATCACGTCGCCGAGCAGCGTGGAGAGCTCGATGACGACCGCCTTGTCGGCTTTGTTCTCGGCGACGATCCCCGCCACGCCCATCACGGAGTCGGCGGTCGACTGGCGCACCGCGTCCGCCAGCGGCGTGTCCGCGTCGGCGAGGAACCGCGTGTGCGGCCACACCATCACGACGGCCTTGCCGACGCGCGTGAACCGCACGACGCGCGCTTCCTGCTGCCACACGTCGCCCGCGTGGACGCCGTAGCCGCAGAGGCCGTTCTTGGGCACCGCG
>JAQBPK010000137.1 GCA_028287565.1 Vulcanimicrobiota bacterium
ACGCTCGAGCAGTCGTTCCCGGCCGAGATCGGCGAGGCCGGCGCGGTCACCGTCCCGGCGCGCCTGTTCAGCGGCTACCTCGGAAACCTGCCGGCGGGGTTGCTCGAGCTCACCGGGTCGCCGTCGCGCGCGTCGGTCAAGGCCGAGCGCTCGAACTACGACTTCCACGCGCTGCCCGCCGACGAGTACCCGCCGCTGCCGACCGCGCAGAAGGGCCAGTCGTTCGCGATCGGCGCAAAGCGTTTTCGCGAAGGCGTCGGCGCGACGATCTTCGCCGCGTCGAACGAAGAGGCGCGCGGCGCCGTGCTGATGGGAACGCTGCTCGAGCTCGACGGCGACGGCATCACGCTCGTTGCGACCGACGGCTACCGTCTCGCGCGCTGGACGTCCAAGCTCGACCGCGGCATCGAAGGCACGGCAAAGTACATCGTGCCGTCGCGCGCGCTCAACGAGGCCGCGCGCAATCTCGGGACGGCCGAGGTCGTGGAAGTGACGGCGCTTGGCGCGAACGCGAACCAGCTGCAGTTCACGGCCGGCACGACGTCGATCGTCGTGCGCCTGGTGGACGGCCAGTACCCCAACTACCAGCAAGTGATTCCCGCGAAGTTCGACCGCCGCGTCGTCGTCAACACGCAAGGCTTGATCGGCGGTTTGCGCCGCGCCGAGCTCGTCGCCGGGGACCGCGCGTCGATGGTGAAGCTCGAAGTCGCGAACCAAACGCTGATGATCACGGCGAAGTCCGACGTCACGGGCAACGCGTACGAAGAGCTCGAGGTCGAGCAGACCGGCGAAGATCTCGCAATCGCGTTCAACGCGCGTTATCTGGTCGAGATCCTCAACCACGTCGACTCGCCGCAAACGGTGCTCGAGTTCCTCGGCCCGCTCTCGCCGGCGGCGATCCGCCCGCTGGAACACGGCGAAGGCTCGGGCGAGCAGCTGTACGTGTTGATGCCGCTGCGGCAGTAAGCCGGCGGCGGCCACGGCTCCCGCACCGGTCCGTGCCGCCTCGTGAAGGTGAGTCACGTTCGGCTCGGCGACTTCCGAAATTACGAGAGCCTGGATTTCGCGCCCGCGGCCGGTCTCAATCTGCTGGTCGGCTCGAACGCGCAAGGAAAGTCGAACCTGCTCGAAGCGATCGCGATGCTGGCGACGGGCAAGTCGTTCCGCGCGCATCGCGAGAGCGAGCTGATCCGCAACGGCGCCGAACGCGCTGAAGTCGGCGGCGAAGCCACGATCCCGGCCGGTGCGATCGCGCTGCGCTGCACGATCTCGCGCACGCCGGCCGGGACGCGCAAGAGCTTCGAGGTGAACGGCGGGGCGGTTGGGTTCGCGCGGTTTCTCGGGCGCACGCGCGTCGTCACGTTCGTACCGGCGGACTTGCAGCTCGTCAGCGGCGGGCCCGCGCTGCGGCGGTCGTTTCTTAACGGTGCGCTCGCGCAGCTGTCGCCGGTGTACTATCGCGATCTCGCGCTGTACCAGAAGGTCGTGCAGCAGAAGTCCGCGCTGCTGCGCGGCGCGATCGCACCGGATCGCGATCTGCTGCTCGCGTACAACGACGAGCTCGTGCGCCCCGCTTCGGCATTGATCGCCGCGCGGCGCGCGTTCGTCGACGAGATCGCGACCGCTACGGCGGCAATCTATGCGCGCTGGAGCGGCACGCGCGAACGGCTCGGCGTGACGTACGCACCGAATCCGGAAGGCGACGTGCGCGAAGCGCTCGGCAACGCGGTGGAAAGCGAGGTGCGGCGCCGGACGACGCTGGTCGGACCGCATCGTGACGATCTGCGGCTGCTGGTCGACGGCAAGCCGCTCGCGGCGTTCGGGTCGCAGGGGCAGCAGCGGACCGCGGTGCTTGCGCTCAAGGTCGCGGAATACGACGTCATGCGCGCTCGCACGGGCGATGCCCCGATCCTGCTGCTCGATGACGTCCTCTCGGAGCTCGATGCCGAGCGCGCCGGCGGGTTCTTGGGCGCCGTGGAGGGTTTCGAGCAGGCCTTTCTCACCGCCACGGAGCTGCCGCGGCACGTCGGCGCGGCGGCGACCTGGTCGATTCGCGCCGCAACGGTGATGCCGCGCTGAAGCCCGAAGTGTCGGCCCCGTGCTGATGCCCGAAGCGTTCACCGCGTGCTGAAGCTGGGCAGCGTCCTCGACGCGTGGCGGCCGCGGCCCGGCGCCGGATCCGATCCCCTGGTCGCGGTTCGCGCTGTTTGGCCGGAGCTCGTCGGGCCGGACGTCGCGCGCGCCGCGCAGCCCGTCGCGATCGAGCGTGAGGTGCTGATCGTCCTCACGACGTCGTCGGCGTGGTCGCACCAGCTCGCGTTTCTCGAGCCGGAGATCGTTCGCGGGCTCCGCGCGATTCCCGAGACGCGCGAGCTGACGCGCCTGCGCTTCCGCGTCGGCAAGCTTCGCCGGCCGATCGCGGTGCGTGACGGACCCGGTGGGCCGCGCCGCGCGACCGGCCTCGTCGCGGTCGAGCCGCCCGCCAAGACGCTCGACGACGCGCTGGCGCGTCTGCGCCGGGCCGTCGAGCGCACGCGCGGCGCGCATCGCGCGCGGGGCGGCGGCTTCTGCGCGCTCTGCGACGCCGCGGTCGACGGGGGAACGATGTGCCGCCCGTGCCGCGACGACGACGCGCGGCGCCGCCGCATGGCGTGCGAGCGGCTGCTGTTCGAAGCACCCTGGCTCGGGTCCGAAGAAGTGCTCGCGTTGGTCGACGGCTTGACCGCCGAGATGTACGACACGAGCCGCCGGCAACTGCTGCGCGCGTGGTGGGACGAGCTGTGGCGCGCGAACAAGCTGCACAAGCTGCGCCAACCGCTCGACCGCGTCCGCTTGCGCAAGCTCGCGAGCTCGTTCGTGCTCTTGCAGACACAGATCGATCCGAACCGCCTCGAGATGGATTCGGCCGTGCGCAAGAACGCGCTCGGCGAGCTCTTCGAGTTCGTCAGAGAGATCGAGACGGAGACCGCGGTCAGGTAAAATCGCCGCCTGTGTCGAATAAGTCTTGTTGAAAATGCAAGACTATACCGGCGACCAGATCGAGGTCCTCAAAGGTCTCGAGGCTGTTCGCAAGCGCCCCGGGATGTACATCGGCAACACCGCTGAGCGCGGGCTTCACCAGCTCGTGTACGAAGCGGTCGACAACGGCGTCGACGAAGCGCTGGGCGGCCACGCCCACAACCTTCGCGTCGTCCTCTACAAGGACGGCTCGGTGTCGTTCGAGGACGACGGGCGCGGCATCCCGATCGACATGCACGCCGAGGAGAAGATGCCGGCCATCGAGGTCGCGATGACGATCCTGCACGCGGGCGGCAAGTTCGGCAAAGGCGGCTACAAGGTTTCGGGCGGGCTCCACGGCGTCGGCATCTCGGTCGTCAACGCGCTGTCGGAGTGGATGATCACGCGCGTGCGCCGCGACGGCTGGGAGTGGGAGATCCGCTTCGAGCGCGGCGTCACCACGCAGAAGCTCAAGAAGGTCCGCCGCGCCGAGGGCACGGGCACCATCCAGTGGTGGAAGCCCGATCCCGAGGTGTTCGAGACGCTCGAGCTGTCGTGGAAGATCCTCGAGAACCGCCTGCGCGAGCTCGCGTTCCTCAACCGCGGCCTGTCGATCACGATGCGCGACGAGCGCCCCGAAGACGGGCCCAAAGAGCGCACGTACATGTACGAGGGCGGCATCGTCTCGTTCGTCGAGTGGCTCAACGAGAACAAGGAATCGCTCACGCCGGTCATCTCGACCAACGGCGAGCGCGACGACGTGGTCGTCGAGTGCGCGTTCCAGTGGCAGGACGGCTACAACGAAGTCGTCTACTCGTACGCCAACAACATCAACACGATCGAAGGCGGCATGCACCTCACCGGCTTCCGCACCGCGGTGTCGGGCAAGGTGAACGAGTACGCGCGCAAGCGCGGGATCCTCAAGGAGGCCGAGCCCAACCTCTCGACCGACGACTGCATGGAAGGCCTCACCGCGATCGTGTCGGTGAAGCTGCAGGACCCGCAGTTCGAAGGCCAGACGAAGACCAAGCTCGGCAACGCCAAGATGCGCCCCATCGTGAACGGGCTCGTCACCGAGCGGCTCGAGTTCTTCTTGGAAGAGAACCCCAAGTTCGGCCGCGCGATCGTCGACAAGTGCATGCAGGCGCAGCGCGCGCGCGAAGCCGCGAAGAAAGCGCGAGACCTCACCCGCCGCAAGAACGTGCTCGAGGGCAGCGGGCTGCCCGGCAAGCTCGTCGACTGCAAGACGCAGGACCCGGCGCTGTCGGAGCTGTTCCTGGTCGAAGGCGACTCCGCCGGCGGAACGGCCAAGGGCGGCCGCGATCCGAACACCCAAGCGATCCTCCCGCTGCGCGGCAAGATCCTCAACGTCGAGAAGGCGCGCCTGGACAAGATGCTCTCGAACGAGGAGATCCGCACGATGATCACCGCGTTCGGCACCGGCTTCGGCGA
>JAQBPK010000143.1 GCA_028287565.1 Vulcanimicrobiota bacterium
ACGGCCTATCACGCGCCGCCGCGGTTCGGCTAGGGTGCGGTTGGAACTACTTCGTTCCGTCCAGGGGCCAGAAGCCGAAGATCGCTCGGCCTGGTTCGAGGTCCCAGAAGCGCGTTGCGTTGTCGCCGACGCCGTAGACGACCGCGTACCGGACGTCGTGGGCGATGATCGCGCGGACCAGGCGCGCGAAGTCGCGCTGTGACATCCACGTTGCCGCGTAGCGCGCGTATTTCTGCGCTTGCGTCAGCGGTAGCCAGCCCGAACTTTGCGCCACGCTCGGGTCGCGCGGGTCGTCCTGCGGCGTTATCGAGCCGATGCGCACGCATGTTACTTGCAGGCCGTGGTTGTCGCTGTAATAGCGGCCCAGCGTTTCGCCGAACGCTTTCCACACGCCGTACAGCGAGTCGGGGCGATAGGACGTGTCGGTTCGCACCACCAGGCCGAAGGCCGGCTCGTAGATCGCCGGCACGTTCTCGACCTCGTGCATGCCCACCGCGTGGTTCGAGCTTGCGAATATGACGCGCTTCGCGCCGGCGCGGCGTGCCGCTTCGAACGCCGCGTACGTGCCGCCGATGTTCGGCCCGGCGACGTCCGCCCACGACGCCTCGACGCTCACGACGCCGGCCAGATGGATGACCGTCTCGCAGCCGGCGAACGCGCGCTCGAGTGCGCCGAGGTCTTGCACGTCCGCGATGACGTCCGCGTCATGCAGGTCGATGCGGACGATCTCGTGATCGCGCGCCAAGTCCGCGCACAGCGGCGCGCCGATCGTGCCGGCCGCGCCGGTGACCGCGATCTTCGCCACGCCGCTACACGCCCAGCAGGTCGAGGAGCTCTTTCTCGCGCGCGATCACTTCGGCGTTCTCGAGCGTCTCGACGACGCGGCCGTGAACGACCACGTGATGGCGGTCGGCGACGCCCGTCGCGAAGCGAACGTTCTGCTCGACGAGCAGCACCGTGATGCCGTCCGCTTTCATCGCGCGGATCAGCTCGCCGATGCGCTCCACGATCACCGGAGCGAGTCCTTCGGTCGGCTCGTCGAGGAGCACCGTGCGCGCGCCGGAGCGCAGCACGCGCGCGATCGCGAGCATCTGCTGCTCACCGCCCGACAGCGTCGTGCCGGCGGCTTTCGCGCGTTCCTTGAGGATCGGGAACTCCGCGAAGATCCGCCCGACGCTCCAGCCTTTGTCGCCGATGATCGGGGCGAGCGTCAGGTTCTCGTACACGCTCAGCGTCGAAAGGATCCCGCGCTCTTCAGGGACGTAGCCCAATCCGCGTTTGGCGATGCGGTCGGACGGCAGGCCGATGATCGGCTTTCCGTCGAGCGAGATATGGCCGCGGCGCGCCGGAAGGATGCCCATGATGGTGCGCAGCGTCGTCGTCTTGCCGACGCCGTTGCGGCCGACGAGCGTCGCAACCTCGCCGGTCTCCACGCGCAGGCGCATCCCGTGCAGGATGTGCGACTCACCGTAGTACGCGTGCACGTCGCGTAGCTCGAGCATCAGTGCGTCCCTCCGCCGAGGTATGCGGTGACGACACGCTGGTCGGCGCGCACCTCTTCGTACGTTCCTTCGACCAGCACCTTGCCGCGCTGCATCACGGTCACGCGGTCGCACAGGTGCGCGACGACGCGCAGGTTGTGCTCCACCAAAACGATGGTGCGGCCCGGCGCGATCCGCTTCACGAGCTCGACGGTGCGGTCGATGTCCTCGATGCCCATCCCCGCGGTCGGCTCGTCCAGAAGCAACACGCGCGGGTCCTGCGAGAGCGCGATCGCCAGCTCCAGCGAACGTTTCTTGCCGTACGGGAGGTTGGCGGCGACGCGCGTCCGCTCGTCGTCCAGGCCGACCGCGTCCAGCGCGGCCCGCGCGGGATCGTCCAGAACGGCCGTCACCGACGGCGCGGCGAGGAAACGGCGCGAGAGCGGCGTGCGCGCCTGAAGCGCGATCTTCACGTTGTCGAGCACGGTTAGGTGCGGGAAGATGCTGTTGATCTGGAAGCTGCGCACCATCCCCATGCGCGCGATGCCGGCCGGGTCGAGGTGCGCGATCTCGGCGCCGGCGAACCGCACGCTGCCGCGGGTGGCGGGCGCGAACCCGGAGAGGACGTTGAAGAAGGTCGTCTTCCCGGCGCCGTTGGGGCCGATGATCGCGTGGATCGTGCCCTCGGCGACGTCCAGCGACACGCCGTCGAGCGCGGTGAACCCCGCGTAGACTTTGACGACGTCGCGCGTCGAGAGGATAGGCTCGGCCACGAGCGGGACTTCCACTAATGATGGAGCCGGCCCCGCACGAGCACGAGACGATCCTCGAGGTGGAAGCCCCGCGCGTCAAATTCGGCCGCGGCGCGATCGGCGAGGTGGGGCCGGAGGCGGCCGCGATGGGACTGCGGCGCGTCGCGCTGTTCACCGACGGACGCCTGGCGCAGCTTGAGTTCGTCGAGCGCGCGCGGCGGTCGCTGCGCGACGCGGGCGTCGACGTCGCGGAGTTCGACCGCGTGCGCATCGAGCCGACCGACGGGTCGTTCCGCGACGCGGCCGCGTTCGCGCTCGGCGCGCGGGTCGACGGCTACGTGTCCGTCGGCGGCGGCTCCGTGATCGACACCGCCAAGGCGGCGAACCTCTACGCGACGCATCCCGCGCCCTTCGAGCGCTACGTCAACGCGCCGCTCGGCGAGGGCGCGCCCGTGCCCGGACCGCTCGCGCCGCACATCGCGTGCCCGACGACCTCGGGAACGGGCAGCGAGTGCACCGGCATCGCGATCTTCGACTTCGAGGCGCACGACGTGAAGACGGGGATCGCCTCGCGCCGTCTGCGCCCGACGCTCGGGATCGTCGATCCCGACGCGACGCGCACGCTGCCGGGTACGGTCGTCGCGTCGAGCGGCTTCGACGTGCTCGCGCACGCGCTCGAGTCGTTCACCGCGAAGCCGTACACGCAGCGCCTTCGCCCCGCGACGCCACTCGCGCGCCCGCTCTCGCAAGGCTCGAACCCGTACAGCGATCTCGCGTGCGTGGAAGCATTGCGGCTGCTCGGCGACAACCTCGAGCGCGCGGTGCACGACGCGCACGACGACGAAGCGCGCGAAGCCGTGATGTACGCGGCGACGCTCGCCGGAATCGGTTTCGGCAACGCCGGCGTGCACGTTCCGCACGGGATGGCGTACGCGGTCGCCGGGCTCGTGCACGGCTACGTTCCGCCGGAGTACGGCGCCGATCACGCGATGGTGCCGCACGGGATGTCGGTGATCGTCTCTGCACCGTCGGTCGCGCGCTTCACCGCGGGCGCGGCGCCGGAGAAGCACCGCCGCGTCGCGATGCTGCTGGGCGGCGAGCGCACCAAGCACGACGACGAGATCGGCGACGTGCTCGCCGCGGCGCTCGCGCGGCTGATGCGCGCGACCGCGATGCCGAATGGCCTGCGCGCGCTCGGCTACACCGACGGCGACGTCCCCGCGCTCGTCGCCGGCGCATACGCGCAGCAGCGCCTGCTCGCCAATTCGCCGCGCCGCGTCGGAGAAGAAGAGCTCGCGTGGCTGTTCGCCGGCGCGATGACGGTCTGGTAGCGCGGGTCTGAATGCGCGCGGTAGTTCAGCGCGTTACGAGCGCGTCCGTGCACGTTTTGGATGAAGTCGCCGGCGCGATCGAACGCGGTTTCCTCGTGCTCGTCGGCGTCGGCGTGGACGATGACGAGTCCGATGCCGACGCGCTCGCGAGCAAGATCGCCGGGCTGCGCGTCTTCGACGACGCGAACGGCGCGATGAACCTCGCGCTCGCGGACGTCGGCGGTGCGGTGCTCGTCGTCTCCCAGTTCACGCTGCTCGGGGACGTGCGCAAAGGCCGCCGCCCGTCGTTCATCGCGGCCGCGCGCGGCGAACAAGCACGGCGCCTCTACGAACGCGTCGCGGCAAAGCTGCGCGAGAGCGCACTGCACGCCGAGACCGGCGTGTTCGGCGCCGACATGGCGGTCGAACTCGTGAACGACGGTCCGGTCACCATCTTGATCGACACCAAGCGCGCATTCTGATTTTTTCGGCTTGGGGCCGCTTCGTAAGGAGGCTTACCGCGCCGTTGCGGCCGGTGCGGTACGGTGGTGCGGGGCGCAAGAACGCGTCCGATTCCGGAGGAAAACCGAAGTGAAGAAGAGTTTGATCTCCGCGGCGTTCGCTTGTGCGGCGCTCGCGATGCCCGGTCTGGCGCTGGCGGACGACGCCATGAGCGCCAAGGCGCCCGCGAAGATGGCGACGATGGTGTGCCGTCCCGCGGCGGCCGGCGAGAAGCCCAGCGCGATGATGATGGGCGACGCGAAGACCGCGATCGTCTGCAAGACGATGAAGCCGGAGATGATGATGAAGAAGGGCGGTGGCCCGGACCTCTCCAAGGCGCTCACCGCCGAGCAAGTCGACGCCGCATGGCGCGCGTACATTCAGTCCGCGATCATGATCCCGGGCGGCACCGGCGGCGGCTAGCAGCTGACGAGCGGGCGCTCTGCCGCCGTAGCGCGCCACCCCGTTGGGCAGAGGGCTGCAATCCGCGGAACGGTCCGTGCCGTTCAGCGGTCAGTTCCCTACGATACCGAAGAGGGTGAACATGCGACGTCTGCTGCGGCTCGGCATGGTGGTCGCCGCAGCCGTGCTCGCGTTCGCGCGACCGGCGGCGGCGCATCCGCTCGGAAACTTCACGGTCAACCACCTCTCGCGCATCGCGGTCGACCGCGACACCGTGCGCGTGCGCTATGTGCTCGATCTCGCGGAGATCCCCGCCTTCGCGCTGGAACGGTCGCTCGATCCGCACGGCACGCCTTCGCAAGCCGTACTCGCGCGCTGGGCCGATGAGCACGCGCGGACGATCGCACCGCAGCTCAGCCTCGAGGTCGACGGCCGCAGCGCCACGCTCGAACCGATCGGCTCGGCGGTGCGCACGCGGCCCGGCGCGGGCGGTCTTTCGACGCTCTATTTCACCGCGACGTACGGCGCGGCGGTCGGTGCGGGCGCGCACCGCATCGCATACCGCGATCGCACCGAGCCCGGCCGGCTCGGCTGGAAAGACGTCGTCACCGGCGCGGCGCGCGAACCGACCGGCGAGCTGCGCTCGTACCCCAGCGCGCTGATCGGCTCGCCGCGCACGCGCACGGCGCTCGCCGGGAACGTCGATGCGTCGGGTCGCATCACCGCGGACGCGTCCTCCGTCGCGGATGACTCCGGTAACGCGGAGCCGGCGGCCGCGCCGCTCGCGCGCTCGAACGCGCTTTCCGACGTGCTCGCGAAAGGCGCGAGCGATCCGCTGATCGTCATCGGCGCGCTGCTGCTCGCGATCGCGCTCGGCGCGCTGCACGCGCTCGAGCCCGGCCACGGCAAGACGCTCCTCGCCGTCTCGCTCGTCGGCGCGCGCGCCACGTCGCGCCAAGCGCTGATCCTCGCCGCCGCGCTGACCGTCGCGCACACCGCGGGCGTGCTCGCGCTCGGCCTCGTCGTGCTTGCCGCGACGCATTGGATCGTCCCCGAGCAGGTGTATCCGTGGCTCACGCTTTTATCGGGCGTCGTGGTGACGTTCATCGGCGGCCGTGCGCTGGCGCGCGAGGTGCGCCTGCGGCTCCCGTTCGCCCACGCCCACGCGCACGTGCACCCGCACGCACATCCGCACGAGCACGACCACGTGCACGCGCCGGGCGACCAGCATCACGTCCACGCAGATGATCACCAGCATAGCGCCGCGCACGGTCACGACCATCACGGCAACCACGATCACGGCGCCGCGCACGATCACGACAACGCGCACGACCACGCGAGCCTCGACGACGAAACGCACGCGCGCGCGCACGCCATACCGGGCACCGCGCCGCTGACGTTTCGCAGCGCCGTCGTGGCGGCCGCTACCGGCAACATCGCGCCGTGTCCGGCCGCGCTCGTCGTGCTGCTCGCCGCGATCGCGCTGCACCGCGTCGGCTACGGCCTCGCGCTGATCGTCGCGTTCAGCATCGGGCTTGCCGCCGTTCTCACCATCCTCGGCATCGCCGTCGTGCGCAGCGCGGCCTGGCTCGTCGCGCGCCCGCAGTTCGACCGCGTCGCGCGGTTCGCGCCGCTCGTCACGTCGCTGGTCATCGCGACGATCGGCGCGGTGATGGTCGGCCAGGGCTTCGCCGCGCAAGGCATCGCCGTGCCGGTTCCGCTCGTCGCCGGCCTCGTTTTGCTGGCGATCGTGGGCTACGCGCTCGCGTGGCACCAGCACCAGACACCCACCGAGGCGCACGCGTGATCGGCCCCGGCGCGTTCACTGTGTTCGTCCTCGGGATGCGCCACGGGGCCGATCCCGACCATCTCGCCGCGATCGACAACGTCACGCGCAACGCGTACGTGAAGACGCCGTTTCTCAGCCGTTTCGTCGGCACGTTCTTCGCCGGCGGGCACACCATCATGATCCTCGCGCTCTCGGCGCTCGTCGGCCTGCTCGGCACGCGGTTCGCCGCGCACGGCCCGCTGATCGAACGAATCGGCACGTGGGTGTCGATCGTCGTGCTGCTGGTCATCGCCGCGCTGAACGTTCACATGCTGCGCTCGGGCGGGACGCGCGTCGCCGGTGCGAAGACGCGGTTGCTGCCGCGCCGGCTGCGCGACGGCTCGAGCGCGCTGGTCGCAATCCCGATCGGGCTCTTGTTCGGATTCGGGTTCGAGACGTCGAGCCAGATCGCGGCGTACGCCGTCGTGTTCGGTGCGGACGCCGGAATCGCGGGCGCGCTGATCGTCGGCGGCATGTTCTCCGCTGGCATGATCTGCACGGACACGCTCGATTCCGTGCTCGTGCACCGGCTGATCTCCTATCGCTCCGATAGTCTTCCCGGGCTGATGCGCATCTGGATTGCGTCCGTGACAATCCTTGCGGTCGTCGTCGCCGTTTACGAGATGGCACAGGTTCTCGGATGGCACTCGCCGCTGAACGACCTGACCGTGAGCGCGATCCTCGTCAGCGCGCTCGTGCTCGTCTTCGCGTACGTCTTTGCGCGCACGCGACGGCCCGTCGTGGACGCGCCGCCCGCTGCGGTCGCGACACCAGGAGAATGACTCCCTATGAAATCCACCTCCGGCGCGCTCGGCGGCGCTCTCGCCGTCGTCGCGCTGGCCCTATCGGCGGTCCTGTATAACGCGCTCCCCGTGCGCGGTTCGGACCACCAGGACTCCCCCACGGTCGTCGCCCGGCCGGGGGCCGACATCACCGACGTCTTCGTGTATCCCGCCGGCGACAACCCGAACAACGTCGTGCTGCAGATGGACGTCAGCCCGCTGATCACGCCGGCCAACACCGCGCAAGCCGCGCTCGACCCGTCCGTGCTCTACCAGTTCAAGATCGCCCACGGCGCGGCCGCCGGTCCCGAGGACATGGCGATCCAAATTCAGGCATCGGCCGCGGGGCCGTCACAAACGGTGAACGTCTACGGACCGTTCGCACCCACCGCCGGGACGGTCTCGGTTCTCGGGCCGTCGTCGGGCAGCGTTGCGTTCAACTCGACGAGCGCGCCCGCGCTTCCCAACGGGATCCGCGTATTCGCCGGGCCGCGCGCGGACCCGTTCTTTTTCGACCTGTTCCAGTTCTTCAGCTTCCTGCCGGACCGCAACGCGCAAACGCCGGGATCGCCGCCGAAGGCGCCGTTCTCCTTCAAGTTCCCCAGCCCGTCCGGCACGTTCGCGAGCTGCGTGCAGGGCACGCCGTCCGACGCGCTCTCGAGCAACAGCTTCAACGTGCTCTCGATCGTCATCGAAGCGCCGAAGACCCTCATCGCGCCCGCGTCCGGATCGCAAGCGATTCACGTGTGGGCGACCACCAGCACCGTCAGCGGAACGTAGGAAGAGACGACATGCGCCAAACTATCATCAGCTTCGCCGCCGTCTACGCCGTCGTGCTGTGCACGTCGAGCTGCAACGGCGGCTCCACGTCGGTTCCCGCCTTCAACAGCGGCACTGCGACGACGCAGTACACGCAGATCGAACGCCTCGCGCGCCCGGCCGTCAAAGAGCTGTTCCAGCAGTTCGCCAACCATGACGGCACCAACAAGACCGCGCCGTGGCAGACGCCGCTCGCCTCGCAGACGCTGTACCAGGAGATCGGATCGTTCACCACGTCCGTCGCCGGGCGAAACGCCGCGCACGCGGCAACGCTGCAGGCGATCCTCATCCCCGACGAGATCGCCGCGGATCTTTCGCAGCCCGGCAGCGCCGCGTATCTCGGCGTCGAGACGGGCGGTGCGACGGGCGGCAAGTTCGGCGGGCGCGGTTTGCCCGACGACGTCATCGACATCTCGCTCGGAGCCGTATTCGGCAACACGCTCACGGCGCTCGGCCTCGTGCCGGACGACGGAAAACAGTCGCCGTGTCTGACGACCGACAACGTTCCCAACAAGAACGCGCAGGACAACGTGACGCCGGCCGTGTTCCCCTATGTCGGAGCGCCGCATTAAGCTGCGCGTTCCGGCGATCACCGTCCTTGCCGCGGGCGCGCTCGTCGCGCTCGCGGCTTGGCCGGTGTTTCTCGGCGCGCGCGACGGGGGTGGACCCGATGCGAGCGCGCAGTCGGCGCCGGCTCCGGTCAAGCCCGACTGGCGCGTGCGCGACGCGAGCATCGCGTTCTTGGAGTCGCGGGCCGGACGACAGTCCGGCGACATGCTGACGCCGCGGATGCTGTCGGCGGAATACCTGCAGCGGTACCGCGAGCGCGGCGACTTAGGCGACGTGCAGCGCGCCGAGCACGCCGCGCGCGTGTCGCTCGCCGCGCAGCCGCGCGGCAACGTCGCGGGCGACGCGGCGCTCGCGAGCGCGCTGCTGACGCTGCACCGCTTCCGCGAAGCGAAAGCGGCGATCGCGGACGCCCGGCGCTGGAAGCGCGACGATCCCGGCCTCGCCGCCGAAGCAGCGTCGCTCGACCTCGAGCTCGGCGACGTCGACAATGCACGGCGTCTGGCGGCGACCTATCGCGATCATCCGTCGTTCGACGTGGTCACCGCGCGACTCGATGAAGAAACCGGTCATCTGGCCCACGCGCGCGCGCTCGTCGACCGCGCGATGCGGCGTGCCGACGCGATCTACGACACGCCGGCCGAGCGCCGCGCATGGCTGCACGCGCGCGCCGGGGAGCTTGCATTCGAGGCCGGCGACCGCGAAGCGGCGCGCCGCGTCGCACGGGAAGCGCTCGCGATCTTTCACGATCACCTGCGCGCGCTCACACTCCTCGCGCGGGTCGAGCTCGCGGACGGCCGCTTCGCGGCCGCGCGGGACGCCGCGCTGCGCGCGTCTGCCGTGCAGCCGAATCCGGAGGTGCTCGGGATGCTCGCCGACGCGCAGTCGGCGCTGGGCGAGCGCGATGCGGCCGCCGCGACGCGGGACGAGATTTTCGCCGTCGCGCGGATCGGCAACGCGCTCCACGTGAACGACCGGCTCCTCACGGTGTGGGAAGCCGATCACCGCGTGCGGACCGGGGAGGCCTACGCGATCGCGCGCCGCGAGCTCACCATCCGCGACGACGTCTATGCGGAAGACACGTTAGCGTGGACGGCTGCGCAAGCGGGACACTGGGACGTCGCGCGAACCGCGATCGCCAAGGCCCTGCGCTACGGCAGCGAAGATCCGTCGATGCGCCGGCACGCCGAGGCCATCGCGGCGCACGCCGGAAGCTGAGGATCGAGCCGCCTCGGCCGCACGAGCGGACCCGCGCCGTGCAGGCGGGAATACCCTGCCATGCGCAGGCGAATTCTCAATACCATGAAACGGCTCGAGATCGTCCTCGAGCGCGATCAGATCGACATGGTCTGCGGCGTGATCTGCGACCACGCGACGGGCTACACGGTGATCCCCGATGTGAGGGGATTCGGGCACCACGGCCATCACCACGACGACATGGCCGTGGTCGTGACCGTCGTGACGCGCGACCACGTCGATCCGATCCTCGACGTGCTGCTGCCCCTGCTCGACCGCCGTTCCGGCGTGGTGCTGGTCAGCGACGTGAGCGTGTTGCGCGGCGAGTACTTCGTCCCGGAGATCAAGGACCGGCTGACCGCGAAACGCTGACGGCATACGGCTACTCGCCCGACCACTGCGGGCGCCGCTTGTCGAGAAACGCGGTAAGCCCTTCGCGGAAGTCGCGGCTGCCGTAGCACAGCCGGATCAGATCCTCCGCGTCCGGCAGCGGGACCGCGTCGCGCAGCCGCCGCGCCATCTCCTTGGTCGCGCGCAGGGTCAGCGGCGCGAGCGCGACGATCTCCTCGGCGAGCTCCTGCGCGCGCGCGTGCAGCCCGTCTTCGCTAGCCACGAGCTCGGTGAGAAAGCCGCTGCGCAGCGCGTCGTCGGCGCGCAAGAGCTTCCCCGTGAGCAGCAGCGCCTTCGCCCGGTCGGCACCGACGATCCCCGCGACGCGCGCGAAGTTGCGCAACGAGATGCAGTTGCCCAGCGTGCGCGCGATCGGGACACCGATGCGGGCGTTCGGCGCGCCGATGCGCAGATCGCAGGTCGCCGCGACGCTGACGCCGCCGCCGGTGCACGCGCCCGCGATCGCGGCGATCGTCGGAACGCGAATCGCCTCAAGCGCGGCGATAACGGCGCTGATGCGCTTCTCGTACGCGACGCCGTCGTCCGCGCTCTCGAACGCGCGGAACTCCGCGATGTCGGTTCCGGCGACGAACGCTTCCGAGCCCGCCCCGGTGAGCACGACGACACGCACCGACGCATCCGCGTCCAGCTCGCCGGCGACCTCGCGCAGGCGCTCCCACATCGCGAACGTCATCGCGTTGCGCGCTTGCGGCCGGTCGATAACGACCCACGCGATGCCGCGGTCGCGGCGCTCGACGCGAATCACGCGAGCACCGTCACGCCGTCGCGCGCAAGCTGCGCAATTTCGTCGTCCCCGACGCCGAGCGCGCGCAGCACGCCGGCGGAATCGCCGCCGAGCACGGGCCCGGCGTGCTCGATGCGCACGGGCGTTTCGGAGAAGCGCATCGGCGAGCCGATCTGCCGCACGGGCCCGAGCGTGCGGTGCGGCGCGTCGGCGAAGAACGCGCGCTGCGCCAAGTGCGGATCGTTGAACACCTGGTCGAACGTGTGGATCGGACCGCACGGCAAGCCGGCCTCGCTCAAGCGGGCGGTCCAGTGCGCGGACGGCTGGGTCGTCGTGACCGCTTCGATCGCGGCGATAAGCTCCGCGCGGTTCGCCAACCGGTCTTCGTTGGTGGCGAAGCGCTCGTCGCGCGCAAGATCGTCGAGACCGAACACCGTGCAGCAGCGCAGCCAGTGCGCCTGCGTGTTCGCGCCGAACGTGAACCAGCCGTCTTGCGAGCGCACGGCCTGGTACGGTGCGATCGCTTGATGCGCGGAGCCCGAGGGCTTGGGCACGTCGCCGGTCGCAAAGTAGCGGCCCGCTTCCCACACCGCGAGCGATGCCGCCGACTCCAGCAGCGAGACGTCGATGAACTGCCCCCGGCCGTCACGGTCGCGCGCGCGCAGCGCCGCAAGCACGGCGATCGTTCCGTACAGCGCGCACGTGAGGTCGGCGATCGGCACGCCGACCTTCACCGGCGGCGCATCGGGCTCACCCGTGATGCTCATCAGGCCCGACATCGCCTGCGCGATGATGTCGAGACCTGCGAGCTGCGCGTACGGGCCGTCGTTGCCGAAACCGGTCGCGGCGAGATAGATCAGTCGCGGCAATTCTTTCGACAGCGCTGCGTAGCCGAGCCCGAGGCCGTCCATCGTCCCCGGCCGCAGGTTTTCGATCACGACGTCCGCGCTCGCCGCGAGCCGGCGGAACAAGGCCTTGCCGGCGGGCGCTTTGAGGTCGAGCGCGAGACTGCGTTTGTTGCGGTTGAGCCGCACGAAGTTCGAGCTCTCGCCGCCGATGAACGGTCCGGCCGCGCGCGTGAGGTCGCCGCCTTGCGGGTTCTCGACCTTGATCACCTCGGCACCCAGATCGGCGAGCTGCATTCCGCAGAAGGGCACGGCCATGAAGTTGCCGACCTCGACGACGCGGACGCCCGTCAGAGGCGGTGCTGCGGAACTCATGCAGCGATGATTGCCGAATCGCCGTGCGCGACTCCTCGTCGCACGGCCGCGATGCTACAGGGCCCTATGCCACGAAGGATGCGGCGATGACCGCTTCGCTGCTGGTGGGGACCGTCGCCGCCGTCGGCGTCCTGCACACGCTGGTTCCGGACCACTGGGCGCCGATCGTCGTCATCGCGCGCCAGCGGCGCTGGTCGGCGCTGCGAACGGTGCAAGCGGCTGCGATCGCCGGACTGGGCCACGTCACGTCCACGCTGCTGCTCGGCGTCGTGCTGTGGGCTGCTGGCGCTTCGCTCGCGCAGCGCTACGGCCATATCGTGAACGTGGTTGCGGCGCTCGCGCTGATCGCGTTCGGCCTGTGGATCGCATACGGCGGCTGGCGCGAGCTACGCGCTCACAGCCACGAGCACGAGGGCGACGGCGACGACGCTTCCGATCACCACCATCACCACGGCGACCCCGCCTCGCAGCGCACGACGCTGCTGCTGATCCTCGGCTCATCGCCGATGGTCGAAGGGCTGCCGGCGTTTCTCGCCGCCTCCACGTACGGATTCGCGCTGCTTGCGACCATGGCGGTCGTTTTTGCACTCGCTACGATCGTCACGTACGTCGGCGTCACCGGCATCGCGATGCGCGGGCTCGAGCGCGTATCGCTCGGGCCATTCGAGCGCTACGGCGAAGTGCTCAGCGGGCTGCTCGTGGCCGCGGTCGGCGTGTTCGCGCTGGTGACCGCGTAGCGATCATGCGCGCTCGAGGCTGATTCGCGCGGCATTCGCAGGCTCGTGACGCCTGCACGGAACCCAGAGATAGTCGCCTTCCGCTCGCGCGAACGCCGCGCAGTCGCACGCCCATCGCCAGCCGATGTGACGGCGGCCGGTCGCGTTTCCGCCGGCGTCACGCAGGCGCTCGTGACGCGCGAAGGCGCCCGCGCCGAGCTGCGCGAGCAAGATACCATGCGATTTGATGTACTTGGAACGCCGCGGCACGGGAGACACAACGGCGCTCGGATCGTCGCGGATTGGCCGGCGTGAACGGGTTCGCTCATTTCCAGTGCGGCATGCGGCGAGCAAACGGGCGTTCGGAGCGTACGCGTGCGATCCACGGCGGGGTAGGTCTCGCAAACCACCCCTTCGGTTAGGAGACCCACTACCGTGCGTCGTGTCGCACCTCTACTTTGCGCGCTCGCCGTCGTCTGTTTGGCGATGGCGAGCGTCCTCTATCTCGCGCCGCGAGCGATCGCATCGGATCACCAGGACTCGCCGCTGACCGTCGCGCGCCCGGGCGCCGACATCACCGACATTTACGTCTTTCCGGCGAACGATCCGGCGAAAGTCGTGTTCGTGATGGACGTCTTTCCGCTCATCCCGCCGGGTTTGGGCACGCAGACGTTTTTCGATCCGGGCGTGCTCTACCAGTTCAAGATCGGTTTGCAATCGGATGCCACCGAAGATCTCGTGATCCAGTTCAAGCCCGACGTCGTCGGAGCGAACCAGAAGATCGCGATGTACGGTCCGGGACGTCCCGGAATCGTCGGGACGAGGAACGCCATCGTCACCGGCTCGCGCGCAGGCGCGATCCCGTACAACCAAGTGACCGATCTCGGGCACGGAATCCAGGCATTTGCCGGCCCGCGCGAAGACCCGTTCTACTTCGATCTTGCGCGCTTCAGCAAGATCGAGCCCGATCGCGACTTCTCGAAGCAGCCGAACCCGCCGCCGAACAGCGAGCGCTGTTTCCGC
>JAQBPK010000169.1 GCA_028287565.1 Vulcanimicrobiota bacterium
TCGGTGCCCGGCGGCACGACGACGGCGGCTGACGCCTTTGGCGCCGCGGCTCGCAGCGCCGTGGGATGGGGCGGCGGCGTCGCCGCGCGAACGGCGGGGACGCCGAGGGCGATCAGCGCGAGTGCGGCGAGCGCGAAGCTAGCGGACCGCACCGGTCGCGTCGTCGAGAGTCGCGGCTTCGGCGGTGTCGATGTACGACGCGGCGGTTGAGGTGCGGTCCTGCGTGTAGACGGCGGGAGCAACGCCCGGTCCGAACGGGTTCTGTTGCGCCTGCGCGTTGTGCTCGTCGAGGAAGTAGCTCGCCTCGACGCCGGCGACGGGCAGCGGGCGCAGCACGGGCGCGCCGAGATACGCCGCAACCGCGAGCGCAGCGGCGACCGGCAGCGCGACCTTCGGGCCCCAGTTGAGCAGACGTTCCTTCCACGACGGCTTCTGGTGCCGCACGGCATCCCAGACGCGCGCCTTGACCATCGACGGAAACTCGAGCTCTTCGGCGCGCGCGGCGGCGCGCAGCGCCTCACCGAACGCGGCCTCTTCCTCGTAGACGGCGGTGCACGACGTGCACGCTTCGAGGTGCGCGAAAAGGCCGGCGTCGGCGTCCGGTTCCAGCGCGCCGTGCAGGTAGTCGATCAGTGTGTCGCGGTCATAGTGGGTCGTCATTTTTGTTCCTGTTGAGCCCGGGTCACCAGCCGGCGGAGCAGAGCTCGCGCTCGGTGGAGCCGCGATCGGACGGTTCCGATCGAACATCCCATGATGTCGGCAATCTCCTGGTAGCTGTACTCCTCGATATCGGCGAGAACCACGACTTGTCGCTGTTCCGCGGACAGTTGGGCCAACGCTTTCGATAGCGGCTCGCTCAGCTGTCCTGCCACGTAGTCGGCGATGGGGTCCACGGCCAGCGGCCGCTGCCCACCGTACTCCTGCGGGGCGTTGTCTTCGGGTATCTCTTCTTGGAAACGCCCTTTTCGCCGCCGAAGTTCATCCCGATACAGGTTCGTGACTATTCGGTAGATCCACGAGAGAAAGGACGTGCCCGGCTGGAATGACCGCCAAGCCCGGTAGACACGGATGAACGCATCCTGTGCCAAATCGCGGGCATCGGCTTCGTTCCCGGTGAGCCGGTAGGCAAAATTGTACGTCGCTTTGCCGTACTGGTCCATCGCCATTTCGAGGAACGCCGACGCCTCAGGCGTTGGCGGCTCGATCGGTTTGCGCGGGACCCCCATCGGGATCAGAGCCTTCGGGGCCCCAGTGCCCTCGGCCTAGCGGAGAGGCTGTCGCTCGTTACTTGCAGCTGTTGGCCGCCGGGATGATCACTTTGGCCGCGGCATCCTCATAGCGGGTCGTTATCGCCGAGATGTCGCCGAGGTCGCGGTCGAGCAGGTGGCCGTCGTTGAGGCCGCTGGCGGCGCGGTGCTGCGGGTTGAACGTGTTCTGGGTGTCGCGCAGGAAGCCGGTGATCGGGATCGGCGTCTGCCCGGCGCGCGGCCCGGAATCCGCAGCGGAATTCGCCCGCCGCATGTTTTCCTCCGACTCCGTCAGCTTGCCGAACCGGCGCATGCGCTCGGTCTCGACGAAGCCGCTCATCGCGTTGAGCTGGCCTTTTTGCGCGGCCAGGACGCCGGTGAGCGTGGTCTTCATGTCGCGCAGCGCCTTGGCGTCCTCGGGCTTGGCCGTGGGCGGGATGTCGAGGGTGGACGACTTGAGCGAGTCCTCGAGCGTGTTGACGTTCTTGACCATCACGTCGACCTCGCGGTCCATCTGCATCAGGTGCAGGTCGCGCGCTTCCTCGGAGTCCTTGACGACATAGTCGAAGATTTTCTTGCGCAAGCCGCCGTACGTCTGGTCGTTCTTGAGCGCTGCCGCGACCGCGGGCGCGATCGCCCGGCGGATCGCCGTGCAGACCGGCTTGGCCCGGGTCGTGCCGATGACCGGCAGCGACGAGCTGAAGGGCGCCGGCGTGACCGGGTCGAGGTTGAACGGGTTGGTCGGCGCCGGCTTGGGGACGGGCGTGGGCTTGGCGGCCGGCGCCGGTGACGCCAAGGCGATCAAAAACGCGCCGAGCGCGACGAAAGCGAGCACACCGCTTGGTTCGACGCGCCGGCTCGCGTTCCGTGCAGGGCGAGCGCCCACAGCGCCACGTTCGTGCCGCAGCGGAGCCTCGGAAGGAAACCTAAGGCGCGCCTAGCATGGTCGTTAGGTTCACCTCACAAAGTCCCGGAGCGACATGGCCGCGGTTCACGCCACCTCACAATCGATCGACGTACCGCGGCGCCGCGGCGGGCTTTGGCGGTACCTCGCGGTCGCCGGGCCGGGGCTGATCGTCGCCTTCGCCGACACCGAGGCCGGCAGCATCACGACCGCGGCGACCTCGGGCGCGCAGTTCGGGATGAAGCTCGTGCTGTTGCAGCTGCTGCTGATCGTGCCGCTGTTCGTCGTCCAGGAGATGACGGTGCGCCTTGGGACCGTGACCGGCAAGGGCCACGCGCAGCTCATCCGCGAGAACTACGGGCTCGCGTGGACGTGGGTGTCGCTCGGGACGATGCTCGTCACCAACCTCGCCGCGCTGATCACCGAGTTCATCGGGATCGCCGGCGCCGCGCTGGTGTTCGGCCTCCCGGTCGCGCCGATGGTCGTCGTGTCGGCGACGGTTCTCATCGGGATCGCGCTGAGCGGGCGCTACAAGCGTGCCGAAGTGTTCGCGTTGGGCCTATGTCTGCTCGAGCTTCTGTTCATCCCCGCCGCGTTCGCGGCGCATCCCGATCCGGGCGTGCTCGTGCGCGAAGGGCTCTTCGGCAGCCAGCCGCTCGGGAACCGCGACTACCTGCTGCTGATCGCCGGCAACATCGGCGCGGTGATCATGCCGTGGATGATCTTCTACCAGCAGTCGGCGACGGTCGACAAAGGCTTACGCGCCAAGGATTTGAAGCCGGCGCGCATCGACACCGCGATCGGCGCGGTGCTCACGCAGGTCATCATGATCGCGGTCGTGATCACGTGCGCGGCGACGCTGTACGTCCATCACGTCAGCGTCACCGACGCGGCGCACGCCGCGCTCGCGCTCGTTCCGCTCACCGGCTCCAAGATCGCGGGCATCGCGTTCGGCGCGGGGCTGCTGGGCGCGGCGCTGCTCGGCGCGCTCGTCGTGTCGCTGGCGTCGGCGTGGGCGTTCGGCGAAGCCTTCGCGTGGCGGTGCTCGCTCAACGCGGCCGCATTCGAGGCGAAGCGGTTCTATGGGATGTACGCCGCGATGGTGATCGTCGCCGCGGCGTTCGTGCTGATCCCGCACCTGCCGCTGATCCGCATCACCGTCTGGGTGATGGCGTTCAACGCGTTCGTGCTGCCCATCGTGCTCGGCTTTCTGCTCGTGCTCTCCAACGACCGCAAGATCTTGGGCGACCGCGTGAACTCACGGCTCGGCAACGTCGTCGCGGTCGGCGTCGGCGTGGTGTGCGTGGCGCTCGGGCTGTGGATGGGGACGCTCACGCTGCTCGGCCAGACGGGGTAGGTTTACGCAGTCTTAACCGTCCGGTCTTTACGCAATCGTGACTAATTTGCCGATAGTCAGGATACGCGGACCCGGCAGACGCCCGCCGGTGAACGCGCAAGGGTGAGGGCGTCGCCCCAAATGGTACGCCGTGCGGTATGCGCGCGGCGCGCTTGGCTTGCGCCGATGGGACCGGTTCACGGATGAACTCCCCGCTCGCGATCTTGGCGGTCACGCTCGTCGCCTTGGTGGCGCTCGCAGCATATGCGGTGCGGCTGCGGTGGACGCGCGGCCTCGCCCGGCGCGCCTGCGCGGACGGGCTTGCGCGCCAGCAGCACGTGCTCGAAGCGGTCGCGGACGGCATCTACGTCGTCGGGGACGATCAGCGGATCACGCAGGCCAACGCCGAGGCGCAGCGGCTGCTGCGCAGGAGCGCCGGCTCGCTCGCCGGCCGCGCGCTCGACGAGATCGTCCATCCGCTCGCGTCCGAGCTGCTGCCCGACGTGCGCTACGCGCGCCGCACCGGCGCGATGGTGGAGCGCACGCAAACGTTCGCGGAGTCCGGGACGACCATCGAGCTGCGTGTGAAACCGGCCGGGCGCGACGTCATCGTGTCGTTGCGCGACGTGACCGAGCGCGCGCGCAACGAGGCGCGCATGCGCGACAACGACCAGCGCGTGCGGCTCGTCGCGCAGAACGTCGATGCGGTGCTGTGGACCACCGACCGCGACGCGCGGTTCACGTCGATCGCCGGCGGCGCGCTCGCCGATCTCGGGCTGCGCGCGGAGCAGCTCGTGGACGAGCCGTCAGGCGCGCTCATCGCCGAGCACGTGCTGCGCGAGGTCGTCGCGGGCACGCCCGTTCGTGCCGAGACCGCGCGCGGCGAACGCTGGCTGCGCCATCACGTCGAGCCGCTGCGCGGTGCGGGCGGCGCGGTGGTGGGCGCCGTCGGCGTGTCGCTCGACATCACCGAGCTCAAGCGCACGCAGCAGGAGCTCTTCGACAGCGCGCACCGCGACCGTTTGACGGGGCTGCCGAACCGGCTCTCGCTCGACCAGCGCATCGGCGAGACGATCGGCGACGCGCGGCGCGACGACCGCCGCTTCGCGCTGCTGTTCGTCGACCTCGACCGCTTCAAGACGATCAACGACACGCTCGGCCACGGCGCGGGCGACGACGTGCTGCGCGAGGTCGCGCTGCGGCTGCAGGCGACGCTGCGCGGCGGCGACGTCATCGCGCGGCCGGGCGGCGACGAGTTCATCATCCTCGTGCCGCGCGTCGTGCACGCCGCGGAGGTCGAGAGCGTGGGTCAGCGGCTCGTGCGCGCGCTCGCGCTGCCCGTTGCGGCGGGTGGTCGCGAGCTCTTCGTGAACGCGAGCGTCGGCGCCGCGATCTTCCCCGACCACGGGCCCACCGCGGAGGCGATCGTCGCGCACGCGGACGCCGCGATGTACCGCGCGAAGGCGCTCGGCGGCAACCGTTTCGCGCTGTACGACAAGTCGATGGCCGCGGTGGCGAGCGAACGGCTCGTGCTCGAGAACGATCTGCGCCATGCGATCGCGCGCGACGAGCTGGACCTGCTGTACCAGCCCGTGGTCGACGTGGCGTCGCGCCGGATCGTCGGCTGCGAGGCGCTCGCGCGCTGGAACCACCGCGTGCGCGGCGTCGTGCCGCCCGCGACGTTCATTCCGATCGCGGAAGAGAGCGGCGCGATCGTCGCGCTCGACCGCTGGGTGCTGCGCCAGGCGTGCGCCACCGCCGCGCGCATCCGCGCGCACCAGCCGGGCTTCCGCGTCGCCGTGAACTTCTCGCCGCGCGGCTTGCGCGAGCCCGATCTTCCCGACGTTATCGCTGCGGTGCTCGCGGAGCACCGGCTCGCCGGCGGCGCGCTGTCGGTCGAAGTCACCGAGCACGTGCTGCTCGACGACGGCATCCTGCCCGCGCTGCGCCGGATCTGCGCGCTCGGCGTGCAAGTGACGATCGACGACTTCGGCGTCGGGTTCAGCTCGCTCGCGTATCTAAAGCGCCTTCCGGTCTCCGCGCTGAAGATCGACCGCGCGTTCATTCGCGACGTCGCCGACGACGCGTACGATCAAGCGATCGTCGGCTCGATCGTATCCGTCGCCAAGACGCTCGGCCTGCACGTGACCGCCGAGGGCGTCGAGACCGACGCGCAGCTGGCGTTCGTCGCCTCGCTGGGATGCGACGAAGTTCAAGGCTTTCGTTTCGGCGCTCCGATGCGCGTGGCGTCGCTCGAGGAGTCGCTTGCCGTGCGGCCCTCGCCGCTGCGCCTGCTGGAGCGCGGGGCGTAAAACCGAAACCCTCCAATCCTGGGAGATACTTCCCGCGCGCTGTTCGGTACCATTGCGTACGGAACGTGGAAGGAGGTGGACCGGTGGCGACCGTGTGGAAAGTAGAAGACCAAGCCGAGCGGGTGCTGCGCCAGCGCCGTGCATTTCGGGACTGTGTTGCGTCGTTTGCGGAGCCGTCGTCGGACGTCGATGGGGCGGAGCTGATCTACGGGGAGCTGGTCGCGAACACGGTCCGCTATGCGAAGGGCGCCGTCGAGGTCCGGCTCGAGCTGGTCGACCATCTGGCGCCCGTGCTCGTCGTGCGCGACCACGGCCCGGGCATGCGGGTGCGCCCCTGGACGCCTCGCCGCGATGTCTTCGCCGAATCGGGCCGGGGGCTTGGAATCGTCGAGCTGCTCGCGCGTGAGGTGGCGGTCGGCGACGCCGACGGCGGCGGCACGGTCGTGCGCGCGACGCTGCCGGTCACGCCGCGCGGAAAAGCGGCGTAACGACACCGCGATACGGAAGAAGCCGGGCGAGCAGCCCGGCTTCTTCATTGCTGCTACCTCGGTGCTACTTCGAGTTGAAGCGCAGGCCGACGTCGAACGTGCGCGGCGGCGCGAAGTGGTCGCCTTGCGCGTTCGCGAACGTGACGTAGTAGCGGTCGTTGAGCAGATTGCGCACCCGCAGCGTGAGCGCCATCCCGTTGCGCAGCGCGAAGCCTTTCTGCGCGTCGAACGTCAGGTGCGGGGTGCGTTTGCACGGACCGCCGGAGTTGCCGTCCGGGCCGCCGCAACTGATCCCGCCGTTCGGGTTCAGCGCGGACGACAGGCCGCTGCCGTACTCGCCGTCGAGGGCGAACCAGCCGCCGCGCCGGTCGTTGAGGATCACGCCGGCGCTCGCGCCGATGCGCTGGTCGTGGTCGGCGGGAAACCAGTCGCTGCCGACGCCGAAGCACGGCGCAAGAAGCTGCGTCTCGCAGCCTTTGTTCGCCGAGTACGTGTGCGTCAGCGACGCGTAGAAGCGCCCGGCGCGCGGCAGACCGATCTGGTAGTACGCGGTCTGCGTCGCGATCCGGCCGACCGCGAAGTTGATGTCCTGGTGCAGGTTCGTCGTGCCGACCTGCGTGTCGTCGATGAGGTCGGTCGCGTTCTTCTGCATGATGCGAATGCCGAGGTCGCCGTGCCCGACGCCGACGTGTGCGCCGAGCTCGTAGACCGAATCCCGCTGCGGCTTCAGGTCGAACGCCGCGATGTTGCTCTGCTGCGGCAGATTGAGCGTGTACGCCGCGAGCGGCGACACGTTCTCGAGCGAGAACGGGGTGAAGAAGCGCCCGTAGTACGCGTAGACGCTGTTGCGCGGGCCGAAGAACCGCGTGGGCGATCTGGCCGCCATGGTCGGCGCCGCGCATCTCGGCGAGCGCCGCGTGGCGCGGTTGTTCGCGGAGTTCGGCGG
>JAQBPK010000248.1 GCA_028287565.1 Vulcanimicrobiota bacterium
CCGGCCGCGGTAGCCGCCCCAGCAGCCGCGCCCGCGGTCCCGCGCGACGCACGCGCACCTTGTCGCGCCGGCACCGCCGCCTCCGGCGGCACGGCGCACGGTCATCTCGACACTGTGACGATCGACGGCAACGCCGCCGAGCTTCACACCGCGATCGACGTTCCTGCGAACAAGCCGGTGCAGATCGTCGGCTGGGTGCTGTCGGCCGCGAACGCGCCCGCACGCGCGGCATGTCTCGTAGTCGACGGCGCGGTCGCCGAGTCGAGCGGATCGTACGGGCTCGAGCGCCCCGACGTCGCGGCTGCGGCGAACGCGCAGGCCGCGCTCAAATCCGGCTTCAGCGTGAACGTCGTGTTCGCGCCGGGGGCGCATCGCGTGAGCGCCGCCGCGCTGAACGATGCGGGCGTGGTGATCGCGGTGCCGGAAGCCGTCACGATCAACGCTCGCTAAGGGCCGAGCACAGGACGGGCTCTGCTGCCTTTGAGTCCTGGTCAGGCGGGCGGCAGCCGTTCCCGGAAGGACGCGATCGTCGGCGGGAGCCCTTGGTCCAGCGGCACGCGGGGTTCCCAGCCCAGCAGGTCGCGGGCCAGCGTGATGTCGGGCCGGCGGCGCGTCGGGTCGTCGGGCGGTAGCGGCCGGCGCTCGATGCGCAGGGGCACGCCGAGCAGCGCCGACACGAGCCCGGCGAGCTCCGTCACGGTGAACTCGCCGGGGTTGCCGACGTTGACGATGCGGCCGGCGAGGCCCGGCAGCGTCGCGAGCCGGTAGATTCCTTCGACCAGATCGTCGACGTAGCAGAAGCTGCGCGTCTGCGCGCCGTCGCCGAACACCGTCAGCGGCTCCCCGCGCAGCGCCGCGCCGCAGAAGGCGGGGATGACGCGCCCGTCGTCGAGCCGCATCCGTGGCCCGTACGTGTTGAAGATGCGCACGATGCGGCCGTCGATTCCGGTCGCGCGGACGGCCGAGGTCAGGTACGCTTCGGCGTAGCGCTTGGCTTCGTCGTAGCAGGCGCGCAGGCCGATGGGGTTGACGTTGCCCCAGTACGTCTCGCGCTGCGGGTGCTCGAGCGGGTCGCCGTAGCACTCGCTGGTCGATGCGAGCACCAGCCGGCACCCGGTCTCGCGCGCGAGCGCGACGGCGTGCATCGTTCCGAGCGCGTTCACGGCGAGCGTTTCTAGCGGCAGGCGGCCGTAGTCGATCGGGCTGGCCGGGGACGCGAAGTGCAGCACCAGACGGGGCGCGCTCAGCTCGCCGGGCAGCCGGTCGCGCCACGTCCACGGCAGCGACACGTCGGCTTCGACGAGCGTGAACCGGCCCGTGCGCCGCGCCGCGTCGAGGTTGCGCGCGTCGCCGGTGACGAGGTTGTCGATGCCCGCCACGGCCCACCCTTCGCGCAGCAGCCGGTCGCACAGGTGCGATCCGAGGAAGCCGGCCGCGCCGGTGACGTATGCGAGCACGGGCGCGTCAGCGCTTGCGCGCGGGAGGGAGGACGTTCACGTACCCCAGGGTGCGCCGCGCGACGAGGCGCTGCCCGCTTTCGGCGACGAGGAGGTCGAGCCGGTGCCGCCGCGCGGGCAGCGCCTCGGTGCCGAGGCGGCAGCTGAACCACGCATCGGCCACCGGCGGCGCGGTCAAGCGGCGCGGCGAATCGTCCCGCCGGAAACCCGCGATCGCCGGATGGCGATGCGGGTTGTCGCCCACGCCGGGAAGGCTCAGCTCGACGTACACGCCGGTCGCAGGCAGGCCTGCGCTCGTGAGTGCCCAGCCGTCCACCGTGACCGGCGCCCCGCGCGGCACGTCGATTACGTTCTCCCCGGTAAGCGCGGATGTTGAGCCGTCGTCGCCGTCGGCGGGCTCCACGGTGAGCCGCGCCGCGGCCGCCGATTCGCATTCGAGCTCGGTCGCGAACCATGGGAACGCGCGCAGCTCGGCTGCAACGTCCAGCGTTGCTTCGATGGGCGTACCGGTGGGCCGCCCGTCATGGTCCGCGGCCCCGATGTGGACGGCGTGCCGGCCCCTGCCCAGCGCCCGCGCCGGGATGAGCAGCTCGAATCCCAGCCGCTCATCCGCCGTGCCCATCGCGGCCTTGATGTCCGGCCGCGCGATCTCGCACGGAGCGCTCCAGCGATTGCCGCGATCGTCGGTGGCGTACACGCTCGCGGGGCCCGTGTTCAATGTCCGGTCGAACGCCCAGCCGGTGAGCATCGCGTAACGCCCGAGCGGCACCGCGCCGTCGAACGCGACGATCCCGCCGGTCGCGTCGAGGTCCACGACCTGGTCGACGTGCACCCGGACCGCGCGCGCCGACGGCTCGAGGCCCGGCCGGACGGGCTCGTAGACGGAGAACCCGTAGCGGCCGGCGTCGTACCACGCTCCGTCGTCGAGCAGCGCGTACGCGCGTATCTCGTGCCCGCCGGCCGGCAGCACATCGGTCGGTATGATTGCCCGGAACCCGATCCGTTCGTCGCGCGCCGGTTCACTGAGCGACGCGGTGACGTCGTAGCGTGAGAACCCGGTCTGCGCGGCGTACGGCCGCGTCCGGTCAAGGACCACGACCACCGCGGTCGCGGCACCGCGCCTCCGGCGGTCGAGAGCCCATCCGGTTACGATCAGCGGGGCGCCCGCGGGCACACGGCGAGCGCGCGGATGGCCGACGAGGCCCGGAAGGCCGTCGACGTAATCGAAGCCGTCGATCGCGCCCTCGGCGGATCCCAGGACGGCGGCGACGTCGAATGTCGAAGGTGAAACGGAGTTCGTCATCGTCGGCGAGAAGCGCCGAGACCGGCCTTTCACGCCGCGCGACCGGCGGCCTCCCGTCTTGCACTTATGGATACCGACGAGCGCGGAACACGAACCCCCGGCGAATCGCACGATGCCGGCCCGGCCACCGAGCGGTGGCGCAAGCTCAGCGAGCACCTCGGCGACGAGGTGGCGCGAGCGCGTGCCGACGCCGCCCGCGCGCACGCCGACCGCGACCGCGCCGAAGCGCTGTTGCGCGCCGCGCACCTGCGCCAGAAGGACGGCCGGATCGCGGCGCTCGTAGCGGAGCGGGAACGCCAGACCGCCGAGCTGCTGCTGGCGCGGGCGCGCGCGTACATCGAGCGGACGCTCCCGATGATGCGAACGATGCGCATCCTGCTCGCGTCGATGCAGGACAGCAAGTTCTGGAAGGCGCGCAACGCCTGGTTCGCGCTCAAGCAACGGGCGCGGCTGAACGCGTCAGGCCCGCAGCCCTACTGGGTGCCCACCGTCGACGACGCGGAAGCGGGGTGGGACGAGGAGTTCCCGTACGAGCGCTGGCTGCTCGCGAACCGTGTCCGCCCCTCGGACGTCGAGCGCATGCGGGACGTCGTCCCGCTCCTCGCCGTGCGGCCGACGTTCAGCGTGCTGATGCCGGTGTACGAGACGCCCGAGGAGATGCTGCGCGAAGCGATCGAGTCGGTGCTCGCGCAGCCGTATCCGCACTGGGAGCTGTGCATCGCCGACGACGCGTCGCGCGCGCCGCACGTGCGGCACGTGCTCGAGGAGTATGCCGCCGCCGACGGCCGCGTGCGGGTCGCTTTCCGCGAGACCAACGGGCACATCGCCGCGACCTCGAACAGCGCGCTCGCGCTCGCGACGGGCGACTTCATCGCGCTGCTCGACCACGACGACCTGCTGGCGCCCGACGCGCTGTTCGAGAACGCGCTCGTCGTCAACCGCCGGCCTGACGTCGACCTGATCTACTCCGACGAGGACAAGATCGACGAGCAGGGACGGCGCAGCGAGCCCTACTTCAAGCCCGACTGGTCGCCTGAATCGGTCCTGGCGCGGAACTACGTCTCGCACCTGGGCGTGTACCGGCGCGCGCTCGTCGAGCGGCTCGGCGGGTTCCGGCTGGGCTTTGAAGGCAGCCAGGACTACGATCTGCTGCTGCGGTTCACGGAGCTCACCGACAAGATCGAGCACGTGCCGCGCGTGCTCTACCACTGGCGCGTGCACGCGGGCTCCACCGCGAGCGCGCGCGATCAGAAAGGCTTCGCGCAGGACGCGGCGCTGCGCGCGATCGGCGACGCGCTCGAGCGGCGCGGTGAGGCGGGCACGGTCACCAGCTCGCAAGCGGCGCCGGGGATCTACACGGTCCGCTACGCGATCCCGGCGCCCGGCCGCGTGAGCATCATCATGCCGACCCGCGACCACGGGGCCGACGTCGACCTCGCGCTGCGCACGGTGTTCGAGCGCTCGACCTATCCGGATTTCGAGGTGGTGCTGCTCGACAACGGCAGCCGCGATCCGGAGTCGCTGCGCATCTTCGGGAAGTGGGCGGCCGCGGAGCCCGAGCGGCTCAAGATCGTCCCGTACGACGTGCCGTTCAACTTCTCGCGGATCAACAACCACGCGGCCGAGCACGCGACCGGAACGTACCTGCTGTTCCTCAACAACGACACCGAGGTCGTCACGGCCGACTGGATGGAGGCGATGGTGGAACAGGCGCAGCGCCCGCCGATCGGTTGCGTCGGCGCAAAGCTGCTCTACGATGACGACACGGTGCAGCACGCCGGCGTCGTGGTCGGCTTGGGCGGCGTCGCGGGCCACAGCCACAAGCACTATCCGGCCGCCGCGCCGGGCTACTTCTACACGCTCCAGACGGTCAACAACTACTCCGCGGTCACGGCCGCCTGCATGATGATGCGCCGCGACGTGTTCGAGCGCGCCGGCGGCTTCGACGAGGCGCTCGCGATCGCGTTCAACGACGTCGACCTGTGCTTGCGGGTGCGCGAGGCCGGGTACCGGAACGTCTACCTCCCTCACGTGGTCCTGTACCATCACGAGTCCAAGAGCCGCGGGTACGAGGACACCGCCGAGAAGATGGCGCGCTTCGCGGACGAGCAGAAGACGATGCTCGCGCGCTGGCGCACCGCCGACGCGCCCGACCCGTACTACAACCCGAACCTGACGCTGATGACCGAGGACTATGCGATCCGCCCTTAGCAGCCCCGCGCAAGCGGGTGCGCAGCCCGCTTCGACCGGACGCATGCCCGCCGCGATCGCGCTCGAGGGCGTCACGCTCGTGCGCCGCACGCAGGAAGAGCTGCACTACGACCTCAAGCGCAGCGCGCTGCGCCTGCTGAGCGGGCGGCTCTCGCGCGTGCGGCGGCGCACGGTGCTCGAGGACGTCTCGGTGCGGATCGAGCACGGCGAGAAGGTCGGCATCATCGGGCCCAACGGGAGCGGAAAGTCGACGCTGCTCAAGATCATCGCGGGCGTGCTCGTGCCGTCGCGCGGGCGGGTGAGCGTGGACGGTTCGCTCAGCGCGCTCATCGAGCTCGGCGTCGGCTTCGATCCCGAGCTGTCGCTGGTCGACAACATCGTCTACTACGGCGTTCTGCTGGGCCACTCCGAAGAGCTCGTGCGCGGGCGCATCGAGGAGATTCTCGAGTTCGCGGAGCTCGTCGATCATCGCAACGAGCCGACCAAGATCCTCTCCTCCGGCATGGCGGCGCGCTTGAGCTTCGCCATCGCGACCGAGTTCCGGCCGGAGGTTCTGCTGGTCGACGAAGTGCTGTCCGTCGGCGACGAGCGGTTCCGGCGCAAGTGCCAAGCGCGCATAGACCGGTTTTGGGACGAGCACAGCACGATCGTGCTGGTGAGCCACGACATGCTCACCGTCGCGCGCACGTGCAACCGCGTCATCTGGATCGAGGAAGGCCGCGTGCGGTTCGACGGGCCCGCGCAGCGCGCGGCCGATCTCTATATGTCCACGATCCCGTCCGCGTCGAGCTTCCGCAAAGGCGACGAGCTCGTCGAGCTCGCGGAGAAGAACCCGCGCGGCGAGGTGCTCGTTCGCGGGACGTCGGGCGATCTGCAGCTGTACCTCATTCGCGGCGGCAGGCGGCACTGGATCAGCTCGCCCGCGTGGTGCCGGCAGCACGGTTACGAGGGCGCCGACGTCGTGATCGTCGACGACGAGGTCATAAAGCAAGTCGCGACGGGCGACGTCCTGAGCTGAGCTAGCCGCGCTTGCGCGCGACCAGCACGTTGAGCGCCGCGAGCTGCGCGTTCATCGCGAGCGGCAGCTCGCGCACGAACCGCTCGCCGATCAGCGTCATCGGGTCGACCGCGAGATCGGCGACGCGCATCGCGTCAAACGCGGCGGCGGCCTCGGGCGGCAGCGCGTCGCGCCACGACTTGAGCATCCACGTCAGCGCGAACACCGGCAGGCCGGACGCCGGCACGTCGAGCCGCTCGACGTCGAACGCCGGAAAGAGATTGCGCAAACCGGGCGCCGTCATGTTGTAGTAGTGGTCGGGGTAGCCGTGATACGGCTGCAGGAACGGCACCGCGGCGAAGACGCGGCCGCCCGGCGCGACGATCCGCTCGATCTCGCGCGCCGCGGCGAACGGATCGCGCACGTGCTCGAGCACCGCGACGCTGATGACCAGCGCGAACGCCGCGTCGGCGAACGGAAGACGCTCGCTCGCGGCGAGCACGTCCGTCGTCGGATACGGCACGATCTCCAAATTCACGACGTCGTCGCGGTACTGCGGGCGCAAGCCGGCGCCGACGTCGAGCACGGGACCGTCCGCCGCGGCGATCAGCTCGAGCAGCGAGCCGTCGTACCCGTGCGCCGACACGCTCTCGGTGTGAAACGCGCCGCGCAGGCGAACCTCGTCGCTGCGGAAGTCGTACGCGTCCGCACCGGCGGTGAACGCATGGCCGCGCTCGCAGCGCAGCTCCGCCTCGCCGGACAATGCCGCGCGACAGAGCGGACAGCGCAGCAGCGGCCGGATGCGCGCAAGCTTGGCGCGCTTGGCCTGCGCGAACGCATTCGCCGAGCTGCGATCGGCGCGCAGGTCGATCGATGCCTCGGCAGCGTGCTGCTGCGCCGTCTGGTAGCGGACGCGCCACGGGCCCAGCGCCGCTTCGCGAATGCCGATCCAGCCCGAGAAACCGGTGCACGCGCGGTCTTGGTACGCGGCGCGAACGTCCGGGCGGTCGACCGCCGTCAGCGGGATGCTGTCGCCGCGCGCATTCACCAAGCTGATGCGGTCCAGCTGCGCCGCGTCGTCGGCGGCGACCCAGCCGTGCACTTCGGCGAGCGGGGCGCGCACGATTCCGTCGACCGGCACGTCGATGTGCGCTTTGGCGGACACGTGCGGCTTGTTCCGCGCACCCGGCCGCGGCGACCTGTCCACCGGAGGACTCTCCGCGCGCGGCAGGCCAATAGAGCCGTCGATGTCCGCCGTTCTCGACGCCCCGCAGCCTCGTCTGCCGTCCCAATCGGCCTGGCAGCGGCGGATCGAGCTGGTCCGTCTCTCCGCCGTGCGGCAGCTGCGCTCGCGCTACCGCGGCAGCGCGCTGGGCGTGCTGTGGTCGTTCGCGAACCCGGTGCTCCTCACCATGATGTACACGCTGCTGTTCGGCTCGGCGTTCGCTAGCTCGTACGGCGGGTCCACGACCCGGTACGTCGTGTCGGCGTTCGTCGCGGTCGTCGTCGTCACGTTCTTCCTGCAGGCGACGAGCGAAGCGCTGGTGAGCGTCGTGGCGAACGGCGGCCTGCTCAACAAGATCGCGATCGATCCGGAGACGTTCCCGTTCGCGTCCGTCGCCGCGAACGCGTTCCAGCAAGCGCTCACGACGTTTCCGGCGATGCTGATCGTCAGCCTCGTCATCACGCACGACCCGGTCCGGGTGATCCTCGTTCCGATCGTGCTCGCGGCCGTCGTCGCGATGGCGGCGGGCTTCGGGATCGCCCTCGCTGCGCTGTACGTGTTCTTCCGCGACCTGTCGTACCTGTGGGCGGTCATGGGCTTCCTGCTCTGGATGACGAGCCCCGTGTTCTACCCGGCCGCACTGGTGCCGGAATCGATCCGCGCGTACCTCGTCGTGAACCCCGTCGCGATCTCGATCGCCGCCGTGCGCGAGGTGACGATCGACCGCGGCCCGCTCGACGCGGGTACGATCGGGCTGTTCATCGCGGTCGCCGCGGGGTTCGCGATCCTGGGCCACCTGCTGTTCCGAGGGCTCCGCCGGGAGTTCATGGACCTGCTCTAGGCCGCCGGACGCCCGTCCGCCAGGGTTCGGACCCACGGGCGCACGAACGCGGGACACGGGATGAAACGGCTCGCAATCATCGGCGCGGGATACGTCGGGCTCGTGACGAGCGCGTGCTTCGCCGAGCTCGGCAACAAGGTGACGTGCGTCGACGTCGACGCCGCCAAGATCCAGAAGCTGCAGCGCGGTGAGATCCCGTTCTACGAGCCGCAGCTCGCGGAGATCGTGCAGCGCAACGCCGGCGCGGAACGGCTCGCGTTCACCACCGACCTGGCGGCGGCGGTGCGCGCGTGCGAGGTGATCTTCATCGCCGTCGGCACGCCGATGCGCGCCGACGGCCACGTCGATCTGTCCGCGGTGCGCGCGGTTGCGCGGTCGATCGGCGAAGCGCTCAACGGGCCCAAGGTGGTCGTCTCGAAATCGACCGTGCCGGTCGAGACCGGCGAGCAGATCTCCGCGATCATCCGCGAGCACGCCGTGGAGCAGCACCCGGTGGCGGTCGTGAGCAACCCCGAGTTTCTGCGCGAAGGCTCGGCCGTATCGGACTTCCTGCATCCCGACCGCATCGTCGTCGGGATCGAGGACAGCGAGGCGGAGCTCGTGATGCGCCAGCTGTACGCGCCGCTCGACGCGCCGCTGGTGATCACCGACGTGCGCACGTCCGAGATGATCAAGTACGCGGCGAACGCCTTTCTGGCGACGAAGATATCGTTCATCAACGAGCTCGCGAACATCTGCGAGCACGTCGGCGTCGACATCAAGCTCGTCGGCCGCGGCATCGGCTACGACCAGCGCATCGGCACGCAGTTCCTCAGCCCGGGGATCGGCTACGGCGGATCGTGTTTCCCCAAGGACGTGCGCGCGCTCGAGCAGCTCGCGGTGGAGCACGACTATCCCGCCCCGCTGCTGCACGCGGTCGAGATGGTGAACCGGCGCCAGGTCGAGCGCACGGCCGCGCGGCTCGAGCGCGAGCTGGGCGGTTTGCGCCACAAGACGATCGGCGTGCTGGGCCTCGCGTTCAAGCCGAACACCGACGACCTGCGCGAAGCGCCCGCGATCGCGCTCATTCGCCGGCTGCTCGACCGCGGCGCCGCGGTGCGCGCGCACGATCCGATCGCCAACGCGCCCGCGCGCGCGCTGCTCGGCAACGACGTCGCGTTCTGCGAGGACATGTACGAGACGGCGCGCGGCAGCCACGCGCTGGTGCTCGCGACCGAATGGAACGAGTTCAAGTCGTTCGACTTCGTGCGCGCGCGCCCGACGATGGCAGGCGACCTCGTCTTCGACGGACGCAACGTGTTCGATCCGGAGGTCGTCAACGCGGCCGGTTTGCGCTATCTCGGGATCGGGCGCGAACGCCGCCGGCGCGGCGTCCGGACGACGTCCTAGCCGGGTTTGGACGAGCGGACGGCGACCGGCGTTCGCCGCCGCGCGACGCGCGCGAGACGGCTGCGCAGACGCCACGCGCGGCTGCGGTAGAAGCCGTCGATCAGCAGTTCCTGTTCTTCGACGTCGTGCTGGGCCGCCGCGTGCGCCGCGGCGATGCGCTCGAGCAGCGCGGCGGTCAGCGCGTCGTCCTGCCGGTCCGCAAGCTCGCGCTCCGCTGCGAACGCGCTGAGCTCCGCGCGCGCTTGCGCCAAGCTCGCTTCGAGCTCGGCCCGCTCGGCCGCCAGCGCCCCGGCGCGCTCCCGCGCTTCGCCGAGCGCGGTCCCCAGGCGCGCGATCTTCGCGTCGCGCTCGTGCTGTTGCGCTTGCAGCGCGGCGGCGCGCCGCTGCGCTTCCTGCTCGTTCCGGCGGCCGTCGTCGCGCAGCTGCGCGTAGGCGCGCGTGGCGCCCTCGAGCGCTTCCTCGGCGCGCCGGCGCATGGCGTGCGCGCTGCCGAGCTCCTCGGTGA
>JAQBPK010000277.1 GCA_028287565.1 Vulcanimicrobiota bacterium
GCGGCCGGGCTCGCGCTCGCCGACGCGCTGCGCGAGGACGCGCGCAGCGGGCCGCCGCGCGCGCGGCACGTCGAGCTGGTGCGCAATGCCGGGGAGACGTCGGTGAACAACCGCACGATCGACGATCTCGTGCGCCGGTGGCGCGCCGTCGGCGGCGAGCACGTGCGCATGCATAATCTGGTGGGCCTCGGCCCGTCGCACGACGTCATCGAGCCCGAACGGCGGCGCGCTCCCGCGCAACGGTTCTTGCCGCTGCTGCACGAGATCCTCGACGCACCGCCGCGGCGCGACGACGCGGTGATCGACGCCCGCGCGCGCTGAACCGCGGAGTTGCCTGCGCTTAGTTCACGGCTTCGAGCACGACGTCGAGCTTCACGTCGTTGCCGACGATGCCGCGCCCGTAGACCATACCGTAGTCCGAGCGCCGAAATCGCGCGCTCGCCTCGTACCGCAGGCGGCGCGCGCCGTTGGGGTCGTGCGTGAGCGCCGCGAGCCGCGCGTTGAACGTGAGCGGGTGCGTGACGCCGCGCATCGTAAGCACGCCTTCGATATCGAACGTGCGGGGGCCGGTCTCGACGATCCGCTCGCTGGCGAACGTGATCGTTGGAAAACGCGCAACGTCGAAGAAGCGGTCGCTGCGCAGCTGCGCATCACGTTGCGGATCGTGCGTCGTTAGCGCGGACGCGTTCAGCATGGTATCGACGAGCAGCGGGGCGCTCTCGTCTTCGTTCGTCACGATCGTCGCTGATTTGAACGGAATCGTTCCCGCGATCTTTGAGACGAGCAGTTGCGAGACGGACATGGTCACCCCGGACCTCGCCGTATCGGCCGACCACACGACGTCGGCGACGGCCGGGGCGGGACAGCCGAACGCGGCCGTTAGAGCAAAGACGCCGAGCGCGCTGAACCTGAGCATGCGCTCGTTGTACGCCCGCAAGGTGAAGAAAGTATGATGCGCGCGGGTCTTTACCGGCGTTTTTTCTTCGCGGCGCGGTCGGCGGCGAACGCGTCGAGCGCTTTGAGGTACGACCCGATTCCCAAGCCGGTGAAGCGGTGCACGCAGACGTCGCGCACGACGGAGATCTTGCGGAAGTCGCCTTCGCGGTTGTCGACGTCGGAGAGATGGACTTCCGCCGCGGGGAGGGCGACCGCCAGAAGCGCGTCGCGGATCGAGTACGAATAGTGCGTGAACGCGGCGGGGTTGATGATAATCGCGTGCGCCCACTTGCGCCGGCGGTGCAGTTCGTCGACGATCGCGCCTTCGTGGTTGGATTGGAAGAAGCGCACCCGCATGCGCAGCTTGCGCGCGTGCGCGCCGACCTCGCGCTCGAGGTCGCGCAGCGTCTTGCGGCCATAGATCTCCGGCTCGCGCTCGCCGAGCAGGTTGAGGTTGGGGCCGTTGATCACGAGAACGTTCACGAGAGTCCGATCTGCGCCAGCGCGGCGCGCACGTCTTCCGGGCGCACGCCGTCGTGCAGGCGGGCGCTGCCGATCGTATCGAGCAGCACGTACTGCGTGCCGTGCGCGTGGCGCTTCTTGTCGCCGCGCGTCGCGTCGATCACCGTCGCGGCGTCGAGCTCGCGCCACTCAGGCGGCACGGGGAGCGACGCGAGGTGCGCGTCCGCTTCGGCGCGCGCGGCGTCGTCGAGGATGCCGCATGCAACGGATAACGCGAGCGCCGCGCGCATCCCGACGATCACCGCTTCGCCGTGGCGCAGCGTGCCGTAGCCGGCAACCTTCTCGATCGCATGCCCGACGGTGTGCCCGAAGTTGAGGATCGCGCGCGTTCCCGTGCGGTCTTCCTCGTCGCGCGCGACGATCTCGGCTTTGAGCGCGACGCAGCGCGCGATCGCGTCGAGCGCCGTCGCCGGGTCGTCGAGCAGGGCGTCCTCGCTCGCGCGCAGCGCGCGATAGAGATCCGCATCGAGCGCGAGCCCGTACTTGAGCATCTCGCCGTAGCCTGACACGATGTCGCGCCGCGGCAGCGTGCGCAGCGCGTGCGGCGCGATCGCGACGAGCGCGGGCTGCGTCACCGTTCCGACCAAGTTCTTCCCGCTCGGCAGGTTGACCGCGGTCTTGCCGCCGATCGCCGCGTCGACCGCGGCGAGCAGCGTGGTCGGCACGGCGGCGTACGGCACGCCGCGCTGGAACGTGGCCGCCGCGAAGCCGACCGCGTCGCCGATCGTGCCGCCGCCGACGCCGACGACCAGCCCGCGGCGGTCGAGACGCTGTTCCACGAAGGCGCCGTACAGCGCGCCGAGCGCGTCGAGCGACTTGAGCGACTCGTCGGCGCGCACGGGCAGTACGGACGCTGCAACGCCGGCGTCTTCGTACGTGCGCGCGATTCGCTCGCCGAGCGGCGCGACGCGCTCGTCCACCACCACGACGACGCGGCCGCCCTCCAGCGGCAGCGCGCGCAGCGGCAGCTCGTCGAGCACATGCGCTCCGATCACGACGTCGTACGGCTTGGCCGTGTCGACCCGCACGACGTGTCCTTCGCGCAGCGCCGCGTCTACCGCACGCGCAACCTCGTCCGGTCCCAGGCCGTCGACGGGCACGCGGACGTGCGCGCCGAGATAGTTTGCACGGCGCGCCGCATGCAAGCGCGCAAGCGCGCCCGGATCGCGCAATAGCGGACGCGTCCCAGCTTCATGCGCGGTACGCTCCTCGCACGTCGCGACCGACGCGTCCAAGAACACGACGACGCCGCCGCTCGCGACCGCGCGGCGGTTCGCCTCGTCCTCGAGCGCGCCCGCGCCCAGCGCGACGACCGCTCCGCCGCGCCGCGCGAAGGCGGCAATGGTGGCGCGCTCGCGCGCGCGAAACGCCGGCTCGCCGTCCTCTTCGACGATTTGCGTGATACGGCGTCCCTCGTCCGATTCGATCGTCGCGTCGATGTCGACCACGTCGAAACCGCGCAGCGCGGCGAGCAGCGGCGCGACGGTGGACTTGCCCGCGCCGGGCGGGCCGCACAGGTAAATGTTAGCGCGCACGAACGGTTCGTTCCCAGGCGAGCACGCGCTCGCGAAGCTCGTCCATCGAGTCGCCGCCGAACTTGTCCATGATGGCGCCGGCCAGGACGAGCGCGAGCAGCGATTCGCCGATCACCGCCGCCGCCGGAACGGCGCACGTGTCGCTGCGCTCGATGTGCGCGCGCGTCGCTTCGCCCGTGCGCAGATCGACCGAGTCGAGCGGCTGCATCAGCGTCGCGATCGGCTTCATCGCCGCGCGCACGACGATGGGCTGACCCGTCGACATGCCGCCTTCGATGCCGCCGGCACGGTTGCTGCGATAGCGCGTGCGCGCGCCGTCGCCCGGCTCGTACTCGTCGTGTGCCTGCGAGCCATGGATCGCCGCCGCGCCGAACCCCAGCCCGATCTCGACGCCTTTGATCGCGTTGAGCGCCATGAACGTCTTGCCGACCTCGGCTTCGAGCCGGCGGTCCCACTGCGCGTACGAGCCGAGCGCGACCGGCACGCCGCGCGCGACGACCTCGAACACGCCGCCGAGCGAATCGCCCGCAGCCTTCGCCTGCTCGATCTCGCGCACCATCGCGTCCGCGGCGGCGGAATCGAGCGCGCGCACCGGCGACGCGTCGATCTCCTCGGGCGTTACGTCGCGCCACGGCGTCGCGTCGACGGCGCGCCCGATGCGCACCACGCGGCTGCTCAGCGTGACGCCCAATTCCGCGAGCAGCGCGCGCGCCACGGTGCCGAGCGCGACGCGCATCGCGGTCTCGCGTGCGCTCGCGCGCTCGAGCACGTCGCGCAGATCTTCGCGCGCGTACTTGATGCCGCCGATGCGGTCGGCGTGTCCGGGCCGCGGCACGTGCACTTGGCGCGCAACCGGCTCGTCGTCATCGGGCGGGTCCACGCGCATGATCTCCGCCCAGCGCACATGGTCCTTGTTGTCGAGAATCAGCGCGATCGGGCTGCCGATGGTGAACCCGCGCCGCACGCCGCCGACGATACGAATCTCATCCGTCTCGATGTTCTGCCGGTTGCCGCGCCCGAAGCCGAGCTTGCGCCGCCGCGCCTGCGCAAGCAGCAGCTTCGCATCGAGCGCGAGCCCGCTGGGAATGCCTTCGATGATCCCCACAAGCGCGGGACCGTGCGACTCACCGGCGGTGAGAAAGCGCAGGACGCTCATACCGCGCTCACCGCGGGCACGACGCCGAACCACTTCTCGAACGTCGCGACCGCCTGCGCGAGAAACATCGCGGTGCCGGGGACGGCGCGGAGGCCGCGCGCGCGCGCGTCGATCAAGAACGGCGTCTCCTCCGGCACGTAGACCAGATCGAACGCCGCCGCACCGCGCGGCGCATTCACGGGAAGGAGCGACATCTGCGGCTGTCCTTGCATTCCGACCGGCGTCGCGTTGACGTAGACGTCCGCGACGGGAACCTCGTCGAGCGCGCACGCCGTCGCACGAAAACCGCCTGCGAGCCCCGACGTACGGCCGTTCGCAGCAATTTCCGGCTCGCCGAAGTCCGCGGCGACCGCCGCCGCACGCGCTACGTCGCGCGCGGCGATCGTGATGCTAGCTGCGCCGCTGCGGCGCGCCG
>JAQBPK010000300.1 GCA_028287565.1 Vulcanimicrobiota bacterium
CCGTTCGGCGGCCCGCGTCCCGGCGGCGCGGCCGGCAACGGTCCGATCACGCCCGGCGGCGGTCCCATGCCCTCGTCCGGCGGCGGCGGTGGCCGTCCCGGCAGCGGCGGCCGCGGCCGTCAGACCCGCGAGCAGCTCGAAGCCAAGAAGGCCCGCGATGCGGAGATGCGGCTCGAGAAGCAGCGCCGCCGCAGCGGTGCCTACGTCGACCGCATCGAGGATCCCACCAAGAAGCTGGAATCGATCGAGATTCCCGACATCCTGACCGTGCAGGAGCTCGCGACCTCGATGATCGTCCCCGCAGCGGACGTCATCAAGGAGCTCTTCCGCATGGGCACGATGGCGACGATCAACCAGAACATCTCCGCGGACCAGGCCACGGCCGTCGCGCGCAAGTTCGGTTTCAACGCGATCGTCAAAGAGGCCGGCGAGGAAGTCGTCGTCGAGCAGGAAGAGGACAAGCCGGAGATGCTGCAGCCGCGGCCGCCGGTCGTCACCGTGCTCGGCCACGTCGACCACGGTAAGACGTCGCTGCTCGACAAGATCCGCTCGGCCAGCGTCGCCGCGGGCGAAGCCGGCGGCATCACGCAGAAGATCGGCGCGTACACCGTCCAGCAGGACGGCCGCGCGATCACGTTCATCGACACTCCGGGTCACGAAGCGTTCACGGCGATGCGCGCGCGCGGCGCGAAAGTCACCGACGTTGCGATCCTCGTGGTCGCAGCGGACGACGGCGTGATGCCGCAGACGCGTGAAGCGATCTCGCACATCAAGGCCGCGGGCGTGCCGATCGTCGTCGCCATCAACAAGATGGACAAAGAAGACGCGCAGCCCGACCGGGTCAAGCAGCAGCTCACCGACGAAGGTCTGCAGCCCGTCGAGTGGGGCGGCGCGATCGAGATGGTCCCCGTTTCCGCGCGCACCGGCAACAACATCGACAAGCTGCTCGAGACCGTGCTGCTCGAAGCGGATCTCAAAGAGCTCAAGGCCAACCCGCACCGCCGCGCATCGGGCGTGGTGATCGAGTCGGCACTCGACCGCGGGCGCGGTCCGGTCGCAACCGTGCTTGTTCAGACCGGCACGCTGCGCGTCGGCGACGTTGTGGTCGTCGGGCCGACGTTCGGCAAGGTTCGCGCGCTGCTCGACGACAAGGGCAAACAGACGAAGAAGGCCGGGCCGTCGATCCCCGTGGAGATCATGGGGCTCAACGACGTTCCTTCGGCGGGCGACACGATGATGGTCGTCTCCGACGAGAAGACCGCCCGCGAAGCCGCTGCGAAACGTTCGACCAAGCGTCGCGACGTGCGCATGGCCTCGTCCACCGGCGGTGCGAAGGTCTCGCTCGAGACGTTCATGATGATGCCTGCGGACGGCGGCACGAAGACCCTCAACCTCATCCTCAAGGCCGACGGCCAAGGATCGGTCGAGGCGCTTCGCGGCCGTGTCGAGTCGTTGTCCAACGCCGAGGTCGACGTGCGCGTCATCCTCGCCGGCGTCGGCGGCATCACGGAGAACGACGTCAACCTCGCGTCCGCTTCGGGCGCGGTGCTGATCGGGTTCAACATTCGGCCCGACGAGTCGGTCAAACGCCTTGCCGAGTCCGAGCAGGTCGATCTGCGGTTCTACCAGGTCATCTACGATGTCGAGAACGACCTCAAGAAGGCTATGGTCGGGATGCTGGCGCCGAAGTTCCGCGAGATCGTCCTTGGCCGTGCGGAAGTGCGCGAGATCTTCAAGGTGTCCAAAGTTGGGTCGATCGCCGGGTGCTACGTGCAGTCCGGGAAGATCACTCGCAACTCCAAGGTTCGCGTGCTTCGGGATGCGGCTGTGGTGTTCGACGGGGAAATCGAGTCGCTTCGGCGGTTCAAGGACGACGTTCGCGAGGTTGCTGAGAACTTCGAGTGCGGTATCCAGGTGGCTCGGTTTGCAGATCTCAAGCCTGGCGATGTCATTGAGGCTTGGACTTCTGAGCTCGTGGCTCCGGAGTTGCAGCCCGCGTAATGGCGGGGATGGTGGCGGGCGTTCGGGGCGGGCACATTGCCTCGCTGGGGACGCCCGCAATTTCCCATCCTTGGGAAATTGCTACTCGCACAAAATCGGCTCTCGGCATCCTGCCTCCGCCGATTTCTGTGACGCCCCTGCGAGGCAATGTGCCCGCCCCGAACGCTTGGGTTGATCTGCGTAGGGCCGCGTTTGTTGAGAGGGTGTCTTGAAGCTGCTCAAGTCTTCTGCGCCGGCGCGATTGGTGCTGGTCGTCGTCATCGCGGTCGTCGTGCAGTTTGTGACGCATGCTTCTTGGTTTGCGATCGCGTTGCTGGTGACGTATTTCGCGGCGAAGGAGATCGTCTCGTTGGTGCTGCCGCCGGGGGTGGCTCCGGCTCTGCTTGCTGCTGAGCCTCGGTTGCGGTTTGCCGCACTCGTATGCGATAACGCGGGTTTCTTGGCGGCCTTTGCCGGTTATTTCGTCCTGGCCGGTGCCCCGCTGTCCGATGCGGGGACGGTTGCGCGATTTGCGGCGTTCGGGGCTGCGGTCATCGTGCTGGTTGCGGCTTGGGGCTTGGTCGGGGCGGCCGCGTTGCGGCGCACGGCCGGGGCGGTGAAGCTATGAAGCAGCAGCGGCAAGCGCGGATCGATCACGAGATCCAGAAGGCGCTCGCGAAGATCATCAGTGAGGATCTCAAGGATCCGCGGCTTGGGTTCGTTACCGTCGTTCGGTGTGAGATCACGCAGGACATGAGGTTCTGCAAGGTGTTCGTGTCGATCATCGGCGACCGGCATGTGGCTCGGCAGACGATGGATGCGCTGGAGAGCGCCTCGCGCTTTTTGCGCGGGGAACTCGGCAATGCGATCGATCTCCGGTATACGCCTGAGCTCACGTTTGTGGAGGATCGCACGACCGAGCGGGCGATCGCGCTGCACAAGACGCTCGAGAAAGCCAAGGTGATCGATGAGTAGCTCGGTGGGAACGAGCGCCGCGGTCACCGCGGACGGCGTCATTCCGCAGTCGAATTCCACCGATGAGATCGTTGCCGAGCTGCGGCGGCGGGCTTCGTTCGTGTTCGTTTCGCACGTCAAGCCCGATGGGGATACGCTCGGCGCCGGGCTTGCTCTCGGGTTGGCTTTGAAAGCGATCGGGAAGCGGGTCGGGTATTTTCAGCAGGATCCCGTGCCGCGGAATTTGCGGTTCTTGCCTGATTCGGAGCACGTTGCGCGTGAGGTGCCGGCCGATTTGCCGGCGGATACGCTCTGGGTGTTCTGCGACATGAGCGATTTCACGCGGGCGGGGGAGTTTTTGCCGAAGATCGACCGGGCCAACATGCTCGACATCGATCACCATTTGGGGAACTCGCATTTCGGCGCGCTGAACTACGTTATTCCGACCGAGGCTTCTACCGGGACGTGCGTGCTGCGGCTGCTGCGCGCGCTCGATGCCGAGATCACGCCGGATATCGCGACGTGTATCCTCACGACCATCATGACGGATACCGGTGCGTTCATGCACACCAACACGACGGCGGCCGTTCTGCGGATGTCGGCGGAGATGGTGGAGCTTGGCGCGGACAAGCCGCTCATCACCGAAGAGATTTTTGCCAACAAGCGGTTTGCCGCGACCAAGCTGCTCGGGATGGCTTTGGAGCGCGCGGTGCTTCAGGACGACGGGCAGTATTGCTGGACGTACGTCGATGAAGAGATGCTGCGCACGTGCAACGCCGACGGTGAGGATACCGAGGAGATCGTGCAGCATCTGCGCGCGGTCGAGGGTGTCGAGGCGGCGGCGCTGTTCAAGGCGTATGAGGGTGCGGTTCGGGTGAGCCTGCGGTCGAGCGGAAAGATCAACGTGCAGGCGGCCGCGGCGATGCTGAACGGCGGCGGTCACTTCATGGCGTCGGGGCTGACGTTCGAAGGCGATCTGCAATCCGCGATCGAGGGCGTGCACGCGGCGCTCCGCGCGCAGGGGCTTTAAGCCGAGCGGCATGCTCGGGTTCGTCAACCTTTTTAAGCCGGCGGGGCCTTCGTCGACGCAGTTCGGCGCGCGTCTTCGGAAAATTTATCGCGATCCCGCTGGGAAGCTTGCCGTCGGGCATCTTGGGACGCTCGATCCGCAGGCGGCCGGCGTGCTTCCGATCGCGCTCGGGAAAGCGACGAGGCTGCTGCCGCTGATCGTCGACCGGCGCAAAGGGTACGTGTGCACGCTCGAGCTCGGGTCCGCGACCGCGACGGGAGATGCCACCGGCGAGACGATCGCGCGGCGCGACGTTCCTGCGGATATCGACGAGCGGCTTGCTGCGGCGATTCCCGCGTTCACCGGTGCGGTTTCGCAGGTTCCGCCGATGTACAGCGCCGTGATGAGCGAGGGGAAGCGGTTGTACGATCTCGCGCGAGCGGGGAAGACGGTTGAGCGCGCCGCGCGCACCGTGACCGTGTACGCGCTGCACGTGCTCGGGAGGGACGAGAACGTCGTGCGGCTGCGGATCGCGTGCAGCGAGGGGACGTACGTGCGCACGCTGTGCGAGGATCTCGCTGCAGCGTGCGGGACCGTGGGGCACATGGGTGCGCTGCTGCGCGAGGCGTCGGGGCCGTTTGTGCTGTCGGAGAGCCGGACGCTCGATGAGGTCGCGCGCGATCCGGGTGGTTCGCTCGTGCCGCCGGAGCGCGTGATTCCGATTCCGACCGTCGTGCTCGATGGGCGCGGTGCGACCGATTTTCGGGCGGGGCGCATGGTGCCGCTTGCGCAGATGCCCGCCGACAAGCACGTGTTCGTGCGCGATTCCGCGCGGATGCTGGTCGGGGTCGGCGAGACGGTCGGTGCGCTGCTGGCGCCGCGCAAGGTTTTTCTGTGAAGGTGCATCACGTTCTGCCCGAGCGGGTGCCGGAGCGCGCGTTCGTCGTTGCGATCGGGTTCTTCGATGGGTTTCATCGCGGGCACCGCGCGATCGTGCGCGAGGCGATGCGGCTGCGGCGCGCCGGCGAGCGCACTGCCGTGCTCACGTTCCGCGAGCATCCGTCCGCGTTCTTGCGGCCGGGGCAGGAGCCGCCGATGATCGCGACGCTCGAGGAGCGCGTCAACGCGTTCGCGCGCGCGGGGATCGACGAGGCCTTCGTGCTGCCCTTCGATGCCGCGATCGCTTCGCTGTCTCCGGCGCGGTTTCTCGACGAGACCTTGGTCGCGCGGTTGAACGCGCGCGCCATGGTCGTCGGTGCGAACTTTCGGTTCGGGCACAAGCGCGCCGGCGACGTCGCGTTCGCGCGCGAGCACTTGAGCGAGCGCGGGCGCGAGATCGTTGCGGTGCCGAACACGCTCGATGCGGGCGAGCGTGTATCGTCGACGCGCATTCGGGCCGCGATTGCGGCCGGCGATCTGGAGACCGCGGACCGGTTGCTCGGTGTGCCGTACGCGGTGCGCGGGAGCGTCGTCTTCGGCGCGGGACGCGGTCACGATCTCGGCTACCCCACGGCGAACATCGCCGTCTCGCCGCAGAAGATGCTGCCGCCGGACGGCGTGTACCGCGTGACCGGCCGCCATGAAGGACGCGACTATCTCGGGCTGGTGTCGATCGGCACGAACCCGACGTTCGACGGCGCGTCGCGCACCGTCGAGGCGTGGCTGCTCGACTTCAACGGCGCGCTCTACGGTGAGGAGCTCGCACTGCGCAACTTTCGCTTCGTGCGCGCGCAGAGGCGCTTCGACTCCGTCGACGAGCTCATCGCGCAGATGCGCGACGACGCGTCGATGGTGAAATTCCCCACCGTCGTTTGAGCGAATCGAACCGGTGCAGTGGAATCACTCCCCCGCGCCGGGCGCGATACATACGCTCGCCTCGGGAGGGTGGAACCCGGCGGATAAGCAGGCAACCGCTATCATCGGAGGCGCAACGCTCCCCCGCTGACAGGCGTTGCAGTAGGCGTGCGAATCCCGTCCGTTCTCGCTGCCGTCGCAGCGCTCGTGCTGCTGCCCGCTGCCGCGCTCGCCGTGCCGCAGGCTGGGAAGCCCGCCCCTGCGTTCTCGCTGCCGTCGACCGGGGGCAAGCCGATCTCGCTGGACGGGCTCAAGGGCAAGCCGCTCTACGTGAACTTTTTCGCTTCGTGGTGCGGGCCGTGCAACGCGGAGGCGCCGTCGATCGGCAAGCTTCGCGCGCAGTACGCCAAGCGCGGATTGCAGGTGCTCGGCATCGACGAGCTGGATGCGCCCGGCCAGGGCCTCGCATTCCAGAAGAAGTTCGGCAATCCGTACGGGCTGGTCGCGATCGACGACAACGGCGCCGTCGGCAAGATGTACAACACGATTGCGATGCCCGTGCACGTGTTCATCGACCGGCGCGGGATCGTGAAGACGTATCGTCTCGGCGAGATGAACCCGAGCGAGATCGAGGCCGCGATCAAGGATCTGCTCAAGTAGCCTCGCGAGCGTGAACGCGAGGACGGCGGCGGCGCTCGCGTCGCTCGCGATCCTGATGGCGGGGACCACCGCGCCGTCGGCGCTGTTCGTGGTCTACCGCGACGCGTGGGGCTTGTCGACGCGCGATCTCGGCGTCGTGTTCGCCGCGTACGTGTGCACGCTGCTGCCGGTGCTCGTGCTGTTCGGCGGGATCGCGGATCGCATCGGGCGGCGCGCCGCCATCGGGATCGGTTTGGCGCTCGCGCTGGTCGGTCTCGTGACGCTCGCGCTTGCGTCCGGCTTCGCCGGTTTGGTCGTCGCGCGGCTCTTGCAAGGTGCCGGCGTCGGGCTTGCAAGCGGTGCGATCATCGCCGCCGTGACGGAATCGCATCGCGGGCGTCTCGCGCCCGGCTCGTGGACGATGATCGCGTCCGGCACGGGGATCTTCACCGGGCCGCTGGTCGCCGCGGTCGCGTACGATCTCGGCGCTGGTGAGCATGCAGCGTACGCGCCGCTCGTCGTTCTTACCGTCGCCTGCGCCGCGGCGTTGCCGCTGCTCGCGCCGCGCGTGATCGTGCGGGCCGGTGAAGCCGTGGAAGAACCGTTGCCGCAGGACGTCGTGGCTCGCGCGCTCGCCTTCGCGCTGTCCGTGACGTTCGTCAGCTGGACGGGCGTCTCGCTGTACCTGTCGATGGTGCCTGCATTTCTGGCCGCGACGCTGCACGCGCACGATCCGCTGGTCGGCGCGACGGTGATATCGGCGCTCCAGCTTGCGGGCATCGTCGCCACGCTCAGCCGGCGCACGATCGTCCCCGAGCGCGACGGCGTCATCGCGCCGCTCGTGGTGGTCATCGGGCTCGTCGCGCTGGTGGCGGGTACCGCGCTGCACGGCTTCGCGGGCTGGTCGCTGATCGTACTGTCGACGGTGCTCGTCGGTGCCGGCGGCGGCGTTGCGTTCGCCACGGCGATCGTCATTGCGACGCGCGTCTGCCGCGGCCAGCGCGCCCGCATCTTCGCCCGCTTGTACGTCGCCGCGTACCTCGCGTTCTCGGTCCCGTCGCTGGTCATCGGTACCATCGCGACGCGCTGGTCGCTCGCGACGGGATTCGCCGTGATCATCGCCGTGCTGGCGGCGCTCGTCGCGGTGCTGCCCGCGCTGCGCGCGCGTGCGCGCCTGAGCGCCGTCCCCGCGTAGCCCTGCCGCGGCGTAACGGCGAGGTTCACCGTGCCGTGCGGCGAGGACCGCGCCGCTGCGGTGGAGCAGACATGCTGATGGCGACACCGTTCCCGCCGCTCACTCCTGCGGCCGACGTCGCGGGGGTCATCGAGCGCATCGACGCGATCATCGTTTGGGCGCGTGCGAACCAGAGCCGGCTGGGATTCTTCGCGGCGCTCTACAAGCGCGTCACCCGCGCCATCGGCAAAGGCATCGAAGACGGTCTGTTTCACGACGGACCGCGCATGGAGCGCTTCGATGCGACGTTCGCCAACCGGTACTTCGCGGCGATCAGCGCGTATTTCTATCCCGCGCAGCACCCGGCGCCGTCGCACTGCTGGCGCGTCGCGTTCGAGGCCGCGGAACGCCCGTCGCACGTGATCCTGCTGCACATGCTCGCCGGAATGAACGCGCACATCGATCTCGATCTCGGCATCACGGCGTGGGAGATCGCCAAGCCCGGCCCGCTCGCCGCGCTCCAAGACGACTTCAACATGGTGAACACGGTGCTGACCGCGCAGGTCAAAAACGTGCTGGACGAGATCGACGAGATCTCGCCGGTGCTGGCCGACATCTACGACGTGTTGCAGAAGGACGAGATCAACCTGATCGACGACGGTCTCATCGTTGCGCGCGACCGGGCGTGGGACTTCGCTCGGCTGCTCGCCGGCGAGCCGTCGTTTCTCGACTCGCCGACGATCGGCATCCGCGATCTCGCGACGGCGGTGCTCGGAGCGCTGCTGCTGAACCCGCCGCCGCCGTTCGCCTCGATCGTGAACGCGATCGCGGCGCGCGAGAACCCCGACGTCGCGCACGACATCGACGAGCTCAACGAGATCGCCGAGCGGGCGTTGTCGAGCGCTACGGCGTACGGCGGTTGAGCTGCTGCTGCGCCGCGGCGCAGAGGTCGACCGCGGCTCGGGCTTCCGTCCGCACGTCCTGATAGCGGCCGGCTTTGGCGTCGCGTTCCGCCGCGGCGAGCTGCTGCGTTGCGGCAGCGGTGTTCGCCGAGCTCACCGTGGTGCATGCCGCCACCGCGCCGCGTGCCTGTGCGACGAACGCGTTCGCGTCGAGGGCCGCCACGCTGCCGCCCGCGATCGGGAACGGGCGCGTCTGCAGGTAGCTCGTTTGCGGGATCGTCGACTGCAGCACCGGGTTGGACGTGTACGGCAGGCGGTTCGCTTCGATCAGTGCCTGGATTGCGGCGGCACGCGCGCCGTTGACGTCGCCCATGTTGTAGCGCTGGATCGCGGCGTTGCTGTTGAGCGAGGCGGACTGCGCCGCGTTCGGGTTCACCGATGCCGCGCGCGCGGTGGCGAGCATCGCGTCGAGGATCAGGTTCGTGGTCGGCGTGCCGGGTGCGGGCGGCGTGCCGGCCGGGACGACTTGCGCGAACGCGGCGGTGCTCGTCGCGCCGGCGAGCACGAGGGCGAGAAGAAGATGTTTCATGCGGCTGCCTCTACGGTGATGCCGCGGCCGTCGTCGTAGTCGACGCGCGCGGTGTGCCCGCTCGCGAGGCGTCCGCGCAGGATCGCATCCGAGAGCGGTGTGGTGACGTGGCGCGCGATCGCGCGCGCGACGTAGCGCGCGCCGCTGCCTTGGGACGACGATTCCGCGGCCAAGAAACGGCGCGCAGTTTCCGACAGGTCGAGCCGCATAGCGTGCGCGCCGAGGCGGTCGGCGAGCAGCGCGACTTGCAGCGTGACGATCTGCTCGATCTCGCGGGAGCCGAGCTCCCTGAATACGACGATCTCGTCGATGCGGTCGATCAGCTCCGGCCGCAGCGTCGCTTCGAGCTCCTCGCGGTCGAGATTGGACGTGAGCACGAGGATCGCGTGGCGGAAGTCGATCGTGCGGCCTTTCGCGTCGGTGACGCGGCCGTCGTCGAGGATTTGCAGCAGGATCGCGGCGACGTCCGGGTGCGCCTTCTCGATCTCGTCGAACAGCACGACGGAGTACGGCCGGCGGCGGATGGGCTCGGTGAGCTGTCCCGCTTCTTCGTGACCCTGGTATCCGGGCGGCGCGCCGAGCATGCGCGAGATGGTGTGCGCTTCGGTGTACTCCGAGAGGTCGAGCCGGATGAGCGCGTCGTCGGTGCCGAACAAGGCGTGCGCGAGCGCGCGCGCGAGCTCGGTCTTGCCGACGCCGCTGGGGCCGATGAACAAGAACCCGCCCACCGGCTTGCGCGGATCTTTCAGGCCCGCGCGCGCGCGACGGATCGCTTCGGCGACCGCGCGCACGGCGGGATCCTGGCCGACGACGCGCGTGGTGAGCTGCTCTTCGAGCGCGAGCAGGCCGGCGCGCTGCGCGTCGGTGATCGTGCCTTGCGGGATGCCCGTCCAGCGCGACACGACCGAGGCGACGCGCTCGACGTTCACGCGCTTCTCGCCGTGCATCGCCGCGCCGGCGGACGCTTCGTCGACCACGTCGATCGCCTTGTCGGGCAGATAGCGGTCGGCGATGTACCGCGCGGCGAGCGTCGCGGCCGCTTCGAGC
>JAQBPK010000315.1 GCA_028287565.1 Vulcanimicrobiota bacterium
GGCACCCTGCCCGCCGCCGCCGGCACGATGCCCGTCGGCCAAGCCGACGCGGCCACGCTCCACGTCGCGGTCTCCAACGCGTTCGGCACCGACACGCGCGACGCGGCCTACGGCCGCGCCACCCCGCCGCCCGCGATCCGCATCATGGCGACGCCGCCGCCGCGCATCGCGAGCATCGCGGTCGACGCCCCGCGCGCGGACGCCCCGCTCGTCGTCCGCTACACCGCGCACGCGCGCGGCCTGCGCCTTGCGATCGTCGACCGCATGGGCGCGACCTGGTTCGCGACTGCCACCCCCTCGGGCACCGGCATAACGACGCTTCCAGCTCCGCCGGCGGGCTCGCGCGAGCCCTACCAGCTCGTCGCCATCGCCGAAGGCGCGACCGCGGGCGAGGAAACGCGCGTCCCGATCCCGGCCGCCGTCGCGCCAAGCCCGTCGCCCAGCACCCAAGCGTCACCGGCCGCCCAACCCGGCGCGGCGCAGCCCGGCGCCGCCCAGCACGGCGCCGCGGGCGCGTCCTTGGACTCGAACGCGACCGTCGTGGACGTCGGCGGCGGCGACACGTTCGCCATCCGCCCGAGCCCGGTGGCGCCCGGCCAGCCGTTCGCGGTCGAGATCCCGTTCGCGGACGGAGCGCGCGTCCAAATCATCCGCGACCGCGACGGCGCCGAGCTCGCGGGCGGCGACCTGCGCCGCGGCGAGCGCAGCGCCGCGATGACGGCACCCGCCGCGCCCGGCTCTTACACCGTCCGCGTCACGCTGCAGCGCGGCGTCGGCCAGGAAACGCTCGTGCGCCCGCTCCGTCTCTCAGGGAGGTAACACGGTCTGTACACTTTTTGCGAAGGAGAGTGTTAGTTCAGTCACACACCGGGGAATCGTCTAGGCCCAAAGACCTAATGAGAGAGGGACTACCGGTGCTGGAGCTGACGTCGCGGGCAAAGCTTCCCAAGCTCGCCCCCGACACGATTCGACGGGAACGGATTTCCGGCTGGTTGGCGGACCATGCCGACGTGCCGCTGCGCCTCATCGCGGCCCCCTCGGGCTCGGGCAAGACGACCGCCCTCGTGTCGTACGCGGCCGCACCGCTCCACCGCGCGGGCTATGTGACGCTCGACGCCGAGACGACGCCACAGTCGCTCCGCGCCGGTATCGCACGCGCATTCGCCTTCGCACCGCCGGAAGACGACGACGCGCTCCTGGCCGCGTTCGAGAACGCCGGCCGCTGCGAAGTTCTCGTCGATGAAGCCGACCGCGCCCCGGACGCCGTGCGCGCAACGCTCCGCCGCTTCGTCTACGAAGCCCCAGACAATGTCACATTCGTCTACGCCACCCGCTCGCGCGACGTCGTGGACGCCACCCGGCTGGTGTCGCTGGGCCTGGGCGCCGTCCTCGACGGCGACCGCCTCGCCTTCACCGCGGAAGAAGCAACGCGTCTGGCCGAAGCGGCCCGCGTCGACGCCGCCGACGAGCGCGAGATCGGCCGCCTCGTGCACGACACGGAAGGCTGGGCCTTCGCGCTGTCCTCCGCGATCCGCGAAAGCGCGTCGGCCGGCCGTTCCCTCGACGGCGCGTTCGACCGCTGGCGCCGCAGCAACGCCCGCTTCATGCACCGCTTCCTGGACGACGCACTGGCCGGCGAAGACCCTGCGCTCGCAACCGCCGCCCGCAAGCTCTTCGACGGCGAGCACGTGGACGAACCCACCCTGGACCGCCTGGAACAGCGCGGCCTCTTCGTGCGCTGGACCGACGGCTCGTTCCGCCCCTACCGCGCCGTCGCACGCGTCACGCGCGCCAGCGCCCCCGCCGCAAGCCCGCCCCGCGCGCTGACCCCGTTCGCCGTCCGCCTCTTCGGCAAACCGGACGTCCGCATCGAAGGCCAGCGCGTCGCGTGGTTCCGCCGCCGCGACGCCCAGATCTTCGCCTTTCTCGCGCTGCAGCCGCAAGGCCGCGCCCGTCGCGAAACCCTGGTACGCGCCTTCTGGCCGGACGCAGACCGCCAGCTCGCCGCCCAATCGCTGCGCTCCGCCTGCAGCACGATGCGCCGCTCCCTAGCAGCGGTCGTCGGCTACGCGGACCTCGCCCACTACGTGGCGTTCGGCGACGAGATCGCCCTCAATCTCGACCTCTTCGCGATTGACGCCCGCCGCGTCCGCGCCCATCTGCGCGACGCGGAAACGGCCTGGGCCTCGGGCGACGTGACGATCGCGGTGGAACACGACCGCGCTGCTCTACGCCTAGGCCGCGAGGAGTTGCTGGACGGCGACGTCCCGGCGGCACTCGCAGGCGTAGCTCTGGAAATCGATGCGGCGTTGTCGCGCGCTTCGACCCGGACCGCGGAAGAAGCTGATGAATCGCGGCGGCTCGTTGCCGTGAGTTGACGATGGTGGCGGGTCGCGGGTGCGACGCAGCGCCATGGCTGACACGGGGCCCCGGACATCCTGTCCGGGGCCCCTCTATCTTCACATCGCTTCCGCGCATCCTGCGCACGCTCGTTCACACGGTCTGCCATGGCGCTGCGTCGCACCCGCGACTTGGCGGGATGTTCGCTCGCAATCGCATGGCGTGATGCTGCATGATCTCATCGTGCCAAGTCGCGTGAGCGACGCAGTACCACGGCGGGCACTGTGAACGAGCGGAGGCCTGGAGGGCCGGGAGCGATGTGAAGACGTAGGGTTTCTCGCACAGGGATGTGCGAGGAACCCGGCCCGCCGTGGTACTGCGTCGCTCGCGCGACCGCCACCCAGGCAAAAACTACACAGGCTCGAGCGCCAGCTGATCCCCGGGCGAAATGGGGTTCGCCTTGACGAACCCAGGCCCAAACTCCGCCACAGTGTACGCATTATGCGCCCCAACGTACAACTTGTGCGGCGTAACGTTGGACTCGACTTTCACGACGCGCATATCTTTGTCGAGAAACACGACATCGAGCGGCGTGCGCATGCCGAGCGTGTGAACCGCGTGGCAGTGCTCGAACCACAGCCCTTCCTCCGGTGCGATCGACGTGCGCGGAAGAAAACCGACGGTGCGTTCGAGCCAGTTGTCCGCGCGGCGAACGCGCCACGCGAGAACGCGGCCGGTGTTCGCGTTGCGGACGAGCCACATGCTCATAGCGCGGTGAACACCGTGAAGAGCGCGGTCGCGCCGATGAGGTACGGCGCGAACGCGAGCGGCTGCATCGCAGTGGACTCGCGGCGGAACTTCGCGCTGACGAACGCCGCGAAGGCGGCCAGCGCGAGAGCGAGCAGCGCGTTGGATGCACCCAGAAGTGCGCCGGCGACCGCGGCCAGCTTCACGTCGCCCCAGCCCATGCCGCGCCCGCGCGACAGATACGCTGCAAGCGCGAACGGGATCACGACGATCAAGCCGGAGACGATCATGCGCGGGTCGTGCCATGTGAAGGCGAGGACCGCCATGACGGCGAGCGGACCGAGCGAGAAGACGTCCGGGATCACGCCGCGGGCGACGTCGCAGTACCAGGCCGCGACGAAAGCGCCGGTGACGATCGCGACGAGGCCCAGGCGTGCCGGCTCGGCGTGCGCTCCGGCGATGCCGCCGACCAGCGCCGCGCCCGCGACGAGCGCGACGATCGGCGGGGTGCCGGATTGTGGACCGTCGGCGTAGGCTTGCACGCGCGCGCAGATTGCGGCGGCGGCTGCGAGGCCGGCGATCGCGGCGCAGGCGAAGAGGACGGCGCCCAGGAGCACGTGGGGGTTCATTTGCTTACCAGTTCGGCTGCAACGGCGCCGAAGATCATCACGAAGAGCGCCGGCAGCATGCACAGCGCCATCGGGAACGTCATCTTGACGGGCAGCTGGGCGGCCAGCTCTTCCGCGCGCGTCATGCGCTGGTCGCGGGCGTCGTTCGCGAGCTGGTCCAGGATGCCGGCGATGTCGCCGCCGAGCTTTTCGGCCTGCACGATCGCGGTGACGGTGGTCGTCAGCTCGGTGACGTCTGCGCGGGCGGCCATCGCGGCGAGCGCTTCCGCGCGCGAGCGGCCGACGCGTATGTCGGACAGTGCCGCGAGGAGCTCGTCGCGGAACGGTCCGCGCACCGCGTCGACCGCGGCGGCGAACGCGCCGTTGAGCGCGATCCCGGCCTCGACCGTCGTCGACACCAGATCCAGGAAGTCGGGGAGCGCGTTGCGGATGCGCTTCTTGCGCTCGGCGATCGCGCCGTCGAGGATCGACGTCGGCAGGATCGCTCCCGCGAGCGCGAGCACGACGGGGACGAAGAACATCCAGATGTTGTGGCGGTGCAGCACGAACGGCACGATGATGCCGACGAACAGGCCGGTGAACGACGCGATGATGCTGCGCATCATGAACCGGCCCGGCGTGAGCTTGTACCAGCCGGC
>JAQBPK010000326.1 GCA_028287565.1 Vulcanimicrobiota bacterium
TCTCGCTCACCGGGCGGACCAACGGGCGCGGGACGGTCACGCTGTTCGACGCATCCGGTGACACGGCGGTCGTGAACGTGCTCGTCGCGCCACCGGCCGGCGTCATCCCCGCGGATGCAACGGTAGAGCTCGCCGGGACGGTTTCGCCGCAGTTCGCGACGTCGCGCGTTCAGGGCGCAATCGCACAGCTCGCGCAGCTGCAGCCCGGCGCGACGATTGCGGTGAACGGCGTGACGACCGGCTCGCTGCGCCCGGGCGACGCGCTCGAAGCGCGCGCTAATGTGGTCCTGCGGGGTAACGATCAGTTCGTCGACCAGACCGGAACGACGAACGTGCACGTGCGCGTGAGCGCGCTGCCGCAGCTCGATCCGTTGGTGCTGTTCTACAGCGACGATCCCGAACGGCTCGGCCCGCTCGATGACGGCGTGCTGTTCCGGGGCACGATCGACGCGACGCGGCCCGCGCGCACGTACGCATACCACGTCTCGGACGCGCAAAACCGCCGGCTGTATCTCGCGCTGCAGCCGGCCATCGGTACGTCCCGCGTGCAAGTTCTGGCGGGCGTCGCCGGCCCGTCGGACGCGTTCTCGTACGTCGGCCATCTCTCGACGCTGCGCTATTTGCTCGAACGCCCCCCGCAGGAGAGCTTCATCGCGACGGTCGCGCCCACCGCGCCGTACCTGGTGCCGCTCGGCGCGGGAACGATGCTGCCCGGCCAGTTGATCGCGGGCATTCTGGATCTGCGCGTGCTCGACGGCTCGCCGGTCAACGTGATGGTGGTCGCGGCGAGCAACGGCACGGATCCTGCAACGCTGCTGTCCCAACCCGAACACCCGAGCGACGGGCATTTCCGCCGCGGCGAGTTCTCGCTGGCGAACGTACCGCCGCTAGCGCTGTCGTACACGGTCGGCGGACCGGAGCCGCAGCCGTTCACGGTCGGCGTGCGCTATTACGCGAACGGCCAGCAAGCATTTCCGAACCTGCGCCCCGACATCGTCGCGGCCGCGGGACAGCGTGCGGGACTGGCGGGCGATTACGGCGTGCTGCGCAACGTCTCATTGCAGCTCGCGAACCCGACTGCCGCGCCGCAAAACGTGTATTTGTACGAGCAGCCCGGCGCGAACGGCGGCGTGACCACGACGATCTGGTTCACGGGCGATCCGGCACCAACCGAAGTGCGCTGCGTGAGCGATCCGTCACAGCGCTATCTCGTCAAAGGCTTCGGCCTCGGCCCGGGCCAGACGCTCAACGTGACGGGTCAGTACATGACGGACGGCACGTCGTTCCTGCCGCTGTCGTTCGGCCTGACGCCGGCACTGCCGCAAGCTGCGCCGGTCAACGGCTGCGGCCCGAAGCCGTAATGGGAATATTCGCGCGCGACCGGTAAGCTAGCCGGGATGGCGGAGCTCGACGAGCGGCTGAGCCGGCTGCAATCCCTGCCTGCGAACGCGTGGGCTGGACTGGTGCGTCTGTTCGCGGCCGAGGACGTGCGGTTCACGTGGGCGAGCAACGCGCTCGAAGGCAACACGCTCACGCTGCGGGAGACGCAGCGGGTGCTCGAAGACGGCGCGACGATCGCCGGCAAGTCGATGCGCGAGCACCTCGAGGCGGTCAATCACGCCGCCGCCGTCCGGCGGATGCACGAGATCGCCGAGCGCGGCGAAGCGCTGACCGTGCACGTGATGCTGGAGCTGCACGGGCTGCTGCTCCGCGGCATTGATGACGCGTGGGCGGGGCGCATCCGCAACGACGCGGTGGCGATCGCCGGCACGCAGTACCGGCCGCCGCACGCCGATGCGGCATCGGCGGGAGTCGACGATACCTTCGCGCGCTACGGCGAGCGAAAAGACCGTGACCACCCTGTTGTCGTCGCTGCCGACCTGCACTATGAGACCGCGCGGCTGCACCCGTTCTTCGACGGCAACGGCCGCACCGCGCGACTGCTGATGAACGCGCACCTTCTGCAGCGCTTCTTTCCGCCGCTGATCATCGAGCCGAACGCGCGCGGAGCCTATCTCGACGCGCTGGACGCCGGCCAAGAAACAGGCGATGCATCCGCGTTCCGCCTGTTCATCGCTGGCGCGATGCAGCAGTCGCTGGAACAGTACGCGAAGATACTGTCGATATAGAGCCGCGCGACCCGGTAAGAAGCGCGTACGTCTTCCGAAGCGTTTTCGTGGGACGAAGTATTTATGCGCCGGCCGGCGCGCGCGCGACCATACGTTTCGCACGCGAGGCGACGCCGCGTATCGCGGCGAGCAGCGCGGCACGGCGCGAGACCACAGGCTGCGCCTTGTCCAGAACCGTCGGGTCGGCGAGAGCGAGCGCCTTCACCGCGGACGCCGCATCGATCGCGTGGTTCGTCGCGTACGCGAGCTGGTTCGCCGGGTAGCGGTCCAGCGCGTAGCGGTAGTTCACCATCACGCCGAACGACTGCTCGATACCGCGCTGAGCCGGGTCGGCGAGCCAGTCGATGCGCTCGATCAGCGCGCCGTTTGCGAGGTGAAAGCGTGCGACCGCGTCGCGCGGCGCGTCGTCCTCGCGTTTCGCGGCGAGGAGATAGCGCGCGGCAAGACGCAGGAGCGGTTCGCGCAGCGTCGCGCACGCCGCAGCGTTGCGGTGCCAGGCGGGTATTGCGAGCGCGCTGCGGACTTCGGGCGCGACGCGGTCGCCGAGCGAACGGACCCACGCCGCAAAGCCGGGCAGCGGTGAGAGCGTCGCGAACGTGCGCAGGCGCGGGAGCTCGCCGCGCAGCTGCTCGACGGCGTGCTTGATCAGCGCGTTCCCGAACGGAATTCCGGTGAGCCCGGGCTCGCAGTTCGAGATCGAGTAGAACGTCGCGCAGCGCGCCGAGGCGGGATCGACGCGCGGTGCGTCTTTGTTGAGGATCGCGCGAATCGAGGCCGGTATGTCGTCGGTGAGCGCGACCTCGGTGAACACGAGCGGCGTGCCGGGCAGCGCCGGGTGGAAGAACGCGTAGACGCGGCGGTCGTCGTCAAGGCGGTCTTTCAGGTCGAACCAGCCGCGCACAGCGTGCACCGCTTCCGAGCGCGCGAGCCGTTCGAGCAGTGCCGCGGAGTCGGCCCATGTCAGCCGGCGCAATTCGAGCAGACCGAGATCGAGACGCGAGGCGAGGAAGGTGCGAAGATCGTCGTCGAGCGGTCTGAGATCGGCTGCATCGGCGCGCTTCGCCATGAGCGCCATCAGCGCGGCACGCAAGTCCACGACCATTCGCAAGTCGCCCGGCGGAGCGGCGAGATGACGCAGCACGGCGTCACGCGCCGGCTCCAGCGCGCGGCGCAGATGGGCCAGGGCGACGCGCCGTTCGACCGGATCGCTCGTCCGCGCGCGCTCCAGATCGCGCTCGACGCGCGGCGGGTCCACATCGAGCCGGTCGAGCAGCCGCAGGAAGCGCAGCAGCTCGTCGTCGTTCGCGATGGCAAGCGTGGAACGGACCGTCCGCACGTGGTCCCGCGCCGCCAGATCCCCGATGGGCAGGCGCCGGAGCGCGTCGACCGCGCGCTCGACCGGAGTCGTCCGAACCGGCATGATCCTCATGATACCGCAGCGGGGGCACAGAGTTCCCGACGCAGGTCGCAAAGGGGCCTCACCCCAGCGCCCGAAGCGGCCCGCCAGCGCCCGAAGTGCTCCGCCCGCCCGAGCAGCCAGGAGGTCCGTCATCAGCACCGCCGACTTGACAGCGATTCCGTGGGAACGCAAGCATGCCGAGGTTCGCGTCGTGATCGAGACGCCGCGCGGGTCACGCTACAAGTATGCGTTCGAGGCAGAGACGCGCGCGCTCGAGCTGCGATTCCTGCTCGCTCGCGGTCTGTCGTTTCCATACGATTACGGCTTCGTGCCGCAGACGCTCGCCGAGGACGGCGATCCGGCCGACGTTCTGCTGATTATGGAAGAGCCGGTCTTGCCGCTCGCCGTCGTGCGCGCCCGGCTGATCGGCGGCTTCGAGATGACGAAAGACGGCGTGCGCAACGATCGACTCCTCGCGTGCCCGGTCCCGATGAAAGGCATCGCCACGCCGGCCGACGGCTACACGACGCTCGACGATCTTCCGCAGCAAGAGCTGGACCAGCTCGAACGCTTCCTGCGCGAGTACTCCGAAGAACAGGGCCACGACATCGAGCTGCAGGGCCGCTACGGCGCGGCCGGTGCACTACAGAACGTCGCCCGCTGGCACGAGTCCTGGAAGAACGTTCAGTCCGCGTAGCGAGCCGGCGGAGCGGCGTTAAGCCTCGGTTGCGTCCGGGTCGACTTCCGTCAGCGGCATTGCGGTTAGGCCTGGGCGGATTTCTGCGTTCGTGATCTCTTCGTTCGGGAAGAGGCGCACCAGGATGATGTGGATGATGCCTGCGACCGGGACCGCGATCAGCAGGCCCAGGAAGCCCAGGACGTGCGCGCCGATCAGCAGCGCGAAGATTACTGCCAGCGGCGTGAGCTGCACCGTGTTGCTTACGATGCGCGGGCCGAGCAGGTGCGCTTCGATCTGGTTGATGATCGTGAACGCGACGAGCACGAGCACCGCATTGGGCCAGCCGTTCGCGAACAGCGCGATGAGCACCGCAGGGATGCCGCCTGCGAACGGGCCGACGTACGGGATAACGTCCGCGATTCCGGCCCACGCGCCGATCAGCAGCGCGTACGGCACATGCAGCACGAGCAGCGCGAAGATCGCCATCGCCGCCACCACGCCCGCGACGATGAGCTGGCCGCGCACGAACCCGCCGATCACCGAGTCGATGTCGGACAGGATGTCCATCGCCTGATCGCGCCTCGGCGCGGGGATCATGCGGGCGAAGAAGCGTTTGATCGTCGCCGATTCGGCCAGCATGTAGATCGACACCACGGGGATCGCGGCGCTCAGCGCGGCAACCGTCACCAGCGACAGCAGGGCGGGTACCACGTGCGACGTCAGGGTGGTTCCCAGATGTTGCAGCTCCGTTCCGAGCTGCGCCGGAATCTTCCCGACGTAGCCGCGCAGCGCGGGCGGGAAGTGCGTCACGATCGGGTTGTGCGTCGTCGAGAGATAGGTTTGGACGACGTGCTGCATCGCCGGAATCTGGGCGATGAGCTCCTGCGCCTGCGCGATCATCACCGGCAGCAGCAGGTAGAAGCTCAGTACGATCAGGGCCGCGCCGCCGCCGTACACGATCGTCAGCGCCGCCCACAGCGGCAGCTTCAGGTTGAGCCAGCGCACCATCGGCAGCACGAGGTACGCCAGGAGAATTCCGCCGACCAGGATGATGGTAACGTCGGCGAGGTCCACGACGAAGCCGACGATTCGCTCCAGCACCAGATAGCCGAGCACGATCGCGCCCAGCAGCTTGAACCACGCCTCGGCGCGGCGGTACCAGCGCGGCTCCGCCGCGTCCTTTACACGCTCTCGCGAACCAGTTGCCATAGCGTCACGAACAGCGCGATCAGCGCCATGAAGGCGAGCATCGGGTGCAGCACCACGCCGATCAGCAGTCCCGCGGTGCAGCACGCGAGCACGATCGGCCACGGCGATTCGAGCGAGAACACGCCGATCGTCTCGCCGGCGAGCTCCGCGGGCGCGCGCTGCTCGTCGCCGTCGACGCGCGCCTTCCCGCGGATCACGAACAGATAGCCGGCGACGAACGCAAAGCCGGCGCCGAACAACCCGAGCAGAATCGTTCCGACGTTTTCGTGCGTGGTGAGCCAGTACAGCGCCGACACGCCCAGCCCGAATGCGGTCGACGACAGGAACACGCGCATCGCGGTGTTCACTTTTGCGAGTCCTTCGCGTACTCGGGATGGTGCAGGTCGAATGCGGGGCGCTTCGAGCGGATCGGCGGCAGCGCGCGGAAGTTGAACTCCGGCGGCGGGCACGACGTCGCCCATTCCAGCGAATAGCCGCCGCCCCACGGGTCGTCCGGCAGCGGCTCTTTTTTCCGCAGCGAGACGATCACGTTCCAGACCAGCACCGCCGTGCCGATCGTGATGAGCGCCGCGCCGATCGACGAGCTCAGGTTCAGCAGCCCCCAGCCGGCCTGTGCCGGATAGGTGTAGACGCGCCGCGGCATCCCCATCACGCCGAGGAAGAACATCGGCAAGAACGCCAGGTTGAACCCCAGGAACATCAACGCGAAGTGGATGCGGCCCAAGCGCTCGTCAAGCTTCGCGCCCCAGATCTTCGGAAACCAGAAATACAGCGCCGCGAAGATCGCGAACATCGAGCCGCCGCCCAGCGTGTAGTGGAAGTGCGCGATGAGGAAGTAGCTGTCTTCGGCGTGATAGTCGATCGGCGGCGAGGCCAGCATCACGCCGGTGATGCCGCCGATCAGGAAATTCAGCATGAAGCCGATCGCGAACAGCATCGGCGTCTCGAAGCTGATCGCCCCCTTCCACATCGTCGCGATCCAGTTGAAGAACTTGATCCCGGTCGGCACCGCGATCAGGAACGACATACCGGCGAAGAACGGGTTCGCGACCGCGCCGGTGGTGAACATGTGGTGCGCCCACACGCCCATCGACAACCCCGCGATCGCGAATGCGGCCAGCACGAGCCCGGTGTAGCCGAACACCGGCTTGCGCGAGAACACCGCCACGACTTCCGTGATGACGCCGAAGAACGGCAGGATCATCACGTACACCTCGGGGTGCCCGAAGAACCAGAAGATGTGCTGGTAGAGCACGGGATCGCCGCCGCTGCCGGGGTCGAAGAAGCGCGCGCCGGTGTGGCGGTCGAGCAGCAGCATCGCGAACGCCGTTGTGAGCGGCGGGAACGCCATCATGATCAGCAGCGCGGTCGCGATCATCTCCCAGGTGAAGATGGGAATGCGCCACATCGACATCCCGGGCGCGCGAAACACGATCGGCGTCACCAGGAAGTTGATCGCGGTCATGATACCGGAGATGCTCGTCATCGTGAGCCCGAGGATCCACAGATCCTGCCCGACGCCCGCCGACACGCGGACGTCCGACAGCGGCGCGAACGCCGTCCACCCGGCCGATGCGGCGCCACCCTGCGTCACGACGCCCGCGAACACCGTCAGCCCGCCGAGCAAGAACAGCCAGAACGAGTACGCGTTCAGCCGCGGGAACGCCATCTCCGGCGCACCGATCTGCAGCGGGATCAAATAGTTCGCGAGCCCGAACCCGAACGGCGCGACGAACAGGAAGATCATCGCCGTGCCGTGCAGCGTGAACACCTGGTTGTACGCGGCCGGTCCGACGATGTTCTGCTGCGGCGCGGCGAGCTGCAGGCGAATCACGTCCGCGAGGAAGCCCGCGATCAGGAAGAACCCCAGGCTCGTCAGCATGTAGAGAATGCCGATCCGCTTGTGATCGGTGGTGACCAGCCACGCGACGATCCCGCTCTTCGCGAGCTCGCGCGGCGGTGCGGTGACGGCGGTCATGCGGCCGTTCCGTGGTCGCGCAGCCAGCGCGCGAACTCTTCGGGCGACACGACTCGCACCGTGAACGACATGTGCGCGTGGTACGTCCCGCAGTACTCGGCGCAGCGGCCCGGATAGACGCCCTCGCGCAGCGGCGTGTAGTCGTACACGTTCACGATTCCCGGGATCGCGTCGCGCTTGAACAGGAACGCCGGCACCCAGAACGCGTGGATGACGTCGCTCGACGCCAGGCGGATCTCCGTCGTGCGGCCCACCGGCAGCACGAGCTCCGGCGGTTTATCGGACGTCCCCTCGACGGTGACGTGCGCGCGCGGGTACGTGAAACGCCACGACCAGCGAAAGCCGGTGACCTGCACGGTTTCGGCGGGCGGCGTGACGACGCTCTCGACGTGGCGCTCCGCCGGGTACGTCACCGCGAACAGCCCGCCGACCACGATCAGCGGGATGACGGTCCACGCGAGCTCGAGCGGTACGTTCTGCGAGAACCCGGCGCCCTGCACCGTCGCCGGGTCGCGCCGGCGGTACGCGATCGCGGCCCACACGATGAGGCCCGCCACGAGCGCGTACACCACCGCCGCCGCCGTGATGAAGATGGCCCAGACGCCCTGCATCACGCCTGCCTGCTGCGTCGCGTCGTGGGGAATCGCGGCGCACCCGGTGAGGGCGACCGCTGCAGCGAGCGCGACGAAACGCACGGGCATGCGGGGGTCGTACCCGCTTGGCGAACGTCTCACCAAGCCGAGGGCGGGGTAATGGACGAGCGATGTCGACACGCATCGGCTACCGCGCGGGCGGTGACCGCCTGGCGGTCCGGGGACACGCGCTCATCCTCGGCGTCATTCTCTTCTTGGCGTCGGAGCTG
>JAQBPK010000361.1 GCA_028287565.1 Vulcanimicrobiota bacterium
AGGTTTGCCGTGACGTCTTTTCGCCGACTCCGCGCGGGGCACGTGAGGCGCTCGACTATCGTTTGCGCAAGACCGAGCTGTCGCCCCGCGATCGCGGGTTTGCGACGGAGCTTGCCTACGGCGCGATTAAGATGCGGCGCTATCTGGATTTCGAGCTGCAGCCGTATGTCGGTGAGCGTGCGAAAAGCTTGCCGCAGCCGATCGCCGAGATTCTGCGGCTGGGGACGTATCAGCTGCGGTTCATGCGCAGCGTCGAAGCGTACGCCGCGGTGTCCGAGAGCGTCGGGCTCGCGCGCAAGTACGGTCACAAAGGGACCGCGGGTCTGGTGAACGCGGTGCTGCGCCGCGTTTCGACCGAGCCGCCGCGCGAGGCCGATCTGGAGACGCGGGCATCCCTCCCGAACTGGGTCGTGAGCCACTGGCGCGAGCGCTTCGGTGAGGACCGTCTCGGTGCGATTCTCGCCGGCGTGAACGCTCCGGCACCGGTGGGCTTGTGCGTCGATCTGCGGCGGACGACGCGCGAGGACGCGCAGCGCGCGCTGGCCGAGGCGGGGATCATTGCGGCGCCGAGCGCGTTCGCGCACGACGTGCTCGTGCTGGAGGCTTCGGCGCCGACGGGTGAGCTGGAGCGGCTCGCCAACCACCGCTGGCATCTGCACGCGGAAGCGGCGGCGTTTCCGGTCGACATCCTGGACCCGCAGCCGGGGCAGCGCATCATCGAGCTGTGCTGCGGGCGCGGAAACAAGACGCTGCAGATCGTGAGCCGCACGCGCGGCGAGGGAACGCTGCTCGCGGTGGACGACGACGAGCGCAAGATCGCGCAGGTGCGAGCGCGTCTCGAAGCCGCGGACGCGCCGTCGGTCGCGCTCGTCGCCGCGGACGCGACGACGATGCAGGCGACGGCGGACGCGGACCTCGTGCTGCTCGATGCGCCGTGCTCGGGGCTCGGAATCCTCGGGCGCCAACCGGAGGCGCGCTGGCGCAAGCAGCCCGGCGATCCGGAACGGATGGCGGGCATTCAGCGCAAGCTCCTCGACGCGGCGGCCGGCGGCGTCAAGCCGGGCGGCGCGCTGGTGTACGCGGTGTGCTCCACCGACCGTCGCGAGGGGGAGGACGTCGTGGACGGCTTCCTTCGCGAGCATGCGGAGTTTGCGCGCGACACGCTTGCCGAGCGCTATGCGCCTCTGCGCACGCCGTTCGGCGACGTGCTGGTGCCGCCGGGAATCGCGGGCCGCGACGGATTTTACGTCGCGCGGCTGAGACGGTCGTGATCGCCGCCGCGGGTGTCCACGAACCGTGACGGTGGGCGGGGCGTGAACGTCTTCGCTCGGATCGAGAACGCGTGCGCGCGCGTGGTCGAAGATGCGTTCGCGCGGGTGTTTCCGAGCGCGCTCGATCCCGCGCAGATCGCGCGCCGGCTCGTTTCGACCGCGCAGGCCGCGCCGAGCGATCTGTACCTCGTTCGCGTGCACCCGGTCGACTACGCGCGGCTCGCGCCCGACCGCGACTTTCTCGAAGGGCGCTGGAGCGCGATGCTGCGCGAGGCGCTGCCGCGCGAGCGCGCCGACGCCGCGCGCGTGGTGCTGGACGAGGATCCTGACGTCGTCTCCGGCTCGCTCGCGATCGAGGCGGTGGTGGACGAGCGCGCGCAGGCGCTCGCGCTCGAGCGGCCGGACGGCACGCGCGTGGAGCTCGTCGACGGGCTTACGCTCGGGCGTTCCGACGAGAACATCGTGAAGCTGCGCGACGCGCGCGCATCGCGCAAGCACGCTCGGATCGTCGCCGACGGCACCGGTTGGACGGTTGAGGATCTCGGCTCGTCCAACGGCACGTTCGTGGACGGAGCGCAGGTGCGCCGTTCGCGCTTGGACCGCGGCCAGACGCTGACGATCGGCGACACGCCGCTCAAGGTGGTGGACGCGACGTGACCGATCCGCGCCTCATCACGCTCGGCTTGTCGGCCGCGTTCGCCGTCTACGTCGTTCTCGTGCACGACCGCCGCGGCGCGCCGCCGGCCCGCGCGATCGACGCGTCGATCCCAACCGGCATAGAATTGACGGTCGCGCATGCGGGGACCATCAAGACATATCGGTTCGGGCGGCGTATCCTGGTGGGGAGGGCGCCGAGCGCCGATCTTCGCCTCGACGATCCGCGGGTGAGCCGCCTGCATGCGCGAATCGAGATGCGAGACGACGGCGTGTTCGTCGAAGACTTGGGCAGCCGCAACGGTACGACGGTCGATGGGGAAGCCGTCTCGGAGCCGCGGCGGCTGGAGGTCGACGACGAAGTCACCGTCGGTTCGGCAGCCCTCGTCTTCCGGGGAGTCGGAGCATGGAGATAGCGGTCGGATCGCGACCCGGTGTCCCGCAGCGCGGCGGCGACGAAGCCTACGTCGCCGAGATCGTCGCGCCGGGCATCGTCCTGCTCGCCGTCGCCCACGGGTTCGGCCGCATCCGCGAGCGCTCCGCACCGGCCGTGGCCGCGCAGGCCGTCCGGGACAGCCTGAGGCGCCGCGTGCGCGGCGAGCGCCGTGACCCCCGCATGGCCCTCTCCGCGGCCTTCTCGGCCGCCAACGCGCGCGTGTACGCCCATTCCGGCAGCACCGACGACTACGTCGCGTCCGGGAGCTCGCTGACCGCAGCGCTCATCGTGGGCGACCACGCCTTCGTCGGGCACGTGGGCGCCACGCGCGCCTACCTGGGCCGCGACGGCGCGCTCACCACGCTCACCACCGACGACGCCGTCGGCGAGGGCGCGCTGCGCCTGCTCACCCGCACGCTCGGCACGCAGCCGACGCTGGAGCCCGCGCTTGCCCACCTGCGCCTGATGCACGGCGACGCGCTCGTGCTGTCCAGCGGAGCGCTCCACGAGCTGCTCGACGACGACGAGATCGCGGACGCGCTGCGCGCCTCGGCCTCGTCCGAAGACGTCACCGCGCGGCTGCTCGCGATCGCCGGCATCCGCGGCGACGGCGCGGGAACGGTCATCGTCGGCCGCGCCTTCAACGAGGTGACGCCCGACACGAAAGGCCGCCGCCCGCAAGTCCGCGAGGCGACGATCGCGCTGGTCGCGATGCTGATCGCGACCGTCATCGCGATCATCCTGCTGCACACGATGTTCTCGGTGTGAGCCTGCCCTGAGCGACGTTCGAATGAGCGGGGTGCTCGTGCGCTTGCGTGCGTGCGCGCCGATGATGGTCGCGCTGATCCTGGCCGCGCTCACATTGCGGCTCGCGCCGCCCGCCGCGCTGCTGCCCGAATGGCTTCCGGTGGCGCTCGCGGTGCTCGCGCTCGCGTGGCCCGCGCTGCGCCCGGCGAACGTCTCGCGCGACGACACGCTGCCCGCGCTCGCCGTGCTGCTGTCGTCGGTCGGCCTCGCGCTCGTCGCGCGCCTGAACCCCGATCTCGCGCACAAGCAGATCGTGTGGCTTGCGTTCTCGCTGGTGCTGGCCGTCGCCGCGGGGCCGGCGTTCGAGCGCTTCCGCGTGCTCGCGGCGTACAAGTACATCTGGATTCTGTGCGCGATCGGGCTGTTCGTCGCGCTCGCGCTGTTCGGGCAGGAAGTGAACGGCGCGCGGCTGTGGATTCGGCTGGGGCCCGTGCAGTTCGAGCCGGTCGAAGTAATCAAGCTGCTGATCGTGCTGTTCATGGCGTCGTACCTGAACGATACCGCGGACGTCATCGCGCGCACGCGGCCGTGGTCGCTGCGCGCGAACGCGAAGTATCTCGGTCCGCTGTTTCTCGGCTGGGGCGTGTCGATGGGCATTCTCGTGTTCGAGCACGATGTCGGCATGGCGGCGCTGATGCTCGCGACGTTCGTTGCGATGCTGTACGTCGCGACGCGGCGGATCGATCTGGTCGCCGGCGCGACGACCGTGTTCGGCCTGGCGGCATGGTGGGCCGCGACGCACTACTCGTACGTCGAGCGGCGCATCGCGGTGTGGAAGGACCCGTTCCACGACCCGCTCGGCGCGGGGTATCAGGCGGTGCAGTCGATGTTCTCGCTCGCCAACGGCGGGCTGTTCGGCACGGGCTACGGACAGGGCCGGCCCGACTACATCCCCGAGGTCGCGACCGACTACGTGTACGCCGCGTTCGGCGAGGAGTGGGGCGCGATCGGTTCGATCGTGCTGCTGATGGTGTTCCTCGCGCTCGTGCTGCGCGCGCTGCGCGTGGCGCAACGGCAGCCCGACCTGTACGCGAAGCTCCTCGCGACGGGGCTCGCGGCGGTGCTCGGCTTCCAAATCCTGATCATCGTGGGCGGCGTGCTGCGGCTGTTCCCGCTCACCGGCATCACGCTGCCGTTCATCTCGTACGGCGGCAGCTCGCTGGTGACCAACTACCTGCTGGTGGCCCTGGTCTGGGCGATCTCGAGCGAACGGCGGGCAGCTCCGGCGTAGCGCCGCGCCGCTTTGGCGGCAAGGAAGCGGGCGGTCTGCGGAAATAGGGGATAAGTGCCCGGCTAGGTGGGTAAGCAAGAAGCCCGCGGACCGCGGAACTAAATTTCCCTGGCTGGGATGCCGATAGGCTAAGGACTACCCATGCAGGACC
>JAQBPK010000364.1 GCA_028287565.1 Vulcanimicrobiota bacterium
GTCACGGGCGTCGAGCTCGACCGCATGCTCGACACGGGCGCCTTCGCCGTCGGGCACGACCCGCACGTCGCTGAAGAACCGTTCGAACGGCCCGCCGCGGAACAGCCGCTCGACCGAAACGCGGTGCGGCGCCTCCCAGGTGAACGGCGGCTCTTCCCACTCGAACGCGAGCGGCCCGAGGCGCGCGTGCGCGATCAGCATGCTCCCGCCGCCCTCGCGCGGCTCGAAGGTGTAGCGGACCGCCGGAAAGCCGGCGTCGCGGTTCACCGCGTTCGTGTCGGAGACGGCCCGCCACAGCGCGTCCGGTGCGACGTCGAACCGGAACGTGTAGCGGTCTGCGAAGCGCTTCACCCGGCCCTACAGGAACCGAGCGGTGACGGCATACGTTCTCCGCGAAGAGTCCGACACGATGACGCCGCTTTTGATCGTTCTCCCTTCCCTCCTGTTCGAGCTCGCGTGATCGCCGCCGACGTTCAGTTCCGCACGACCGCGAACGCCGCCGCCGCGGCCTTCGCGAACAAGCCGCCGTACCTGGCGTACAAGACCGACGTGGTGGTCGACGTCCCGTCGCTGCGCCGCCACAAGGTGATCTCGCGCGCGGTCGAGACGCGCACGTCGGACGACTACGCGGCGCTGCAGGACTTGCCGCAAGGGCAGCGCCAGTACGGCCACAGCTTCCCGCTCGTGCCGACGTTCGACGCGATCTCGTACTTTCGCGTCACGTTCAACGGCAGCCAGCGCAACACGCTCAGCTATCTCGAGCCGGGCCCGCCGATCACGTTCAAGGACCCGCGCGAGACGTCGCACGCCGACGTGGTCGTCACGTCGCTGCGCTACTACCGCGCCTCGTACGCGCCCGACTCCAATGACCGCATCGCGCACATCGTCATGGACGCGCTGCCGACGCTGACGCGCGGCAACAGCTCCGACTTCTACATCCACGACGTGTTCGTCGACACGACGAGCAACCTCCCGACGCGCGTCGTGTACGAGGGACCGGCCACGACGTTCACCACCGACTACCAGGTGATCGAGGGCCACTGGCTCGTCACGCACGCGAACTACGTGCACACGTTCTTCGGCCCGCTGCACATGGGCCGCGTGACGGCCACCGCGGACGCGAGCAATCACGACTTCGCGTTTCCGGCAACGCCGGGCGATCCGAAGCTGGCGCAGTAATTCTCAGCCGCCGAACGACCAGGCGGCGACGTTCCACCAGATCGTCACGAAGTTCGGCGCCGGGCGGTGCAGGTCGGCGCTGCGCACGACGCGCAGGCGCGGATAGCTGAGGAACACCATCGGCGAGTCGCGCACGACCAGCTTCTCGATCCTCGCGTAGATGCTCCGGCGCTTGGCGTCGTCGTACGTCGCGAGCGCTTCGCGCTGCAGCGCCTCCATCTCGGACGAGACGTAGCGCGTGTAGTTGCGGCCGTTGGGCGGCTGCGCGGCGCGCGTGAACAGGACGGAGTTGTCGAGGTCCGTCCCCGAGAGCCAACCGAATTGGCCGATGTCGTAGTTGCCGCCCGCCACCGGTCCGCCGGCGTTCGCCGCCGCGAAGTACTGGGCCGGCGCGAAGTCCTTGATCTGCACGTCGACGCCGACCGCGCGCAGCATGGACTGAACCTGCACGTCGTTGCTGGTCGCGCTCGGCGAGCCGGAGTAGTCGACGAGCTGCAGCTCGAGCCGCTTGCCGTTGCGCGCGCGAATGCCGTCCGCGCCCGGTTTCCAGCCCGCCGCATCGAGCAGCGCGCGCGCGGCCGCGGGGTCGTACCGGTTCGGGTCGCCGGCCGCGGAGCCGCCGTAAAACTCCGGCGGAATGTCGGCGTACCCGGGCCGCGCGGTACCGAACGACACGCGTCTCACGATCCCTTCGCGGTCCACGGCGCGCGCGATCGCGCGGCGGACGCGCACGTCGTCCAGCGGCGGATGCGTCGTGTTGAGCAGGTAGCCGCCGAAGCCGTTGGCCGGGATCAGCTCGCCGACCAGACCCTCCGCGGTGCGCAGCAAGTTGAAGCCGTTCGAGTCGAGCAGTCCGAAATCGAGGTGGTGCGTGCGCAGCTCGACCGCGAGCGTCGTGAAGTCGGGGATGATGCGCACGACGATCTTCGGGATGTGCGGCGCGCCGCCGAAATAGTTCGGGTTCGCCTCGTACGACACGCTCTGCCCGCGGTCCCAGCGCACGAACTTGTACGGCCCGGTGCCGATCGGATGGACGTTGAAGTCGGACCGGTCGAGCGATTCTTGGTTCTCGAGCAGGTGCTTCGGAATCAGGCGGAACGTCGTGTCCGCTTCGCCGAACACCGTGCGCACGAACGGCGCGTACGGCGTGTTCAAACGGAACACGACGGTATACGGATCGGGCGTCTCGACGCGCTCGACGCGGTCGTAGCCGTGGCGGTTCGGAACGGCGTTGTGCGGGTCCATGATCGCGTGCCAGCTGAACGCGACGTCGGCGCTGGTGAACGGCGCGCCGTCGTGCCATTGCACGCCGCGGCGCAGCGTGTAGCGGACCGTCTTGCCGTCGGCCGAGATGCCGCCGTTGCGCGTCGTCGGCACGGCCGCTGCGAGCGCGGGCACGAGCCGTCCGGCGCCGTCCTGCGTGATCAGCAGATCGAAACACAGCGACGAGAAGTAGTCGTCTTCCTGGTTCGTCGGGTAGATCGGATTGAAGCCGTGCGGATCCGCGTTGACGGCGAGCCGCAGCGTCGTCGGATCGGTCCACGAATGCAGCGCGGACGCACCGTGCACGGGAGCGGTGCACGCGAAGAGCACCGCGACTGCAAGCAAGATCGCACGAAAGCGCATGGCGCGATTCTACCACACCGTCACGTCGTCGAGTGAACACCCGAACCAGACCTTGATGTCCGGGCCTACGCAGCTGAAGCTCGCTCCATAGGCGGAAGAGCAGGGCAACCCGGTGTCGAACGTGCTCGCCACGACGCTTTTCGGAGGGGTGAATTTGCGCAAGACGACTTCCCGTTCGGCTTACAATCGCCGTGATTTCTCGTTACGACTGCCGCTGCGGCCGGCGCCGCGGCATTGCCGCCCGCGCCGGCGGCAGCGGCCGCGACGTACACGCGCTACGATGCGACGAGCACGCAAGGCCAAGCGATGCTGGCGGCCTATGCCACGGCGATCAATGCGATGATCAAGTTGCCCGCGGATCACCCGCACAACTGGTTTCGTGCCGCCTTCGTCCATCTGATGGACTGCCCGCACGGGAACTGGTGGTTCTACGTGTGGCATCGCGGCTTCATCGGTTACTGGGAGACGGTGGTCCGAAAATACAGCGGCAACCCGAAGTTCGCGTTCCCGTACTGGGACTGGACCAACCTGCCGCGGATCCCGGCCTCGATGTTCAACGGCGTGCTGACGCCCGTCAGCAACGCTTACCTGCCGTACACGAAAGACCTGGCCACGTTCACCGCCTTCATCCAACCCGCGATGAAGAAATTCTGGAACAGTCTCTCGCCGGCCCAACGCGCGCAGCTGACCATCCGCGGATACGGCACGTTCGACGACATGTGGAACGACGTGAGCGGAAACGGCGTTCCGGCGAACGGGGCGTTCGCGGCCACCGCCAAGGCGCGGTATCTCTCGCCCACGAACCCGAACCTCGACCCGGACGTGGCCTACGACTGCACGCCGTTCATCGTCGATAAGGGCCTTTCGCCGCTCAAGTTCTACGACGCCACGGTCAGCAAGAGCTTCACCAGCTCCAAGACGCCGTCGCACAACTCGGCGGCGGGGAGCTTCTCCGTACTCGAAGGCCTCCCGCACAACAACATCCACAACAACATCGGCGGCTATCCGGCGTGGAATCCCGGGCCGTTCGGATACATGACGCAGTTCCTCTCGCCGGCCGATCCGATCTTCTTCCTGCACCACTCCAACATGGACCGGCTGTGGGACGTGTGGACGCGCAAGCAGCAGCGGCTGCACCTGCCGATCCTGCCGCCCGAACCGGACTTGACGACGCTCAAGAAAGAACCGTTCCTGTTCTACATCAGCGCCGGCGGCTATGTCGGTCCGAAAACGGCAGGCGACGTCCTCAGCACCACCGTCTTCGACTACGAGTACGGTCCCGGCGGGTTCCCGCCCAGCCTGACGCTGTTCTCGGCGCCGCCGACGGCGACGCGGACCGCCGCGCCGCTGATCAGAGGCACGGTCAGCGGCAACAGCGGAACGGTCGCGGTACCGCGCGCGGCGCTGCAACGGCAACTGGGGGCCGCTCCGGAATTGGGCGGGCTGACGCTCGAGGTCACGATCGAGCGGCCCGAGGGACCAGTGCGGCAGTTCGACGTGCTCGTCAACGCTCCGGCCGGCACCACGAAGGCCTCGGCCGGAAGCCCGTACTTCGCCGGTACCATCGGCTTCTTCGGCCTGGCGATGAAAGGGATGCACGCCACGGCCGGCGCGACGACGTTCGCCGTTCCGATCCCGCCGACGCTGCGCGCGCTTCGAGCACCCGCCGCCGGCGCGGCGAGCAACACCACGCTGCACGTCCAACTGGTGCCCTCGCACGGAGTGGGAGAAGCACCGGTGCTCACGGCGCTCGCGGTGGGAGCGTACTAGGACCGATGTACCGCTCCGCCGCGTTCGCATTACTGATGCTCGTGCTCGCGATGCAGAACGCGTGCGCGGCGGGAGGGAAAGCGATGACGCTCGTGCTGCCGCATCCGCTTCAGGCCGGCGAGTCGGCCTTTCTCGAGGTGCGAGTCGGCCCGATCCGGCGCGGTGAGGAGATCAAGCTCACGACGCCCGGGGGCGAGCGGCTCGGCGTCATCGCTCCGTACGGCTTGCGCGCCGGAGCGGAAGCGGGAACCTTCACGGTCCCGCTTCCGCCGGCGGCGGTCCGCGGCGACCGCGTCACGGTCACGCTGACGTTCGTGCCGGTCGACGGCCCGCCGCGCGCTCCGACGGCGCAGGAAGTGCGCGACGTAAAGCTGGTCGTCACCGGCAAGGGGCGCTAAGCTACAGGCGCGCCGGAGCCCACGCGAATGACGAAGGGCGAGCCGTACGGCTCGCCCTTGCGTGTGCGTGGCGGAGAGGGAGAGATTCGAACTCTCGGAACGCTATCAACGTTCGCCCGCTTTCGAGGCGGGTGCCATCAACCACTCGACCACCTCTCCGTGCGCCGCTTCTCCGCGAAAAACCCGCGAAGCTGCGCGGCGGTTTCTTCCGCAAGCACCCCCTCGATCACGTCGACGCGGTGGTTCACGGCGGCCGATCCGAGTATATCGATGACGGACCCCGCTGCCCCTCCCTTGGGATCGCGGCACCCGTACACAAGGCGCTCGATGCGCGCCGCGGCGAGCGCGCCGGCGCACATCGCACACGGTTCCTTGGTGACGTAGAGCGAGCCGCCGATGCGCCAGCGGCCGAGCGCTTCCGCGGCCGCGCGGATGACGAGCATCTCCGCGTGCGCGGTCGGATCGGGGCGCGTCTCCTTCTCGTTGCGCGCCTCGAAGACGCGACCGTCGACGACCAGCACGGCGCCGATCGGCACGTCGCCGGCATCCGCCGCGGTCGCGGCGAGCTCCATCGCGCGCCGGACGTAGGCGGTGTCCGCGGCGGAAAAAACGTGCTCCCGGCCCGGCTCGAACGG
>JAQBPK010000366.1 GCA_028287565.1 Vulcanimicrobiota bacterium
GTGCGGGAGAACGGTCTTGCCGTCGAGGGTGACCGCGTACGCCGCGAACGTGAGGGCATGGATCACGGTTCGGTAACGCCGTACGTGCGCGGAACGTGCGCGGGCAGCCGCGCGACGATCTCGTAACCGATCGTCCCGCAGGCGGCCGCCAGCTCTTCGGCGGTGATGCGCTCCGCACCGTCGGAGCCGATCAGCGTGACCGCATCGCCTTCCACTGCGCCGCGCGCCTCCGTGACATCCGCGAACGCCATGTTCATGCAGACGCGCCCCACCAGCGGTGCGCGCGTCCCGCGAACGAGCGCGTGCGCCGCATTGCCCGCGCTGCGCGGCAACCCTTCGGCGTACCCGATCGGCAGCGTCGCGATCCGCGAGCGCCGCCGCGCGCGCCATGTGCGGCCGTAGCCGACGGTCTCGCCCGCTTCGACGTCGTGTAGCGCGACGATGCGCGTGCGCCACGCGAGTGCCGGTTCGAGCACCAAGCCGCGCTCGCGCATCAGCGTCTCGGACTCGGCGCTCGGCCAGATCCCGTACAGCCCGATCCCGCAGCGCACCGCGTCCAGCCGCGTCTCCGGCCACAGAATCGCCGCCGCGGTTGCCGCGGTGTGCCGCTCGACCTTCGCATCGAGATTCTGCGTCGCGAGCAGAAATCGCGCGAGCTGCTCCAGCGTGAACGTCGAGTCGATCTCTTCGGCGGCGGCGAGGTGCGTGAACGCGCCGGCGAGCTCGTACTCGGGCGTGGTCGCGTACCGCTCCAGCACCGCGGGCGCTTCGTCTACGGTGAGCCCGAGCCGCACGACCCCGGTGTCGATCTTCGCGTGCACCGCAAACGTGCCCCGGCGCCGCCGCGCGACGCTCGCGACTTGGCGCGCGTAGAGATCGTCGTCCCACAGCGTGATCTGCACGCCGGCCGCGTGCGCGATCTCCAGGTCCGCCGGCGGGATCGGACCGAGCACGTGGACCGGCGCGCCGATCCCCGCATCGCGCAATGCGACGGCTTCTTCGAGCGCGTACACGCACAGGCGCGCGGCGTGCGGCGCGACCGCGCGCGCGACGGGCACGAGCCCGTGGCCATAGGCGTCCGCTTTGACGACGGCCGTCAGGCGCGCGGGCGCAACGAGGCGCGCGAGCGCCTGCGCGTTGCGGGCGATCGCGCCAAGGTCGATCGCGAGCTCGGCGGTCAATCCGGGCCCGAGCCTGCCTGGGGCCGCAGCAGGCGCGCGACGATCAGCGCGACCGGAATCCCATAGAACGTGATGTGCGCGATCAGCTGCGTCCCGAGCACGCCGGGCGGCGGGCGGTGGTACTGCCCCGCCGTGATCAGCACGATCATCATGAAGACGTAGACGACGATCCCGAACCCGGCCCCGGACACCCACGGCCGCGCGACGAGCTGTGGCTGTGAGCGCACCAGATAGGCGTACCCGAGCGCCCAGCCGACGGCCACGCAGAAGTGCAGCACAATCCCGAGCGGCAGCAGCAGGGCCGGGTTCACCGCGGCGCCCGGCCCGAGAAGCGTCGCGGTCACGAAGGCGAAGTTCATCCAGAGCACGCTCGGCGGCATGCCGGCCGCGAGCTCCGCCGCGAAGACGAACGCCGCGATCAGGACCCCGCCGACGACGCCCGCGACGAGCCCCGCCGTGAGCTGATCGCGCAGCGTGATGGTCCGTCCCACGGCGTCGGCCCTTCGCGAGGCCTAGGCGGTGCTCCCGGACCCATCGTCCGCCGAGGCCGGCCCACGGTAGGCCTCCTCTCGCCGCTCCATCGCACCAGCAAGCCGCTCGAGCAGGTCGCGCATCGTCGCCCGCGCGATCCGGCGCCCGATGAGCCGGTCGAACACGAGCCCCGCCGCGCCGAACGGCGGGTGGTACGTTCCTTCAAGCGTCAGCCGGGTCTCGTCGACCGATGCGATCCGCAGCCGCAGCGTCCCGCGAAAGTCGGGGAAGAACCGCGTTCCGGCCGTCCAGCAGATCTCCAGCTCGTCGTGCGCACGGCCGCTTTCCGCCTCGTCCGGCCGCCGCCCCGACACCAGCTGGACGGGCTGCCGCAACCGGCCGCCGAGCGTCGGAACGACGTCCCGCAAGCGTACCCCCACCTCGGCGCCCCGCGCGGCCGCTTGGCGGAAGAAGTCCTCGGCGTACTCGTGCGCGACCGAGAAGGGACAGCGCGCGACGCGCTCGGCGACGACCCGGGAAAGCGAGCTCACGATGGGTCTGTACCCCGGCCGCGGCCGCCCGGCCCCTTTTCCTCTTGCACTCGGCCGGGGAGTCTGCTAATCTCAGTATCCGGCGGTTGGCACTCTTGTGCCAGCAGTGCCAGACCCCAGTACCCTGGAATCTAGAGTTACCGTCAGCCTACAGCTAGCGGAGGAATGGTTTTCGTGAATCTCAAGCCACTGGGCGATCGCGTGGTCGTCGAGCACGTGGAGCAGGCCGAGAAGAGCGCCGGAGGCGTCTTCCTTCCCGATACGGCCAAAGAGAAGCCGCAGGAAGGCCGCGTTCTCGCAGTCGGCACCGGCCGCACGCTCGACAATGGCACCAAGCTGCCGATGGACGTCAAGCCTGGCGACCGCATCATCTACTCGAAGTACTCGGGCTCGGAAATCAAGCTCGAAGGCAAAGAGTACCTCATCATCTCGGAAAAAGACGTTCTCGCGGTTCTCACCGACGAGAAGGTTCCGGCCGGAGTTAACTAAGCAAACATGGCAGCAAAGCAACTCGTATTCGACGAGAACGCACGGCGCGCGCTCGAGCGCGGCGCCAACATCCTCGCCGACGCGGTGAAGGTCACGCTCGGACCGAAGGGGCGCAACGTCGTCCTCGACAAGAAGTTCGGTTCGCCGACCATCACCAACGACGGCGTGACGATCGCGAAAGAGATCGAGCTCCCCGACACGTTCGAGAACATGGGCGCGCAGCTCGTCAAGGAAGTCGCGAGCAAGACGAACGACATCGCCGGCGACGGCACGACCACCGCGACGGTGCTGGCGCAGGCCATCATCCGCGAAGGTCTCCGCAACGTCACGGCGGGTTCGAACCCGCTCCTGATCAAGCGCGGCATCGAGCAGGCGGTCGAGAAGGCCGTCGAAGAGATGCAGAAGATGGTGCAGACCGTCGACACCGCGGAGAAGATCGCGCAGGTCGCGTCGATCTCCGCCAACGACAAGACGATCGGCTCGCTCATCTCGGAAGCGATGGAGGCCGTCGGTAAGGACGGCGTCATCACGGTCGAGGAATCGAAGTCGATGAAGACCGACGTCGAGACCAAGGACGGCATGCTCTTCGACAAGGGCTACATCTCGCCGTACATGGTCACCGACTCGGAGCGCATGGTGGCGGATCTCACCGACACCTACATCCTCGTCACGGAGCGCAAGATCTCCGCGATCGCCGACATCCTGCCGCTGCTCGAGAAGATCGTGCAGATGCAGAAGCCGCTGCTGATCGTCGCCGAGGACGTCGAGGGCGAAGCACTCGCGACGCTCGTGGTCAACAAGCTGCGCGGAACGTTCACGACCGTCGCCGTCAAGGCGCCGGGCTTCGGTGACCGCCGCAAGGAAATGCTCAAGGACATCGCCACGCTCACGGGCGCGACGGTGATCTCCGAAGAGCTCGGGCTCAAGCTCGACAAGATCACGCCGGATCTCCTCGGTCAGGCCAAGACCGTCAAGGTCACCAAGGAAGAGACGACGATCGTCGACGGCAAGGGTAAGCCCGAAGCGATCAAGGGCCGCATCGAGATGATCAAGCGGCAGATCGAAGAGACCGACAGCGACTTCGACCGCGAGAAGCTTCAGGAACGCCTTGCGAAGCTGTCCGGCGGCGTCGCCGTGATTCAAGTCGGCGCGGCCACCGAGACCGAGCTCAAAGAGAAGAAGCACCGCATCGAGGACGCGCTCAGCGCGACCCGCGCTGCCGTGCAGGAAGGCATGATCCCGGGCGGCGGCAGCTCGCTGGTGCACTCGATCAAGGCCCTCGAGAAGCTCGCTTCGGAGAGCACGAACCACGACGAGAAGATCGGCGTGGACATCATCCGCCGCGCGCTCGAAGAGCCGCTCCGCCAGATCGCGGAGAACGCCGGCTTCGAAGGCAGCGTTGAAGTGAACCGCGTGAAGACCGCGCAGCCGGGTCAGGGCTTCGACGCCATGACCGGCGACCTGGTCGACATGGTCGCGGCGGGCATCGTCGAGCCGTTCAAGGTGACGCGCTCGGCCCTGCAAAACGCGGCGTCGATCGGCGCGCTGGTCCTCACGACCGAGACGCTGATCGCCGACAAGCCCGAACCCAAGTCGAACAACGCCGGCGGACCTCCCGGCGGCGGCATGGGCGGCTACGACATGATGTAGTCTTCGCCCAAAGCGAAGATGACTCGAAACGGCCCTGGGCAGCGATGCCCGGGGCCGTTTGTCGTTGTAACACGCCGCCCTCTTTATTTACTGCGCGCGACTTAGAGCACTGGCCGCGCGCGGGAACTTTTTTATCATTCACCGTCGGCCATAGCACGACATGCGCCCGTTTCGGGTCTTCGTGTAGGCAACTCGCCGCTTGCATACTCATCAAGCGATTCTCGGCTAAGCGCGTTCTGGAAACACAAACTACGAGGAAGATCGGCTTGGACATCATCGTAGCACGCCTGCAGAGCATCGGTGCCAAATCGCGAAGAAACAGCGGGCTTGAAGGCACCGTGAAAGTGAACCTCGTGAAGAGACTTTGGATCGTCACGCAATCGGAGTCGTTGTCACCATGGCTTTTCAACCTGACAGCCCGAGTCATCGATACGGCGACAACCCGCGGCGGCATCGAGCGCCTAGTGCGCTGCAATGAGCGAAGCTACGCACGTACAGCTAGCAAGGTGTTCAGCGTATCGCCTGGAACAAATATCTGGCGCACCGCGCCCTTCACAAAATATGCAAAGAATGGTGTTAGCCTGTGTCGTCAAATGATCAGTTTATTCTTCGTCAATTCATCGAACAAAAGTATTCGGAAGACGGTGGTGCGGCGAGCCTAGATGATTACTTCAATACGTTTGTAACCGAACAGCTGTTCAAGGACTATGACCTAAGCTCTGACCAACTTGACGAATGCGACGTCGATGGACCCAATGACGGTGGTATAGACAGCGCGCTTTTGGTCATTGATCAACGTCCGGTGTTCGCGGGCGACGCACTGGACAAACTTAGGAATGAAGCTAACGTCGAAGTCTTTCTGATCCAAAGCAAGAACCAATCGGGGTTCAAAGAAGAACCGCTTAACAAGCTCAATGCGACACTTGGGGACCTGCTTAATCTCCAATACGATTGGAAGAGCGACGCGCTGGGTCACAAAAAGCGGTATAGCGACGCGGTACTGGAGTTCTTCTCACGCGTACGGGACGTTATTCATAAGAATGTGCTCCAGCTGCCGGTCTTAACGTTTCGGATGTCGTACGTGACGTTGGCGGATAGTGTACATGAGAACGTCAGGGGAAAAGCTCGCCAACTTAAAGAGACAATTGGCCGTATGTTTGGTGGCGCAACATGCGAACTAGACCTGCTCGGTGCCGCGGATCTTCTGACTCGTCTGCGAACGCGTCGAAGTAATCGTTACTCGATACCAATCGCTGATAGCGTTGCTATCGATGAGAATGCCATGGCCGTGTTGGTCAATCTAGCGACGTTCTATTCAGCAATTCTCCGAGCCGAGTCGGGAGAACTTCGTGCTGACCTTTTTGAAGCCAACGTTAGAGACTACCAAGGTTCTACGTACATTAATCAAGAAATTGCTGACACGCTAAAGAGGCGCCAACATCAAGACGATTTCTGGTGGTTAAACAATGGAATAACGATGCTTTCTGCAAAAACCGACTCGCGCATAGGAAGCGTGACCGTTGAAAACCCGCAGATCGTGAATGGAATGCAGACGTCGTCGGAGATATATAAGTACTTCGCCGGTGCTCCGGCGGCCGTCGAAGGCGAGAGCCGACATGTCTTGATTAAGATCATAACGATCCCGGAGGAATCGGCGGCGTTGCGCGATCGCATAATTCGTGCAACAAATTCTCAAAACAAAGTTAGCGATATCACACTTCGCGCAACAGATAAAGTTCAACGTGACATTGAGGACCACTTCCTCAGCAAGAACCTATACTACGATAGACGACGTAACTTTTACCGCAATCACGGAAAGCCGAGGAAACAAATCGTGACAATGCAGTTCCTCGCGCAGTCCATTAGCGCCGTCATACTCGGTCAGCCACATGTGAGCCGAGGTCGGCCGTCAGCTATTACGAAAAACGATGAACAATATAATCAAATTTTCTCGGAGCGCCGAGGCGTAGCGTTCTATTTTGCCTGCGTCGACTTCATGAGGTTTGTCGACGTTCAACTCGGCGATACAGGATCGGATATGGCTCGCTCTACTCGGCAGAATATTCGATTTTTCGTGGCGTTTGCGTCTGGACAGGCGATTATCGATGGTCGACGCTCTGAGGAGGAAAGAGCGCGTGTACTGACCGAGAGGCCATTCAAGGCAGGTGAATTCGAATCGCTAGTCGCTGCTGTCCGAGAAGCGTTTGCTCTTGAATCTCAGAGCCGTGGCGTTACAGAGGAAGTCATCGCAAAGAACGCCGACGGGACGAAGCTAACTGTCGCGGCCGTCATGCCAATCTTTCAACGATACGGACGCGACACTCGTACCCTCGGAGATTTTCAGCGAAGAAGCTAGTTTAAGGGACTCTCGGCTATGATCGATCGGCGGTGGCCTCGATGGAGACGTCTAAATTCCACCCTGCGTAAATGTGTAGCGGGCGCTCCGCGCCAGCATGGCCTGCGAGTGGAGGTTCACGCCGATCATTTTCCGCTGGCGGAGGCGGATGGGTGACGCTCTATACGATTGGATTCACGAAGACGACCGCTGAGCAGTTCTTCCGCATACTCCGGGATGCCGGCGTGAAGGCGGTGCTCGACACGCGGCTCCATCGGGACGGGCAGCTTTCGGGTTTTGCGAAAGTTCCCGATCTTCCGTATTTTCTCAGGCAGCTTGCGCGCAGTGAATATAAGGCGTTGCCGGAGCTCGCGCCGGCGGCGCCGCTCTTGAAAGCCTACCGCGACAAGGAGCTGAGCTGGGATCAGTATGCACATGCTTACCGCGACCTTCTCGAACGGCGGCGTCCGGAATGCGAGATCGACTCCGCATTGCTCGATCGCGGGTGTCTGCTTTGCTCCGAACATTCAGCGGAGCATTGTCACCGTCGCATTGCGGCCGAGTATTTGCGTGACGCGTTTGCCGAGAGGGCTTGGATTGAGATCGTGCACCTCTAGCGGTTTTGGGCGATCATTGGGCGGTGCATCATTCTTGCGAGGCGCAGCTCTTCTGCGGTGTGCGGCCGATCGTTCGGGGACGCGGGAACGATGTCGAACGTGTACGCGTGCGTGCCGTAGCGGACGTAGACTGCATTTGGGGAGCGCATTGCCGCGTCGCCCACGTGCGGCACGCTCACGCTTTCGCGCGCGATCGAGGCGGGAACGGTTGTGTCGTGGCGCGCGATCACGAACAGCGTGCGCGATGAGGCGGTGCCGGTCGAGACGTATTGGCAGATCGTGCCGCTGGTCGGCATCAGGCGCATCTCCGTTTCGAGCACGGCGCTGATGTCGCGTTCGGAGAGCACCGAGCAAGGAACGCCTGATACGACTTTCGTCGGGTCGTGCGGGCGCGCGAATGCGAGCAGTGAGAACAGTGCGACTAAGATCGCTATTGCAGCGACTGCGCGCTTCGTTTCGGTCGGGTCCGGCTCGAACGGGTACAGAATCGAGTGGTATTCAGGCATCAGGCTTGCATCGAACCACACTCGGAGCCGCTGTTCATGGTCCGATCGTTCAGCGAATCGTCTGCACTTTCATCATTTTGCAACACATGCACATCGTTTGCTATGGCTCTGCAGTGGCGATGAAACAAATGTTTTCGCGCGATGATTCCGATGCGGCATACGTTGCGACGGATTGATGGAACGCCAGAATACCCGGCGCGTGGGTGCGCCGCGCGTCGCGCTGATCGCGCATGACGGCTGCAAGAGCGAGCTCGCCGAGTGGGCGACGTTCAACCGCGGAACCCTCTCGCGCTGCGAGCTCGTCGCGACCGGCACTACCGGTGGCATGGTCGCGGACGCAACCGGTTTGTCGATCGATCTGCTGCTGTCGGGACCGCTCGGCGGCGATGCGCAAGTCGGCGCGATGCTCGTCGATGCCCGGTTGGATCTGATCGTGTTCTTCTGGGATCCGCTCACGACGCAGCCGCACGACGTCGACGTAAAGGCGCTGCTGCGTCTCGCCGTGCTGTACAACGTGCCGATCGCGTGCAACCGCGCAACGGCCGACTTCTTGATCTCCTCGCCGCTGTTCTTGGACGCCGAGCACCTCGTCCAGCGGCGCGCCGCGAGAACGCCCGTACCTACCCGCGCGTAAGCGCGCGATTGGCACCGGCACGGCGCGCGAAATCGGCTCCCGGAGCCGGCGTTCGGCGCGGCGAACGTGCGCGCATGAAGGTCACCGCATTCGTCGACGTGCTTTCGCACTGGTGTCTCGCCGCCCAGCCTGCGCTCGACGCGCTGCGTGCCACGCTTGCCGCCGACGTCGCGCTGGAGATCGTTCTTGCGCCGCTCGGGACCGTCGGGTTCACGCACGAGAAAGAGGCGTGGTTCTACACGCGTGGTACGCTCGCGTACGGCCGCGAGCTCGACCCTGCTTGGTGCGAGGGTGCGGAGACGACGACGTGGCACGCGAACGCGGCCGTCGCCGCGGGGGTCGCGTTCGGCGCGAATCCCGTCGTGCTCGGACGCCGCGTCTCGCGCGCTGCGATGGTTGACGGCTTGCTGCTGGGCCGCGAAAGCGAGGCGGTCCGCGCTGTCGCGAAGTTCACCGGCGTCGAGGAGCAGACGCTGCGCGACGCGATGCATAGCGAACCGATCATCGGCGCGCTGCATGCCGGCAACGCGCGGCTGGCATCGATCGGATGTGCCGAGCGGCCGAGCTGGGAGCTCTTCAACGACAACGGCGACCGTGCCGTGTTGCAGGGCCTATGGCAAGCCGAAGCCATTTTGCCGCTGGCGCGCGCGCTGCTCGAAGACGAGCGCGCCTATCGCCGCGCCGGGCCGCCCCCGGCATAGTGCGGCGAAGGAGGCCGGGCGAGCCGTACGCTAAGACGTAGTCATGCGAGCCGTTCACATCCCGGCCTTGGTTCTCTGCGCCGTCGTTTTCATGGCGGGTTGCGCGAAGAAGACCGACACGACGACCGCCGAGGTGACGTCGCCGCCCAGCGCCGCGTCGGACGTTTCGGCATCCGCGACTCCCGTTGCTGTCATCAGCCCGTCGAGCAGCCCCTCGGACGCCGCGCTCGGCAGCCCGTCGCCGAGCGCCGGCGCGTCCCCCGCATCCGCATCCGGCGCATCGACCGGCCGCGCCGCATCTGGCGCATCGCCCGGCGCGAACGGCGCAGTCGCCGCGGCGGCCGGTGCGTCGCCGTTGGCGACCGTTGCGTTCACCGACATCTCCGGGACGTACGCCGAAAAAGCGATCGTCGCGCTGGGTCAGCTCGGCGTGCTCGATTCGACGAGCGGCACGTTCCAGCCCGAGAAGCCGGTGCTTCGGCGCGAGTACGTGCGCTGGCTGTTCAAGACGAACAACGCGGTGTGGGCGAACCTGCCGAGCAAGCAGATTCATCCGGCGGAGAGCGGCGACAAGTCCGACTTCACCGACTTGCAGTCCAGCGATCCCGATTTCAAGTACATCGAAGGGATGAACGCCGCGGGCATCTCCGTCGGCTTCCCCGACAAGACGTTCAAAGCCGATCAGCCGGTCACGCACGAGCAGGCCATCGCGATCAAAGCGGTGCTGGACCGCGGCGGAATCGCCGACCGCTACAAGGCCGTCGACATGGCGAAATCGCGCCTTCCCGAGTGGAAGGACAAGGCGCAGATCTCCGCGGCATTCGCGGGCGCGATCGCGACCGATGCGTCCGACGACGACATCAACTCGAAGAGCACGCAGATCGCCAACGTCGGCCGCGCGTTCGGTGCCGTCGCGATGTTCCGCCCGCAAGCGCCGGTGAAGCGCGGCGAAGCCGCGATGCTGCTGCAAGTCATCGGCGGGCACGCGCAAGACACGAACGGCGAAAACGTGCCCCGCAGCGTCGCGAACGCGCTGCATCCGTCACCTTCGCCGTCGCCCTGAGCGCCGAGCTTTCGGAACGTGCCGGTCACGCGCTGCTCTTGGG
>JAQBPK010000002.1 GCA_028287565.1 Vulcanimicrobiota bacterium
CGGAGCGAGCGCGAGCACCTGCACGCCGGGAGCGGCGCCGTACGCCGTCAGCGCGCCGGCGGCGGGCGCGAGCACCGCTGCCGCCGCCGCGAGACGCGACGCGCGTTGCGGCCCCAGCCGCACGACGAGATTGCGCTTGCCGGCGCGCACGTCGCAGCCGGCGTCCGGCAGCTCGACCGAAAGCATCATCGCGATCATCGCGCAGCACGGCGCGAGCGCCGCGACGGCGATGTGCGCGTCGAGCACGCCGGCGAACGCCGCGTAGCCGGCGCACGGGAACAGCAGCGCGACGACGAGCGCGGTGTCGAGCTCGCCGAGCCCGCGCGCCGCGAAGCGCACGGGTGGCGCGGAGTAATACCATGCGAATGCGAGGATCGCGACGCCGACGCCCGCGACGAGCGCGTTGCCCGCGACGACGAACCGCGCGCACGCGAACAGTCCGGCGGCCGCGCACGCCAGCGACGCGATCAGCGCGACGCGCGGCTGCAGATGGCCGTCCACCAGAACGCCGCTGCCGCCGGACCAGCGCGTGCGCACCGCGCCGACGTCGCTCTCGCGGTCGAAATAGTCGTTGGCGTAATGCACCATGAGGTGGAACGAAGAGACGAGCAGCTGCACCCAAAGATACGTGACGGCGTCGAGCCGGTGGCCCGACCAGCGCGCGACCGCGGCGCCGAGCGCGACGCCCGCGAAGCCGCCGTACAGGAACAGGGGCCGGGAGAGCCGGAGGAACGCGCGCAGCGGCGAGGGCCCCAGCGTCGTGGCGGACGTATCCACGACGCGCGTGCTTCGGCCGCAGGCCGCCGCTTCCCGCGCGCCGTACGCGTGCGGCTCGTATGGCAAACACCCAGGTCGGGTTCATCGGCGCCGGCGTCATGGGCGAGCCGATGGCGGCGTCGCTGCTGCGCGCCGGATTCGCCGTGACGGTGTGCGCGCACAGCAATCGCGACCCCGTCGAGCGGCTCGTCGCGCAGGGCGCCGCGGACGGCGGCGATCCGGCCGGCGTCGCGCGCGCGAGCGCGTTCGTCATTACGTGCGTGCCCGACGCGCCGCAGGTGGAAGAAGCGCTCTTCGGCGAGCACGGCGCGGCCGGCGGCGCGCGGCCCGGCACGATCGTCATCGACATGTCGACGATCTCGCCCGTCGCGACGCGTGCGTTCGATCAGCGCCTGCGCGCGAGCGGCTTGCGTTTTCTGGATGCGCCCGTGTCCGGCGGAGCCGCGCGCGCGAAGACCGGCACGCTGACGATCATGGTCGGCGCGAACGACGACGACTTCGCCGCGGCCAAGCCGGTGCTCGAAGCGATGGGCACGCCGAATCACGTCGGCGGCGTCGGGATGGGCGAGGTGGTCAAGCTCGTCAACCAGATCATCATCTCGAACACGATGATCGCGAACATTGAAGCGCTCACGTTCGCGGCGAAAGCGGGCGCCGACATCGACGCGACGCTGGCCGTCATCGGCAGCGCGACGGGCTCGAACTACCTGCTGCAGAACTGGCTCCCGCAGAGCTGGCTGGCGGGCTCGCACAAACCCGGCTTCATGCTCGACCTGTTGCGCAAGGATCTCGCCGCGGCGCTCGACTCGGCGCGCGCGATCGGCGTGCCGATGCCGGCCAGCTCGCTCGCGTACCAGCTCTACACCGCGACCTCGGGCGAGGGCCACGGCCGCGACGACTACACGTCGGTCGCGCAGTTCTACGAGCGCTCCGCGGGCGTTCAGGTTCGCAAGAAGAACACGTAGGCAACTCCACCATGCTCTTCGGCGCGATCGACGTCGGGACGAACTCGATCCACCTGATCGTCGTCGAGCTGGACGCCGCGTTCGACACCTCGCGCGTGGTGTACAAGGCGCGCGAGATGGTGCGGCTGGGCAGCGACGACGCGCTCGAGAGCGGGCGCCTGTCGCGCAAAGCGATGGAGCGCGGCGTCGAAGCGATCGCGCGTTTCAACGAGGCGGCGTACGCGCGCGGCGCGCGGCGCGTGCGCGCGGTCGCGACGTCGGCGGTGCGCGAGACCGACAACGGCACCGAGTTCCGCGACATGGTGCAGGCGCGCACCGGCCTGCGGCTCGAGATCCTCGACGGCAACGAGGAGGCGCGGCTGATTCACCTCGGCGTCGCGAACGGCTATCCACTATACGACCGCGTCGCGTGCATCATCGACATCGGCGGCGGCTCGACCGAGCTCGTCGTGGCCGACGGCGACCGCCCGTATCTGGTCGATTCCGTGAAGCTCGGAAGCCTGCGCCTCTACGACGCGTTCCTGCGCGGCGCGCCCGATCCGCTGCGCGCCGCGCGCCGGCTCGACGCGCACGTCACCGCGGTGCTCGCGCCGCTCGCCGAGCGCGTGCGGCACTACCGCCTCGACCTCGCGCTCGGAACGTCGGGGACGATCATGGGGCTCGCCGCGCTCGACGCGGCGCAGCAAGGGCTCACGGTGAAACGCGTGCACGGCTACACGCTCGTGCGCGCGCGGCTCGAGGCGCTGCAGCGCCAGATGCTGCTGATGACCGAAGCCGAGCGGCGCCGGATGCCGGGGATGAACCCGCGCCGCGCGGACATCATCGTCGCGGGCAACGCCGTCCTGATCAGCGCGCTTTCCCTACTCGCCCGCGATGAGATCGTCGTGTGCGAGCGCGCGCTGCGCGACGGCGTCGTCGTCGATCTCGCGCATCAAGACCGCGTGCTCGCGCAGCGCCTGGGCGACGAGCGCGCGAAGCGCATCGAGGCGGTCGAAGCGCTCGCGCGGCGCTACGAGCACCTGGGCGGCCACCAGCGCCACGTCGCGCGCCTTGCGCTCGTGCTGTTCGAACGGCTCGCACCGCTGCACGAGCTCGCGCCGGCCGACCGCGACTTGCTGTGGGCGGCCGCGATGCTGCACGGCATCGGCCGGTTCGTGTCCGATAGCGGCCACCACAAGCACGCGGCGTACCTGATCCGCAACACGCCGCTGGAAGGCTGGCGCGACGACGAGCGCGAGCTGGTCGCGCAGATCGCCCGCTACTATCGCAAGGCGATGCCCAAGCCGTCGCACGTGGAGTACGCCGCGTTCGCGCCGGCGGACCGCCGCCGCATCGACGTGCTGGCGTCGCTGCTGCGGATCGCCGACGGCCTCGACATCCGCCACCTGGGCGTCGTCACCGACGTGGCCGCCGTCCCCGAAGGGGGTCTGGTGGTCGTCACGGCGCAGGCCGACGGCGACGCGTCGGGCGAACTCGACGCGGCGATGGAGAAGGCGGACCTGTTCGAGCGCACCTTCGGCATGCGGATCGCGCTGAACGCCGCTGCGGCGAGCGCGGGGCCGGCGGACGGGGTGCGCGCGTGACGACGGCGGCCCCGCCGCGCAAGAAGATCCTGCTCGTGGACGACGAGGCCGCCATCGTCCACTCGCTGCGCTACAATCTCGAAAAGAACGGCTACGCCGTCACGACCGCCGGCGACGGCCGCACGGCGGTGACGCTCGCACAGACCGAGCACCCCGACCTCGTCGTCCTGGACATCATGCTGCCGCTGCTCGACGGCATCGAAGCGTGCAAGGAGATCCGCAAGACCTCCAGCGTGCCGATCATCATGCTCACCGCGAAGGACCAGGAGTTCGACAAAGTCCTCGCGCTCGAGCTGGGCGCCGACGACTACGTCACCAAGCCGTTCTCGCTGGGCGAGATCATGGCGCGCATCAAAGCGCGGTTGCGCCGGGCGGAGGTCGACTCGGACGAGCGCGACGAGTCGATCACCGCGGGCGAGATCACGATCGACCCGGCGCGCCAGCGCTTGGTCGTGCGCGGACGCGAGGTCGCGCTCGCGCCCAAGGAGTTCCGGCTGCTGCACGTGCTCATGGAGAACCGCGGCCGGATCGTCACGCGCCAGATGCTGCTCGAGAAGGTGTGGGGGTACGACTTCGAAGGCGAGCACCAGACGATCAGCGTGCACGTCCGCTGGCTGCGCGAGAAGATCGAGGTCGACGCGAACAATCCTCGCCACATCATCACCGTGCGCAGCCGCGGGTACATGTTCCGTGAGTGAGTGGGTTCGCCTCCGGCGAACCCTCGCGTTCGGCCTTCGGCCGATCCGCCATGACCGCTGACGTCATCTCAGTACTACTGGGTGCGCTCGCCGGGGTCGTCGCGACGTACGCCGCGCTGCGCACGACCGGCGCGCAGCGCGCCGCGGCGCCGCGCGCAGTTCCGGAGCCCATAGGCGGCGATCAGGACCGCGCCGCGCGGCTCGTCGACGCGCTGCCGTTCGCCGCGTTCACCGTGGACGCGCGCTCGCGCGTGCGCGTGTTCAACGCCGCCGCGTGCGCGCTGTTCAGCGTCGACCGTGCGCGAGCGATCGGCCGTGCGCTCATCGAGGTCGTGCCGTCGGTGGATTTGGAGCGCATGGTGCAGGCCGCGCTGCGCGGTGAAACGACCACGCGCGACGTCGCGTTCGGCAGCGGCGCGCGCGAGCGCTATTACGGCGTCACCGCGCAGCCGTACGAGGACGGCGCGATGGCGATCGCCGCCGACCGCACCGCGCTGCTCGCGGCCGAGAAGATGCGCAGCGACTTCATCGGCAACGTGTCGCACGAGCTGCGCACGCCGCTGTCGGCGATGAAGCTGATGCTCGAGACGGTGCTGGTCGCCGACGACGACGCCGAAGCGCGCACGCTGTTTCTCCCGCAGATCCAAGGCGAGGTCGAGCGGATGATACGCCTGGTGGAAGACTTGCTCGAGCTCGCGCGGTCGGAGTCGGGCTCGGTGCCGCTGCGCCGCGAGCGCTTCGATCTGGGCGACGTGGCGGCGGCGACGGTGAACACGTTCGCGCAGCGCGCCGATGCGCTCGGCATCGAGCTCGAGCTGGAAGCTCCCGAACCCGTCCACGTCGAGGCCGACCGCGGCAACCTCACGCAAGTCACCGTGAACCTGCTCGACAACGCGCTGCGCCACACGCCTGCGGGCGGGCGCGTCACGGTCGACGTGCGGCGCGACCGCGGCAACGCAATGCTGCGCGTGTGCGACACGGGCGTCGGCATCCCGTTCGCGGACCTGCCGCGCGTGTTCGAGCGCTTCTACGTCGTCGACCGCTCGCGCTCGCGCGAGCACGCGGGCACGGGGCTCGGGCTCGCGATCGCCAAGCACTTGGTGGAGGCGCACGGCGGCTCGCTGGTGGCCGAGTCCGTGTACGGCCAAGGCGCGACGTTCACCATGCGCATCCCGGCCGCGCGCGGGTGAGCCGCCGGCTTCAGGCGCTCAGACGGACCGTCGCTTTCGCATCGATGAACGCCGCGACCGTGGCATCGAACTGCTCGTGGCGCTCCATGAGGCCCATGTGCTTGGCAGGCTCGAGCACCGCGAGAACGGCGCCTGGAATCACCGACGCGATGTGCTCGCTGGCTCGCGGCAACAACACGGGGTCGCGATCGCCGGGAACGACCAGCACCGGAACGGAGATGTTCCCGATTGAGGACGTTTCGTCGTATTTGAACATCGCCAGCATTCCGCGCGCGAGAACGCCGGGCGGAGCCTTCGCGAAGAAAAGCGTCGCAAAGTCGAGCTGGCCGCGGGTTTCGCTCCCGTTGAAGCCCGTTAGCGCCGTCCCGGCGATCTGCGATCCGTTGAGGTAACTGAGCCAGTTCATCGCCCACACCAGCGGCGACAGCGCGATCGTGAGATACATCAGCGGGGTGAGCAGCGGCCGCTCGAGCGCGTGCATCACGGAAGCGCCCAGCGTCGTGCGGGTCGGATCGGTGTACGTCGTGCCGGCCAGCACGAGCGCGACGACGCCGGAGCCCAGCCGGTTCGCATGCCGGCGGGCGAACGACTGCGTGATCATGCCGCCGATACTGTGGCCGAGAATCACCACGGGCGCTGCCGCCGCATCGACGACCGCGGCCAGATCGTCGGCCATCGCGTCAAGCGAGTAGCCGTCCTTGCCGGCCCGGCTCGACTTGCCCAGACCGCGCAGGTCCCACGCGATTACCCGGTGCCGCGCCGACAGCGAACGCTTGGTGTAGTAGAACGCACGGTTGTCGACGCCCCAGCCGTGCACGAGGACGATCGGCATGCTGTCCTGCGGGCCGCACATCTCGACGTGCAATATGGTGCCGTCCGGGCGCTCGAGCCGAAGCGTCTCGGGATCGTGCGCCCATGAGGGGTCGTCATGCCCGCCGCGATGGAACGCAAGAACGATGAAGCGCCCGAGCAACGCCACGACGAGCATCGCGATGCCCGCGGTGAGAACCGCAGTCGACGTCACCGCGCCTTGCCACCATTCGTAGACGATATAACCGCCGCCGAGCAGCAACGCGAGCGAAAGAAGGCCGAATATCCACATCGGCAGCACGGCGAGCGGCATGAATGGCATCACGTACGATTACCCAAAGCGCACGAGCCGCAAAAGCAAGCTCGGCGTAAGCGATGTGACGCTCGAGCTGACCGATCGATCGCTACGAGATCAGGCCGCGGCGGTAGGCGGTCACCGCCGCGTGCGCGCGGTCCGATGCCGACAGCTTCTCCAGGATGTCGCGCAGGTGGCCTTTCACCGTGCCGAGCCCGACGTTCAGGCGTTCCGCGATCTCGGCGTTGCCCACGCCTTCGGCGACCAAACGCACGATCTCGGTTTCCCGCGGTGAAAGCGGCGAGCGCTCCGGCCGCTCGTTGGATCCGCTGAGCTTGCGCAGAACGACGTGCGCGATGCGCGGGTCGAAGTAGGCGCCGCCGGCGGCGGCCGTGCGAACCGCCTCCACGACGGTTGCCGGATCGGACGCTTTGACGCAATAGGCGTCCGCACCGGCCGCGATCGCCGCGAGCACGTCGTCGCCGAGCTCTTGCATCGTGAGGATGACGACGCGCGGTGGGCCGGCCAGCGCTTTGATCTCGCGCGTGAGCGCGATTCCGTCGCGGCCCGGAAGACCGAGATCGACCACCGCGACGTCGGGATGCGCGGCCACGACGGCGGCGAGCCCTTCGATTCCGTCGGACGCTTCGCCGGCGACGGTTATTCCCGCGGCTTCCAGCGACGTTCGAAGCCCCGCGCGAACCAGCGCATGGTCCTCGACGATGACGACGCGCACGGCGGTCATGCGCGCGCCACGGTGCGCGAAGGCATGCACGCCGCTTCGCGGAGGCGCCGGACCGCCCTGCGACTCGGCGCGCGGCGCGCGCGGAAAGCTTAAGAAGCGTTAAACCAGATTTAAAGCGGGCTTACGATTCGTCTGCGAGGATCGAAGCCGTGAACATCTCTCTGAAAGGACCCGTTGCGCTCGCGGCTATGCTCCTCGGCTTTTCGGCAGTCGCGGCGACGTCCGCGCCGGCGTTCGCCGACCCCACCACCACGATAACCATCGCGGGTTCGACCGCGCTGCTGCCGCTGGTGAAGGACGCCGCTGCGGCATACCAGGCGGCGAATCCCAACGTTAAGATCAGCGTCTCGGGCGGCGGCTCGGGAACCGGAATCAACCAGGTCGCCGCCAAGGCGATCGACATCGGCGACTCCGACATCCTCGCGGAATCGCATCCGGAGCTGCACGACAACCGCGTCGCGGTGGTCGGCTTCGCGGTGATCGCGCATCCCGGCGTCACCGTCAAGAACCTCACCAAGAAGCAGCTGCAGGACATCTTCTCGGGAAAAGCGGCGAACTGGAAAGACGTCGGCGGAAGCGATCAGAAGATCGTCGTCGTCAACCGCCCGCGCAACTCCGGCACGCGCGCCGTCTTCACCAAGACGGTGATGGGAAGCGTGCCGATCAACGAGAGCGGCATCATTCAAGACGCGACCGGCACGGTCGTCAGCGTCGTGAAGCAGACGCCGGGGGCGATCTCGTACGCGGCGTTCAGCGGCACGCGCAACAGCGGGCTGCCCGAGCTCTCGATCGACGGCGTGGCGCCGACGGACGACAACATCATCACCGGCAAGTACCCGGTGTGGTCGTACGAGCACATGTTCACCAACGGCCCGCCGACCGGCGAGATCTCGCGCTTCATCGCGTTCGTCCAAGGCCATGCCGATCTCGTGCGCAAGGACGGCTTCATCCTGATCCGCGACATGAAGGTGAAAGAGACCGACCGCTAGGAACGAGCCGCGCGCGCCGAACATTAAGGAGCCTTAATCCGCAGTTAACCCGCGCTTAGGATTCAGTTGGGACCATGACGCCGGCGGGGTGAGCCGGCGTCGTCTGGTTTTTGGAGGTTCTCGGTGAAGCGCAAGTCCGCGCGGGCGGCACTGCATCTCGGCGTCGCGCTGGCGACGCTTGGGCTCGCCGCATGCTCGTCGCCGTCGAAGACGGATAGCACGGGCGCGTCGGGGCCCGGCAACGGCACGCTCACGGTCGCCGGCTCGACGGCGATGCTCCCGCTCGTGAAGGACGCGAGCGCGGCGTATCAGTCCGAGCACCCGAACGTGAAGATCAGCGTCTCGGGCGGCGGCTCGTCGACCGGCATCAACCAAGTCGCCGCCAAGGCGATCGACATCGGCGATTCCGACATCACCGCACCCGATCACCCCGAGCTGGTGGACCACCGCGTCGCGGTCGTCGGCTTCGCAATCGTCACGAACCCTTCCGCGGGCGTGAAGAACCTCTCGAAAACGCAACTGCGCGACATATTTGCCGGCAAGGTCACGAACTGGAAAGACGCCGGCGGCGCCGACCAAAAGATCGTCATCGTGAACCGCCCGCGCAGCTCGGGCACGCGCGCCGTCTTCGTCAAAACCGTCATGGGCACGACGCCGCTGTCCGAGAACGGTCTGGTGCAGGACGCGACCGGGACGGCCGTTTCGGTGGTGAAGCAAACGCCGGGGACCATCTCGTACGTCGCGCTTTCCGGCGTCACCGGCGGCGGCGTTACGATCGTCTCGGTCGACGGCGTCGCGCCGAGCCCGGAGACGATCGCGACCGGCAAGTACCCGATCTGGTCGTACGAGCACATGTTCACGAACGGCGAAGCCAAAGGCGACGCCGCCGCGTTCATCGATTACGTGGGCGCTCGCACCGATCTCGTGAAGAAGAACAAGTTCATCCCGATCTCGGCGATGAAGGTCAAAGAAACCGATCGCTGAGCCGATGCCGTGATCGCTCTCCAAGCGCGCCGTTCGCGCAGGACCGAGCGCATCGCGGTGCTCGGGCTGCGCATCGCCGCGGGGTTCGTCATCCTCGCGATGGCGGCGCTGCTCGGGTACCTCGCGTTCGAGGGGACCAAGACGTTCTACGTCGACAAGTTCCCGCTCTGGTCGTTCCTGTTCTCGCCCGAGTTCGCGCCCGACGCGAACCATCCGGGCGCCGCCGTGTTCATCACGGGAACCGTCGCGGTGACGCTGTTCGCCATCGCGATCGGCGGCCCGTTCGGGATCGCGGTCGGCATCTTTCTCGCCGAGATCGCGCCGTTCCGCATGACGCAGGTGCTCAAGCCCGCGATCGAGGTGATGGTCGGCATCCCGTCCGTCGTGTACGGCTGGCTCGGGCTGACGCTGCTCGTACCGCTGATCCGCACGCACACGAGCTCGCCCAGCGGCTTCGGTTTGGCCGCGGCCGG
>JAQBPK010000012.1 GCA_028287565.1 Vulcanimicrobiota bacterium
TTCCGGCGCGAAGAGCTGCTCGACATGGTGTGGGGCGTCGACCGCGATCTGTCACCGAACACCGTCGAGACGTACATCTCGTACGTGCGCAGCAAGGTCGACCCCGAGGGCGCGCCGCGGCTCATCCACACGATCCGCGGAGTCGGCTACTCGCTGCGCGAGGCGTGATGCACGTGATGCGCCCCGCGTGATGCGATCGTTGCGGGCGCGGCTCACGCTCGCGTACGCGTCGCTCGTGGCCGCCGCGCTCATCATCGTCGCGGTGCTCGGCACGCGGCTGGAGTTCGAAGCGCTCGCGCGCCCGACGCTCGTCGCCGTCGAAACGAGCGTGCGGATCGCGGAGACGATCGTCGCCGCGCATCCCAACGCGCCGCCGGGCGTGCTCGAAGGCGAGATCGCGACCGAAGCGCGGCGCGAGGGCGTGATCGTGCGCGTGCCGCCGCCCAACCGCGGGCTCGGCACGGGCGCGCTGCCCGACGCGCCGCGCAACGTGGAGAACCTGAGCCTCACCTCGCTGCTCGGATTGCGCCCGCACGTCGTGCGCGTCGGCAGCGACACCGTGATCATCGCGCCCGATTTGCAGCGACTGCGTCCGGCACTGAACACGTGCGCGACGACGCTCGCCGTCAGCGTGCTCTTCGCGATTGCTATCGCATGGGCGTTCGCGCGCTGGCTCACGGGCCTCGCGATCAAGCCGCTGCTCACGGTCACCTCGGAGCTGAGGCGCTTCGCGGGCGGCGACTTCACGCCGCGCGAGGTTCGCACCGCCGACCGCGAAGAGCTCGGCGCGCTGATCGCCGCGTACAACGGCGCGACCGCGAAGGTCGCCGAGGCGTTCGAGGAGCGCCGCGACGTGGAGCAGCACATGCGCCGCTTCGTCGCCGACGCGGGCCACGAGCTGCGCACGCCGCTCACCGCGATCGACGGCTATCTGCAGATCTTGCGCAAAGCGCAGCCCGACGATCTCGCGCTGCGCGAGCGCGCGCTCGCGACGCTGCAGGCGCAGACGGCACGCATGCGCACGCTGGTGGAGCGGCTGATGCTGCTGGCACGGCTAGAGCGCCCGGCGCCGTCGCAATCGGGCGAGATCGACGTCGCACGGATCGCGACCGACGCGATCGCGGACGTGACGGCGGCGCGCGGCGGGCGCGTGCTGCTCGACGCGGTCCCCGTGCCGCCGGTCATCGCCGACGACGCCGACGTGCACGAGGCGATCGAGAACCTCGTCGACAACGCGATCAAGTACGGCGCGGGCAGCGACGTGCACGTGACGCTCGCCGCGCGCGACGATGCGGTCGTCGTGCGCATCCGGGACGGCGGTCCCGGCATCCCGGGCGCCGAGCGCGAGCGGATCTTCGAGCGCTTCTTCCGCGGCGAAAGCCGCGGCAACGTGGAAGGCTCGGGACTCGGTCTGGCGATCGTGGAACGCGCGGTGGCACGGTGCGGCGGCCGCGTCGTGCTGGAGCGCGCGGAGCCCGGCGAGACGACGTTCGCGCTGGAGTTTCCCGCGGCGCGCGCGCGTGTCCCCGACGCGACGCCGCTCGAGGTCTAGCGCTAGAGCTCGAACGAGCCGCCGCGGTCTTCGTACGTCGCGCGCGGCGGCGGCGGTTCAGGCAGAATCGGCTTCGCGTCGTCCTGCGCAAACATCCAGCCGTGGCGCAGCTCCGGCATGGCCGGTCCGCACGCGGTAGTCGTCGCGGTCGCGGTCGTCCTGGTGCTGCTCGGCCGCACGCGCGGGCGCGCGACCGGCGGTTCGGGCTCCGGCGGTTTGGGCGTTGTTGCGACCGGCGCGGGCGTCGTGGTTCCGGTCGCGGAGTGCGCCGCGAACGGCGCGCCGGCGGCGCTCGCTGCCGCAGCGGCCGGCTCGATCGTCGTTTCCACCATTGCGTCGGACGGCACGGTGAACTGCTCCGCGCCGCGCAAGCGCGCGCGCACGACGAACGCGTCGAGCAGACGCCGCACGCCCGGCAGCGGCACGCCGCTCACGGGCACGAGCTTGTATTCCGACGCCAACGACTCGCACGTCGCGCGCGATGCGACGATGAACGCGTTGAGCGCGAACGCCGCTTCCTGCAGCCGGTGCGCGAACGTCGCTTCGCTGCCGACCACGGTGAACTCGCGGCGGTCGCGGAAGCCTGCGTCGCCCGCGATCATCTCGCCGGTGTTGATGCCGATGCCGATCGTGAACGGCTTGCGGTGCTGGCGTTCCCAGCGCTTGCGCATCGCGACGACGTGGCGCACGAGCGCGAGCGCCGCTTGCAGCGCGTCGTCCTCCTGCGTCGGGTTGTCGAGCGGCACGCCGAACACGCCGACGATCCCGTCGCCGAGGAACGAGTCGATGATCCCGCGGTGGCGCTGGATCGCGGTTCCGGCCAAGCCGTAGAACTCGTTGAGGTAGCGCAGTGTCTCTTCGGGCGAGAGCGGCTCGATGAAGTGCGCGAAGTTGCGGATGCGGCAGACGAGCACGGTCGCGCGCACTGCGCGCCCGGTGAAGAGTCGCTCGTCCTTGCGCGCGAGCAGCACGTCCACCACCGACGGGGCGACGTAGCGGGCGAACGTGCCGCGGACACGGGCGAGCTCGCGGCGCTCGGCGCGCCAGCGGCGCCACGCCACGGCGCACCCGGCGATACCGCCGAGCGCGACCAGGGCGACGAGCCACTGGAGGGAGGACATACCCGGGTTTTCGGCCGGAAACGCCGTAACCCGCGGGATGACCGACCTCGAGTACCTCCGGTCCCGCGTCCCGGGCTACGCCGACTACGCCGACGACAGCGCCCGGCACGAGGTCGACAAGCAGATCCGGGCCTATCTGGGCGAGACGCTGGCCGCGGTCCGCGACCGCCTGAACCCGGCGGGCGCGCTCATGGACCGGCTCGACGGCCTGATCCTGCGCTGCGAGTTCTCCGACCAGCGGGTGATCCGCGCCGCGGACCACGCACGGTTCGGCGAGGCGCTGGTGGACCGCGTCCACGAGCTGGACCGCCAGATCGTGGAATGCGCGGACCGCATCCGCGCCGCCGCCTCGCTCGACGAGCTCGCGACGGAGCTGGACACCGCGGCACGCCTCTTGGACGAGCGCTTCGGCGCGATCGCGGACGCGCCCACGAGCTGATTGCTCGGCGGGGCGAGCGCGAGTGAGAGCGGGGTGAATCGCGGCTGAGAGTTCGCTGAGATGCAGTTCACACGCCGCTGGGGGCGGCGTTACGATGGCGGCACGCGATCGCGCGTGTCTTCATCTTCATCGCCATCATCAGCAGAGGTATCACATGAACGTTCGTCTCGTCGTCCTTGCCGCGGCGCTCGGAGCGACCGCGCTCGGAACCGTCGCCTCGGCGCAGCAACAACCCATGTACGGCTCGGCGTACGTGCGGTCCGGGCAGGGCAGTGACCGCAACATCCGGATGGAGATCCGCCGGCTCGAGCAAGTCATCGACTCGCTTCAGCGCGACCGGCACGACTACGGCGGCCACCGCGAACAGGCCATCGACCTGCTGCAGCGCGCCCGCCAGCAGCTCGACGAAGCGATCGAGTACGACCGCACGCACGGACAGCGCTGACGCCGCGCGGCGCTCTGCGCGCTAGTGCGGGAAGCCGGGAATTCCCGGTAAGCGCTTGCGTACTTCGTCGGCCGCACGGCCTTTGAAGTCCGCGACGCTCGTCGGGATGCCGAGCTCCGCGAACTGCGCCATCGCGGCTTGCGTCACTTTGTCGATCTTGCTCTGAATCACGCCGTCGACGAGCCGCGCCACGAGCGACTGGCCGGCGAAGAGCTTCACCACTTTTCCCGGCTGGTCGCCCGCCGTGAACGTCACCTCGACCGGTGCGTCGGGCGACTGCGTGTTGTAGACGTTGATCGTCAAATCGTCGCCTTCCACCGCGATGTCGCCCTCGGTGCCGCGCACGGCGATGTTCGCGGTCGTCGTCTTGAACGTGTAGTCGGCGCGCGCGCCCTGCGGGTGCTCCACTTGGAAGCGCACGCGGCCGTGGTCGACCACGAACTGCGCGTGCGCGACGTCGGACTGCTCGAACCGTGTCATCTGCACGCGCGTGTCGCTCGCGATCAGCACGCGCGAGGAATCCGGCAGCAGCACGCGCGCCTGCGACGCTCCGCCGGTCGCGGCCCAGTCATTGGACGCTAGCGCGATCGAGGCGGCCGGGATCAGCGGTTTCTCCTTGCCGCTGCGCTCGTACGTGACGCTTCCTTTGACGTTCGTCAGCGTCTTGTTCGCGTCCGCGAACGCGCGCTGTGGGACCAGCACCGCGAGCAGCACGATCGCCGTCGCGGCCGCGGCTTTTGCCGTCGGCGTCCGGCGCATCGAGCGCGCGATCACCGCGCCGCACACGGCCGCGAGCGCGCACCACGCGAGCCCTTGCGCGAGCTCGCCGAGCACGAGCCGGCCGATGCCGAACAGCGTGCCGTACACCAGCCCCAGCCCCGCGACCCAGTCGACGAGCGCGATGCCGAGGTTGTCCTCCGAGCCGCCGGGGACGAGCCGCGCGATCGGTCCCCAGCCGCCGCCCGCCGGGCGCACGCGCGCGTAGAAGCGCGTCAGCGTTGCCTCGCTCTCGGGCTTGGTGACGAACGTGACGACGAGCCACACGACGGTCGTCGCCGCGACGGTGATGAGCAGCCGTTTCGCGGTCGCGTTCGGGTCGTCGCCGGCGACGATGCCGCTGAGATAGCACCAGCTTCCGACGATCGCTGACGCGGCGAGCGCGGAAATCTCGCTCCACGCGTTGATCCGCCACCAGTACCAGCGCAAGATCATGACGAGCCCCACTCCCGCGGTCAGCGTGAGCATGTACTTCCACGCTTCGCCGACCGACGACATGAACAGCGTGACGACCGCCGCGAGCACCATCGCGACCACGGTCATCCAGCGCGAGACCGCGACGTAGTGCGCGTCGCTGGCCTGCGGCTTGATGAAGCGGCGGTACAGGTCGTTGGTGAGGTACGACGAGCCCAGGTTGAGCTGCGTGCCGATCGTCGACATGTACGCCGACAGGAAGCCGGCCATCATCAACCCGCGCAGCGCGACGGGAAGGTGGTCGACCAGCGTCTGCACGTAGCCCAGCTCCGGATCGACCTTGCCGCCGGCTCCGATGACGCCTTGCGGGTAGAGCACGAGCGCGGCCAGCGCGACGAGGATCCACGGCCACGGGCGCAGCGCGTAGTGCGCGACGTTGAAGAAGAGCGTCGCGAAGACGGCGTCCTTCTCGCTGCGGCACGCGAAGATGCGCTGCGCGACGTACGAGCCGCCGCCGGGCTCGGCGCCGGGATACGACGACGCCCACCACGACACGCCGACGAACACGAGGAACGTCGTGATCGGCATCCAGCTCGCATCGCCGGACGGCACGAACGCGAGAATGGAGCCGCCGCCGCTCGCGACGTGCTTCGCGTCGATCCCGGCGAGCGCGGCCTTGAGCGGCCCGATCCCGCCGACCGCCATGACGGCGACGACCGCGAGCACGATCGCCATCGACATCTTCACGATGAACTGCAGAAAGTCGGTGACGAGCACCGACCAGAAGCCGCCGATGGTGACGTACAGCGCGGTCAGCGCGAGGCACACGTACAGCGCGGGCAGCGTCGGCACGTGCAGCGTCAGCGAAAGAATCTTCACCATCGCCAGGTTGACCCAGCCCATGATGATCGTGTTGACGAGCACGCCCTGGTACACCGCGCGCACGCCGCGCAGCGCGGACGCGGGCTTGCCGCCGTAGCGCAGCTCGATGAACTCGACGTCGGTGAGCACGCCCGACCGCCGCCACAGCGCCGCGAAGAAGAAGACGGTCAGGATGCCGCTGGCCGCCATGTTCCACCACAGCCAGTTGCCGGCGATGCCGTTCTGCGCGACGAATCCGGTGACGGCGAGCGGCGTGTCGACCGCGAACGTGGTCGCGACCATCGACGTCCCGGCTAACCACCACGGCGCGCTGCGGCCGGACAGAAAGTACTCGCCGATGTTCTTGCCGCTGCCGCGCGCGAACCACAGCCCGATGCCGAGGTTGATCGCGAAGAACGCGACGATGACCGCGATGTCGATGGGACTCAGCGCCATGGCGGTCCGTTCGTCCGGGCGGGTGCGGTCCCTTCGCTAGCGGCAGACCAGGATCGTGTCCGGGCCGGCCAGCACGCCCGTTGCGGCGCGCTGCTTGCGGCCGTGGTCGGTGAGCGCGTCGTACTCGCGTTCCTCGGCGCGAAACTTTTCGAAGCCTTCGCGGCCGATCGCGTCTGCCGCGCTTCCGAACGCGAACGGGTCGGGTGCGGCCAGCGGTTCGCGCGCGTTGAGCTGATCGCGCACCGCCTCCGCGATGCGGACGTGGCCGACCTCGTGGTGAAAGATCGCGCGGCGGAGCGCTTCGGTTCGGTCGTGGTCCTTCTCCGTCATCGCCGGCCATACGATCGAGCTCGGCGTCGTGATCGTGACGTCGCCGAGCGAGAACGTCACCTTGCCCGCGTAGTGCCCGGACGTTCCGCGCCGGCCGCCCGAGATTTGGTATTGGAACCGGAAGTTCGTGTAGCCGAGCTCCCCGCTGCCGGCGCCGATGTCGCGACAGGACGCGGTGCGCAGCTCGCTGCCGATCACGCGAACGTGCACGCGCTCGAGCACGTCGTCGTCGGTGCCTGCGGCGGACAGCGTGATCGCGACGAGCACGCCGGCGAGCAGCTTCACGGCGACGCGGCGGGCGCCGGCAACGGCGCATGGCCGTTCACGCCCGGCACCGTGCCGAACCGCGTGGCCGGCACCACGCTCGCGAGAAGCGTGGCAGAGCAGACTGCGGCGAGGAGACGGCGCACGCGCTGGTGTAGCGCGGCACGTGCGATCGTTCCTCGTCGCGGCGTTCGTCCTGCTCGCCGGACTTGCCGCACCGGCCCCGGCCGTCGCGGCGGACACGCTCCCGATTCCGGCGCTCGTCCCACAGCCGGTCGCCGTGCAGCCGATCACATGCGACGCGCCGTTCACGCTCGACCGGCCGCTGCTGTTCTCCGAGCTCGCCGACCGGGGCGGGTTCGAGCTGCTCCGCGAGCGCTGGACCGCGCTCGGCATCCCGGCGCCGGTGCTGTCGGCGTCCGACCGCTCCGGCCGCAGGCTCGACGTGCTGTTCCGGTCGACCGCGCGCTCTCGCGCGTTTCACAAGCCGGACGCGTACGATCTGACCGTGCGCACGGACGGTGTCGAGATCGTGCACGGCGAGGCGCCGGAAACGCAGTTCGACGCGCTGATGACGCTCGCGCAGCTGCCGGTGCGCAGCGGCTCGCGCTGGGTGCTGCCGTGCGTCTCGATCGGCGACGAGCCGGCGATGCTCTGGCGCATCGTGTCGGACGACGTCTCGCGCGGGCCGTTTCCGACGATGGACTACGCGAAGCAGCGCATTCGCACGCTCGCATCGCTCAAGATCAACGGCTGGTCGCCGTACATGGAGCAAGTCTTCGCCGATCCGCGCTTTCCGTTTGTCGCATGGCCGAACGGGTGGACGGCGGCGCAGCTGCACGAGCTTTCGCTGTACGCGCGGCACTTCCACGTCACGCTGATCCCCGAGCAGCAGACGTTCGCGCACATGCACGAGTCGCTCAAGTGGGAGCAGCTCGCACCGCTGGCTGAGCTCCCGCACGGCTATCTCCTCGCTGAGAGCGATCCGGCGACGTACCGGTATCTGGAACCCCTGGTGAAGAGCGCGCTCGATGCCGCGAAGCCCGTGCCGTTCATGCACGTCGGCGCGGACGAGCCGCTCGACCTCGGCCGTGGGCGCACGCCGCGCACGGCGCAGGTGTTCGCGGATCACGTCAACCGCGTCGCGTCGTTTCTCACCGGCAGCGGTGCGCGCCCGATGATCTGGGACGACGCGATCCAACAAGATAAAACGATCCTCGGCTTGATTCCGAAAAGCACGGTTGTCGTAACGTTCCACTACAGCGCCGAGAAGACGTTCAAGCCGTACATCGAGACCGTCGCGAACGCGGGCTTCGACCAGATGGTCTCGCCGGGCGCGGCGAACTGGAACGAGATCTATCCCGATCTCGCGACCGCGTACGCCAACGTGGGGCGGTTCGTCGGCGAAGCGAAGGGTGCGCGCGGGATGCTGGGCATGTTCATGACCGTCTGGCACGATGACGGCGAGACGCTGTTCGAGGCGACGTGGCCGTCCGTGGCGTACGCCGCCGCAAGCGCCTGGCAAAAAAAGCCGGTGGACGACGCGGCGTGGCACCGCACGTTCGCACGCGCGTTCTTCGGCAGCGACGACGCGCGCTTCGCCGCCGACCTCGATACTCTGCAGGCGATCCGGCCGCTGTTGCGCACGACGCCGTCCGACCAGCCGGATTATCTGTTCTGGCGCGACCCGTTCGACCCGCGCGTGCAGGCGCGCGCGCGCACGATGGACCTCGCGAGCGTGCGCACCCGCGCGGAGACCGTCATGGCGCATCTGTGGGATGCGCGCCCGCCGCTGCACGCGCAAGCCGCGCTCGCGATGAAGCTCGGCGCGCTGCGCTACGACCAGCTCGCGCGGCGCTTGCAGATCGGCAAAGAGGCGCGCGACTACTACGACGACGCGCGTGCGCACGCGACCAAGCCCGACGTGTCGCAGGTGTATCGCAGCCTCAGTATCGCGAAGTACTTGTGCTGGGAGCTGCGCGACGCGCTCGCCAACATCGAGCCGGTGTACGCAGCCGCTTGGCGTTACGAGAGCACCGATCCCGGGCTCGAGCACATGCGGGCGCACTACCGCGTCGCCGCGGACGACGCGCAGCGCTGCGCGGACCGCATCGACGGCGTCATGCGCGAAGACTACCTGCGCCGAGGGACCGTCCCGGCGTGGGACGACGTGATGCCTTCGGCTTCTTCCCGGGTGACGTCATCGGCGCGCTGAGCGGGATCGCGATCGTCGTCGTCTTCCTCGCGCTCGCGGGGCTGATGATCGCGCGCAAGCTGCCTGCGCTGCTCGCCGTCCCGCTGATGGCGCTCGCGACCGCCGCGCTTGCCGGGCTCCCGCTCCAGCACGTCACGTCACCATCCGACGATCCGAAATTCGCGCACGACCTTGCGTCGGTCGTCACGATGGGCGCCGTCAGGCTGGCGCCGGTGTACGCGACGCTGTTCTTCGGCGCGCTGCTGAGCCGCGTCGTCCTCTCGACCGGGATCGCCGAGACGCTCGTCACGTACGCCGCCGAGTTCGGCGGCGACCGGCCGCTGGTGCTCTCGCTGCTGATGTGCGCGGTCGTGGCGATCCTGTTCACTACGGTCACCGGCTTGGGCGCCATCATCATGATCGGAACGATCGTGCTCCCGGTGCTGATGACGGTCGGCGTTCCCCGTGCGACCTCGGCGACGCTGTTCTTGCTCGCGTTCGGGCTCGGCTACATCCTCAACATCGCGCAGTGGAAGTTCTACGGCACGATCTTCGGCGTTGACCGCACCGCGTTTCAGAGCTACGCGTTCGTGATCTTTGCGATCCAGGCGGTCGTGCTCGTCGCGTATGCCGTCGTGCGCGCTCGTTCGACGCGCGACTACGCGACGAAGGTTGAGCCCGGCGATGCGCCGCGCAAGCGCGTCGGCCCGTTCGCGCTGGTTGCGCCGATCCTGCCGCTGGTGCTGCTGCGCGGTTTCGGAGTCGACGCGATCGTCGGTTTCGCGCTCGCGGCCGTCTACGGCGTGCTCGTCACCCGGCCGCGCGCCGCGGTGCAGACGCTGATGGCGGCGTGGATTCGCGGCATCGAGGACGTCGCGCCCGCGACGATCCTGATGATCGGCATCGGCATGCTGCTCGTCGCCGCGAACACGCCGCAGGTACAGGCTGCCGTGACGCCGCTCGTCGCGTCGGTCGCGCCGCGCTCGCCGGTCGCGTACGTCGTGCTGTTCGGTTTGCTGTCGCCGCTCGCGCTCTACCGCGGCCCGCTCAACCCGTACGGCGTCGGCATCGGCGTGTACACGGTGCTCGCGACGCTGCACGTGCTGCCGCCCGTCGCGCTCGTCGCCGCGGTGATGGCGGTCGTGCAAGTGCAGAACGTCTGCGATCCGACCAACACGCAGAACGTGTGGGTCGCGAACTTCACCGGCACCGGCGTCGAGCGCATCACGCGTCTGCTGCTGCCGTGGCAGGTCGGCGTGGCGACGCTCGCCGCGCTCGTGGTCGTGGTCGCCGGCGGCGCGCTGTTCGGCACGGCGCCGTTTCCGCCGCGCGCCGCTGCCGCTGCAACGGTCGCCGCGGATGGCCTCTACGCGCCGCCGTCGGCCGCGCGCACGATCGCGATGATGGACGACGGAACGCCCGACGGTGCACGCGCGGCGCACGAGGTTTCGCAAGCGATCGCGCGCGGTTGGCGCGGCTACCGCGTCATCGCTGCGCAGGGCGATCCGGCCGCAAGCGATTGCAGCGGCAAGCCGTACGCCGCCGCGATCAAAATGACGGTCACGCCGCTCGGCCGCGACGGGCGCGACGTCGCGCTGGAGCTGTTCGACTGCGCCGGCTGGAACGTCGATGAATGGCATGCGCAAGGCGACGTGCGCAGCGCCGCGCTCGACGCGTTGTTTCGCATGCGCGTCTGGTCGCGCGAGCATCCCGCGCTCGCGGCGGAAGTGTTCGAGCGCGGGCTTTCGTTCGATCCGTCCAGCGCGCGGCCGACGTTCTTCTACGTGCTGTTCAAACCGGCCGATGGATACATGCGCGCGATCGTGCGGCCGGGCGGACCCGCGTATGCAGCGGGATTGCGCACGGGCGACGTGGTCGACAAGCTCGATGGCAGATTCTGGTGGGAATACGGAACGTATCAGACGCAGTTGCGCGCGTACGACGGCAAGCCGCACGATTTCGACGTGCAGCGCGGCAAAGTCGGCGGACCGCCGGGTCACGTTCAGCTCGGAGAGCCGTTTCGCGGTTAAGGTTCGCCTGCGTTTCGCGCACCGAGCGTAAAGTTTGCGCGCGCAGGAACTGATGCCGCCGGTGTCCACGCGTGCGCGCGCACTCGGTACGTCTGACGCGCTCCGTAGCGGGCTGAGCGAGTGTCGTGCGGCAGCATGCATGACGCGGCTCATTCGGCAAACGGCAGCAGGAGCGCAATTCGTCGATGAGAACCGCCCGGTCACCTGAGTGCAAAGTCTAATTGCTCGGGTGACAACTTAATTGCACAACGTAAACACAGAGGGTGGGTTTCACAAGGGAAATGCTCAACACGAGCCTGGTCGATGCTCCCGGAGCGTCGGAGAACTTCTCGCTCGACGCGCTCCAGGATCCCGATTGGTACGTGGTCGGCGGCAGCAGCTTCCTCCTCATCGTTCGCGAAGCTTAAGCACTGACTAACGACCGGATGCGCCGCTGGACTTCGAAGCAGCGGCGCATCCGGTCGACCTAACCGGGGGCTCGGATCCCAACGTCAACCGCCGTTCCGCTCAATGACTGGGCGGTTTTTTTATGCTCCGCGCCGCGGTGACGCCGGTCTCGAAGGTGCAGAACGTGTGCGATGCAGCGCGATCGCGCGCGTGGCGACGTGGTCGCCACACCGGCGGGCAACCTGCGCGCGCCGGCTCGGAGAGCCGTTTCGCGGGCGAGATTCGCCTGCGTTTCGCGCGCCGAGCGTAAAGTTTGCGCGCGCAGGAACTAATGCCGCCGGTGTCCATGCGTACGCGCGCACTCGGTACGTCTGACGCTTCTCATCAAAGTGCCGAGCAAGCCATGTGCGAGAGCGTACATGACGCGCCTAGCTTCGGCAAAACGGCAGCAGGAGCGCTAATCGGCGATCAGAACAGCCCGGTCACCTGAGTGCAAAGTCTAATTGCTCGGGTGACAACTTATTTGCACAACGTAAACACAGAGGGTGGGTTTCACAATGGTAATGCTCAACACGATCCTGGTCTATGCTCCCGGAGCGTCGGAGAACTTCTCGCTCGACGCGCTCCAGGATCCCGATTGGTACGTGATCGGCGGCAGCAGCGTCATCCTGATCGTTCGCGAAGCCTAAGACTAGCTAGGGGATTGGGTGCG